>DATAAD010000129.1:0-39574 GCA_036260295.1 Acidimicrobiales bacterium | reverse complement strand
CCGACGAGCGGCTGTTCGCGGTCGCCGACGGCGTCGGCGGCCACCAGGCGGGCGAGGTGGCGTCCCAGACGGCGGTCGAGACCCTCCTGCGCTTCTTCAAAGAGGGCGAGCAGACCACCGAAGGGCTGGTCGCCGCGGTGGAGGCCGCCAACCACGCCGTGTGGGAGCTGGCCCAGGGGAGCCGGGAGAAGCGGGGGATGGGGACCACGCTGACCGCCCTGGCGTTGGTGCGCGAGGACGGCGAGGAGCAGCTGGCCCTGGCCAACGTGGGCGACTCCCGCACGTACCTGCTTCAGCAGGGCGACCTCATCCAGCTCACCGAGGACCACAGCCTGGTCGAGGAGCTGGTGCGGGACGGCAAGCTGAGCCCGGCCGAGGCCCAGACCCACCCCCAGCGGTCGATCATCACCCGGGCCCTGGGCATGGAGCCCGAGATCGAGGTCGACTCCTGGGAGATCATCCCCTTCGTCGGCGACCGCATCCTGCTGTGCAGCGACGGGCTCACCAACGAGCTGTCGGACGAGCGCATCGCCTCCACGCTGCGCCAGCTGGCCGACCCCCAGGAGGCGGCCCACGACCTGGTCCGCCAGGCCCGGGCCGCGGGCGGCAGCGACAACATCACCGTGGTCGTGGTCGACGTGGTGGACGACGACGGCCGCTCGCAGCGGGCGTCGGCCGCGCTCGCGGGCGACGCCGGCACCACCGCCTCCCGTCCCACCCCGCCGCCGACGATCGAGAGCTCGCTGCCCGAGCGGGAGCCGACCGGGACCCGGGTGGCCGCGCCCCCCGCCCCCGAACCGCCCTCGGCCTCGGCCCGGCGCCCCCAGCTCGCCCCCCCGGCCCCGGAGACCAAGGGCCGGCGCATGACGTGGCGGGTGGTCGTCTTCCTCGTGGCCGTGCTGGCCGTGCTGGGCGCCGCCGTCTGGGCCGTGGCCTGGTACGCCCGGGGGGCCTACTTCGTCGGCCTCGACGGGGAGCAGGTCGCCATCTACCGGGGCCGCCCGGGCGGTCTCCTGTGGTTCGACCCCACCCTGGTCGAGTACAAGGCCCAGCCCACGGGCGCCGAGCTCCTCCCCGCCCAGCGCATCGAGCTGGAGGCCGGCCACGAGGTGTCGAGCAAGGCGGCGGCCGACCGCTACGTGAACAACCTGCGCCAGGAGGTCGAGGCCCGCCGGGCGCCGCCGCCCACGACGGTGCCTCCACCGCCGACCATGGCCAGCTCGACCGTCGTCTCGACAACGACGACGCGCCCATGAGCGAGCACCGAAGCGCAGCGGAGGCGCGCCGCTCCGATCGACTCCGAACGGCGGGACCGACGGAGGTGGGCTGGCCGTGAGCACGGTGCTGGCGGCCATGCGCCGCAACACCGAGCTGGGCCTCATGGTCATGGCCGGCATCCTCACCGCCGGCGCCTATACCCTGGCCGGGCTGGGGCGGAGCGCCTCGCTCCCGGCCGACCTCGTCCCCTTCCTGCTGATCATCCTCGGGCTGCTCGGCGTGGCCCACGTGGCCACCCGGCGGTTGGCCCCCAATGCCGACGGCATCCTCCTGCCCCTCGCCGGCCTGCTGAACGGGGTGGGCTACGTCTTCATCGCCCGCCTGGACTCCGACCTGGCCGGGCTCCAGGCCCTCTGGACGGCCCTCGGCGTGGGCGCCTTCGTGGCCACCCTGGCCCTGGTCCGCCGGGCCCGCGACATCGAGCGGTTCCGCTACACCTTCGCCCTCGTCGGCATCGGCCTCCTGCTCATGCCCCTGCTGCCGGTGATCGGCCGCAACATCAACGGCGCCCGCCTGTGGGTCCGCATCGGCACCCTCACCTTTCAACCCGGCGAGCTGGCCAAGATCGCCCTCTGCGTCTTCTTCGCCTCCTACCTGGTGGAGAAGCAGCCGCTGCTGGCCATGGGCACTCGGCGGGTGGCGGGGGTCTGGGTCCCGAACGTGCGCCACTTCGGGCCCATCGTCCTGGCCTGGGGCTTCTCCATGGTCGTGATGTTCTTCGAGAAGGACCTCGGGTCCTCGCTGCTGTTCTTCGCCCTGTTCATCGTCCTGCTCTGGGTGGCCACGGCGCGGAACGTCTACCTCGGCATCGGCGGCCTGATGTTCGCCGGCGGCGCCCTCGCCGCGTGGACGATCTTCGACCACGTCAAGACCCGCATCAGCATCCTCATCGACCCGTGGTCGGTGGCCACCGGGGCGGGCTACCAGACGGTCCAGGCCATGTTCGCATTCGCCGCCGGGGGCCTCTCGGGCACCAACATCTCCCAGGGCAGCCCCCAGCGCATCCCCGCCGTCTCCACCGACTTCATCTTCGCCGCCATCGGCGAGGAGCTGGGCCTGCTCGGAACCGCGGCCGTCCTCATGGCGTTCATGCTCATGGTGGGCGCCGGGCTCAGGATCGCGCTGCGGGTGGAGTCACCCTTCGAGAAGCTGCTGGCCGCGGGGCTGACTGCCATCCTCGGCCTGCAGACGTTCATCATCCTGGGCGGGGTGACCCGCCTCGTCCCCCTGACCGGCATCACCCTGCCGTTCGTGTCCTACGGAGGCTCCTCGCTCATCTCCAACTACATCCTCCTGGCCCTGCTCCTGCGCATCTCCGACGACCGGGCCCGGGCGGGCGCGGGGGCCGCGGCATGAACACCCAGATCCGCCGGCTGGGGATCGTGCTGCTCGTGCTGTTCTCGGCCCTGTTCATCCAGCTCAACTACCTGCAGATCATCCAGGCCGACGACCTCAACAACCACCCGGCCAACAGCCGGGCCGTCGTCCGGGACTTCACCCGGCCCCGGGGGGTCATCCAGACCTCCGACGGGGCCGTGGTCGCCCAGTCGGTGCCGTCGAACGACGCCTTCAAGCTCCAGCGCCAGTACCCCCTCGGGCCCCTCTTCGCCCACGTCACCGGGTACTTCTCCTTCACCTACGGCAGCGAGGGCGTGGAGAAGGAGTACAACGACGCCCTCACCGGGCGGCTGTCCGACAACCGGTTCGACCCTCGCGACCTCCTGGTCGAGAAGGACAAGACGGCCAACGTCACCCTGACCCTGTCCCGGAGCCTCCAGGAGCTGGCCACCGCCCAGCTGGGGGACCGCAAGGGGTCCGTCGTGGCCCTGGACCCCCGCAACGGGGCCATCCTGGCCTTCGCCGACTACCCCACCTACGACCCCAACACCCTGGCGTCCCACAACCAGGACGCCGTCCGGTCGGCCTGGACCGAGCTCAACGGCGACCCCGACAAGCCCCTCCTGCCCCGGACCTACCGCGAGCGCTACCCCCCGGGGTCCAGCTTCAAGGTGGTCACCACCGCCACCGCCCTGGCCACGGGCACGGCCACTCCCACCCAGCCCGTCTATCCCGCGTTGCGCGAGCTCCCGCTGCCCCAGGCCGGCGGCCAGACCCTGGCCAACTTCGGTGGCGGGACCTGCGGCGGGCCCCTGCCGGAGGCCCTCCGGATCTCGTGCAACACGGCGTTCGCCCAGCTGGGCCTCGACCTCGGCGCCCAGAAGCTGTCGGCCGGCGCCGAAGCCTTCGGGTTCAACGAGGTGCCACCCATCGACCTGCCCTACGCGGCGGCGTCGTTCTTCCCCCCGGCCAGCGCCTTCGCCCGCGACCAGCCGGGCCTGGCCAAGTCGGCCATCGGCCAGCAGGACGTCTCGGCCACCCCCATGCAGATGGCGCTCGTCGCCGCGGGCATCGCCAACAACGGCGTGATCATGGCGCCGCACGTCATGGCCGAGGTGCGCGACGCCGAGGGCGAGGTGATCCAGCGCTACGAGCCCAAGCCATGGACGACGGCCGCCCCGCCGGACGTGGCCCGGGCCACCCGGGACATGATGGTCAACGTGGTGGAGCGGGGCTCGGGCACCCGGGCCCAGATCCCCGGCGTCTCCGTGGCCGGCAAGACCGGTACCGCCCAGACCGGGCTGGACAAGTCGCACGTCTGGTTCATCGCCTTCGCCCCCGCCGACGCCCCCCGCGTGGCAGTGGCCGTGATGCTCGAGGACCAGCCGAGCGCCACGGAGTTCACCGGTGGGGCCCTGGCCGCCCCCATCGCCCAAGCCGTGATGCGGGCCGCACTCGCCCCCTAGGCTGCGTTGGTGGCCTCCCAGGTCTTCACCGGCCGCTACCAGATCGTGCGGCACCTGGCCCGCGGCGGCATGGCCGAGGTCTACCTGGCCCGGGATCTGCTCCTCGACCGGCCCGTCGCCCTGAAGGTCCTGTTCCCGGAGTTCGCCCTCGACCGCTCCTTCGTCGAGCGCTTCCGGCGGGAGGCCCGGTCGGCGGCCAACCTCAACCACCCCAACATCGTGTCCATCTACGACTGGGGCGAGGAGGACGGGACGTACTTCATCGTCATGGAGTACGTGGACGGGATGACCCTGCGCGACGTCATCCGCCGCCAGGGGCCCCTGATGGCCAACCGGGCCGCCGAGATCGGGGCCGACATCGCCGCCGCCCTCCACTTCGCCCACGTCCACGGGGTCATCCACCGCGACGTGAAGCCGGGCAACGTGCTCATCACCACCACCCAGGTCAAGGTCACCGACTTCGGCATCGCCCGGGCCGGCGACCCGGCCGAGAGCCTCACCCAGGCGGGCGCGGTCATGGGCACGGCCACGTACTTCTCCCCGGAGCAGGCCCAGGGCCACGTGGTCGACCCCCGGACCGACGTGTACTCCCTGGGCGTCGTCCTCTACGAGATGGTCGCCGCCCGGCCCCCGTTCACCGGCGACAACCCCGTGTCCATCGCCTACCAGCACGTCCGGGAGGACCCGGTCCCCCCGAGCCACCACAACCCCGACGTGCCGGCGGCCTTCGACTCCATCGTGGCCAAGGCCATGGCCAAGAACCGGGCCAACCGCTACTCGAGCGCCGAGGAGCTGCGGGCCGACCTCCTCCGCTTCAACCACGGCCACGCCGTCGTGGCCGAGCCGCTGCTGCCGGCCGCGGCGGTGACCGGGGTGATGGCGGGGGCCGGCGCGGCCGCGGCCGGGGCCGACACCACCGTGGTCCAGCCGGGCGTCGACGGCACCCGCGTCGTGGCCCCCGGCGAGACGTTCGTCCAGGTCGACGAGCGCCCCCGGGCCCGCACCAGCACCTACATCATCATCATGCTCGTGCTCCTCGCCCTGCTCGGCGCCGGGCTCTTCCTCCTCAGCCGTCAGCTGGGTGTGGGGGGCGTCCAGGAGGTCACCGTCCCCCAGCTGATCGGCCTGCCGGTCGAGGACGCCGAGCGGATCCTCCGCGACGCCGGCCTGCGACCGGAGCGGCGCGAGGTCCAGGACGAGGTCAATCCCGTGGGGCAGGTGACGAACCAGGAGCCCCTCGCCAACACCAAGGTCAGGCGGAACGCCACCGTGACCCTCTCGGTCAGCACCGGCGCGCCCATCCAGGAGGTGCCCGACGTCCGCGGGCGGACGGTCGAGGTCGCCCGGGAGACGCTGACCGCCGCCGGGTTCCGCGTCGAGGTGCGGGAGGTCAACAGCGACCGCGACCCGAACACGGTGCTGGACCAGTCGCCCGCGGCCGGGAGCCGCCAGCCCAAGGGCTCGGTGGTCACCCTCACCGCCTCGAAGGGCCTCGAGCAGATACCGGTGCCCAACGTGCGTGGCCGGCTGGAGGCCGATGCGGCCAACCTGCTCGGCCAGACCGGGTTCCGCACCGCGAGGCGGAACGAGAGCAGCAGTGACTTCGAGGCCGGCACGGTCATCCGGACGGAGCCGGCGGCGGGGACGCCGCTCGAGCGCAACAGCACCGTCACCCTGATCGTCTCCACCGGGCCGGCCCCGACGACCACGCTGGCGCCGGCCACCACCGCCCCGCCGACCAGCGCCACCGTGCCGCCCATCACCATCTTCCCGTCGACGACGTCGACCACCCGGGCCCCGACGACCACGACGTCGGCCGCCCCCTAGGCGGGCCTACCCGGCCTGGGCCAGGAAGTTGGCCAGCACCCGCCGGCCGTCGGCGGTCAGGATCGACTCGGGGTGGAACTGCACGCCCTCCACGGCCAGCTCACGGTGGCGGAGACCCATGATGAGGCCGTCCTCCGTCTCGGCCGTGACCTCCAGCTCGGCGGGCAGGCTGTCCCGGTCCACGAGCAGGGAGTGGTAGCGGGTGGCCTCGAACGGGTCGGCCAGGCCGGCCAGCACCCCTTGGCCCCGGTGGTGGATGAGCGACGTCTTGCCGTGGACGACCGCCGGCGCCCGCACCACGTCCCCCCCGTAGACGTGGCCGATGCACTGGTGCCCGAGGCACACCCCGAGGATGGGGACGATCCCCTTGCCGAGCGACGCTCGAGGACCCGCGAACCGCTCGATGACCGCGTTCGACAGCTTGGCGTCCTCAGGGCGACCCGGCCCGGGGGAGATCACCAGGGCGTCGGGCCCCAGATCCTCGATCTCCTCCACCGAGATCTCGTCGGGGCGGTAGACGGCCGGGTCGGCACCCAGCTCCCCGAGGTACTGGACGAGGTTGTAGACGAAGGAGTCGTAGTTGTCGACGACGACCACGCGCGGCATGACCCGACCGTACCCGGCGAACTAACCTCGGGGCCGTGGCCAAGCCGGTGAAGCCTCCGTCCAAGAAGGGCCCGAAGTCGGGCAAGCCGGGCGGGGCGCCGACCGGCCGGGTGACACCCAAGCCCACCGGTCGCTACACGCCCCCGGTTCCCCGTTCGGAGAAGGTCAGCCCCCGGTGGGTCCCGATCCTCATGTTCGGGAGCCTCGGCCTGGGGATGCTGGTGATCCTGGCCAACTACGTCAGCATGCTGCCCGGCGACGAGCCCAGCAACATGTACCTCCTCCTCGGGCTGCTGTTCATCACTATCGGCTTCATCACCGCCACCAAGTTCCACTGAGCTCCCGGCCGCCGGGCCCTGCACAAGGCCCCGAGGCCGGGCCCCCCGTTACCCACCGGAAACGCAGTTCAAACCGATTCGTCCACAAGTCTTTCCCCCAGATTTACGCACAGCCTGTGGAAAATCATTCGAAGGTGGGGGCGACGAGATCCATGTCCTCCTGGCAGTGCCGCGGCGGCAAGGGGAGCTCCTCGGTGGCCTGGACCATCTTCACCTCGGCCAGGCAGATCGAGCAGCGGTAGCGGAGGTTGACCTTCCGCACCTGGCCCGGCTCGGGGGGCGGGTGGGGCCGGGCCAGGCCGCCGAGGATGAGCATCCCCAGCCGCATGATGAGGACGAAGGCGGCGATGGCGATCAGCAGCTTGAAGAGGAACCAGATCACCGCATCACAGCCGCTCGACCACCAGGGCGTTGGCCATGCCCCCGCCCTCGCACATCGTCTGCAGCCCGTAGCGGCCGCCCGACCGCTCGAGCTCGGCCAGGAGCGTGGCGGTCAGGCGCACGCCCGAGCACCCGAGGGGGTGGCCAAGGGCGATGGCGCCCCCGTTGACGTTGACCTTCGCCATCTCCGCCCGGTGCTCGGCGGCCCAGGCCAGCACCACCGAGGCGAAGGCCTCGTTGACTTCGACCACGTCGACGTCGTCCAGGGTGAGCCCGGCCCGGGCCAGGACGGCGGTGGTAGCCGGGATGGGCGCGGTGAGCATGGTCAAGGGGTCGGCCCCGGACACCGCGAACGACACGAACCGGGCTCGGGGGACGAGTCCGAGGGACGAACAGCGGTCCTCGCTCATGACCAGGACGGCGGCGGCCCCGTCGCTCAGCTGGGAGGCGTTGCCGGCCGTGACCGTGCCGCCGTCGGCCAGGAAGGCCGGCTTGAGGGCGGCCAGGGCCTCGGCGCTGGTGTCCCGGCGGATCCCCTCGTCGACGTCGAACTGGCGCTTGCCCGTCGGCGTCTCCACGGTCACGGGGACGATCTCCCGGGCGAACCGACCCTCGTCGGTGGCCCGCGCCGCCCGGCGGTGGCTCTCCAGGCTGTAGGCGTCGAGCGCCTCGCGGGACAGCCCCCACTGCTCGGCCACCCGCTCGGCGGCCATGCCCTGGGGGACCAGCCCCCCGGCGCCCACGTACCGCTGGGTCATGAGCGGCCCGAACGGCTTCCCGGGGCCGTTCAGGATGGTGGATCCCATGGGGACGCGGGTCATCGACTCCACCCCGGCGGCGATGACCATGTCGTAGGCGCCGGCAATGACCCCCTGGGCGGCGAAGTGCAGGGCCTGCTGGCTCGACCCGCACTGGCGGTCGACGGTGGCGCCCGGCACCGTGTCGGGGAACCCCGCGGCCAGGGCGGCGTTGCGGCCCACGTTGAGGGCCTGCTCGCCGGTCTGGCTCACGCAGCCGGCGACGACGTCGTCGACCTGTGCGGGGTCCAGGTCGTTGCGCTCGACCAGGGCCCGCAGGACGTGGGCGGCCAGGTCGACCGGGTGCCAGTCCCGGAGGGCCCCGTTGCGGCGCCCCAGAGGGGTGCGGACGGCGTCGACGATCACCGCGTTGGCCATGGGGCCATTCTGCCCCGGCCGGCGGCCTACCAGCCGGGCGGGATCCAGCGGGCGGCGGCGGGCTCCCTGGCCTTGCGGGACTGGTGGATGAAGGCGATCAGCCCCCCGCCGAAGAGCGACATGGCCACCGCGCCGAAGGCGGCGGTGAGGACGATCCAGACCGTGGAGTCGAGCTCGCCCTGGCTCTCGGGGGCGTCGACCGCCTCCCCCGCCGGTGGGCGTACGACCGCCGACCTCCCGGGCGCCACCACCTCGAACGAGGCCCGCGCCGGTGTCCCGGGTTCGGCGAAGTAGGCCGGGGGGGCGTCGGGTGGGGCGTCGACCGCCCTCCTCGGCGTCTCCTGGATGCCGAGGATGACGTAGGTGCCGGGGCTGACGTCGGGGACGGTGAACGAGGCCGAGACCGCACCCCGCCGGTCAGGGGTGACCTCGGCCAGGACGGGGCCGTCCTTGTCGTTCCACCGGATGACGACGGGGGTGGCGACGAAGTTGTTCGTCGCCCGGGCGCCGATGAAGGACGCCCCGGTGATGGTGACCGTGGCCCCCGGCCGCCCGCTCGTCGCGCTCAAGTTGAGCGTGGCCAGGTTGGCGCACGCGAACGCCGACGCCCCTACTCCGGCGACGAGCACGGCCGCCGCCACCAGCACTGCCCACCTGCCGGGCGACAGCCGCACTCGGACCTCCCCCACGCAACCGCTTCCCCTGAGAGGAAGTCTCCCATCGGAACAGCGGTACGGCAACGGGTGGCATCTGTCAACGCCGGGCGGGGGTCGTATCGTCGACGGCATGTGCCGGAACATCACCCCGCTTCGGGGCCTGGAGCCACCCGCCACCGCCGAGGAGGTCGAGTCGGCCGCCCGCCAGTACGTGCGCAAGGTGGCGTCGGTGACGACCGCCAGCCAGATGGCGTCGCCCGCCATCGAGCGGGCCATCGAGCGGGTCGCGGCGGCGACCGCCGACCTGCTGGCCGAGCTGCCCCCGAGGCGGAGCCCACCCACCCTGGTCCCGCCCCTGCGCCGGCGCTGAGTCGGGGGACCACGGCCACCGGCACCGGGCAGCTGGCGTCACCGACAGGCGCGGGGTGAGCGAGCCCAGGCGCGGTTCCGAGGCGCCCTGTCCTTTCAGCTGGGCGGGTCCGGGCGCCGGAGGCCGAGTGGCTCCACCCCTTCGTCGACGGCGTCGTGGCCAGGAGGGAGGCCGGTGACGAGGTACGTCGCCCGGCTGACCATGTTGGAGGCGGGCGGCGAAGCGAGCACGTGCAGGATGCCGGCCAGGACCACCGACGTCACGTCGTTCAGGGTGTGCAGGCTGACCGCCGCCCCGGCCAGGATGAGCAGGAGGCCGAGGGTGGAGGCCTTGGCCAGTGCGTGCATGCGGGCGAGGGGATCGCCGAAGCGGACCAGGCCGAGGGCGGCGAGGAGCACGAGGGTGGCCCCGGCCAGGGTGAGCAGCTCCCCGATCATCCGCCGCGGCCCTCGATGAAGCGGGCGATCATGCCGCTGCCGATGGGGCCGACCAGGGCGAGGGCGACCAGGGCCGGGAGGAAGGCACCGTTGCCGGTGGCGGCGGCGTAGGTGGCGACCGCCCCCATCCCGGCGAGGACCAGGCCGTTGAGGGCGAGGACGCGGTCGGCCAGCGAAGGCCCCACGACCAGGCGGTAGGCGAAGCCGGCGACGGCAAGGGCGAGGACGACCAAGGCGGCCGTGGTCATGGCGCCTCACCCGTCCCACCGAGGGCGGCGACGGCCAGGCCCTCGAGCCGGGCCACTGTGCGCCGGGCCTGGTCGAGGTCGGCCAGCAGCAGGAAGTGGACGTAGAGGACCGAAGGCTCGCGGGTGGCCTCGACCGTCATGGTGCCGGGGGTCAAGGCGATCACGTGGGCCATCAGGCTGAGCACCTCGTCCGACGGGTGGCGCAGGGGGTAGGCGAGCACGCCGGTCCGGATCCGGGAGCGGCGGCCGAGGATCTCGCGGGCGACGAGGACGTTGGACGGGACCAGTTGGACGAGGACGTAGCCGACGAGCCGGGCCACTCCCAGGGGGCTGACCCGCCGGGGCGCGGTCGGGCGCCGGTGGGGAGGGAAGGCGACGAGCAGGCCCACGGCCACGCCGACGCCACTGACCCCGTTGGCCACCGAGAGCTCACCCCACGCGAGGAGCCAGACGGCGACGAGGAGCGCGACCCGCCGCGCCGCCCTCACCGCCGCGTCACCTCGGCCACGTAGCTGGTGCGGTCGAGCAGCTCGGTGGCCGTCCGCTCGCTGAGGGCGTAGAGCGGTCCGGCCACCGCGGCCACGCCCAGGCTGCAGGCGACCACCGCGGCCGTCGGGAGGAGCATGCCCAACGGCCCTCCCCGGCCTCCGGGGTCGGGGGGGCCGTCCGCCGGCGGCTCCTCCACGGGATTCCAGAAGACGCCCGTCCAGATCCTGATCATCGACAAGAGGGTGAGCAGGCTGACGAGGAGGCTGACCCCGACGACGACGTACTGGCGGGAGGCGATGCCGGCGTCGACCAGGGCGAACTTGGACACGAAGCCCGACAGCGGCGGGATCCCCGCCATGCCCAGAGCCGGGAGGAGGAACAGGGCGGCCATCACCGGGGCCTTGCGCACCATCCCCCCGACCCGGGTGAGCCGGCTCGACCCGCCCACCTGCTCGATCAGCCCACTGGCGAGGAAGAGAGCAGTGGTGACCACGATGTGGTGCACCATCGAGAACACGGCGGCCGCCACCCCGGCCACCGTGAACAGCCCCAGCCCGAAGGCCAGGTAGCCGATCTGGCTCACGATGGTGAACGAGAGGATGCGCTTGACGTCGTCCTGGGCCAGGGCGCCGAGCACCCCGACCACCATGGTGGCCCCGGCCAGCACGAGGACCAGGGTGTCCGGGCGGCTGTCGGCCGGGAAGAACAGGGTCTGGCTGCGGACGATGGCGTAGATCCCGACCTTGGTGAGAAGGCCGGCGAACACGGCCGTGATCGGCGAGGGGGCGATCGGGTAGCTGTCCGGCAGCCAGAAGAACAGCGGGAAGAGGGCCGCCTTGATCCCGAAGACGACCAGGAGCAGCACGGCGAAGGCGCTGCGCACGCCCGGGGGCAGCTCGGCGATGCGCCCGGCGAGGTCGGCCATGTTGACCGTCCCGGTCGCGGCGTAGAGCAGGGCCAGCGAGGTGATGAAGAGCGTCGAGGCCAGGAGGCTGATGACCACGTAGGTCATGCCCGCCCGCACCTGCTCCCGCCGGCCGCCGAGCGTCATCAGCACGTAGCTGGCGGTGAGCATCATCTCGAAGGCGACGAACAGGTTGAACAGGTCGCCGGTGAGGAACGACGCCGACACGCCGGCCGCCAGCGCCAGGTACACGGACTGGAACCCCACGTGGTTCCGTTCCGCCCCCGGCTCGGCGATGGCGTACAGGAGCACCCCCAGCAGCATGACGGCGGCGACCACCAGCATGGTCACCGCCAGGCGGTCGGCGACCAGGGTGATCCCCAGGGGCGCGGGCCAGTCGCCGGCGCGCGCCACGATGGTCCCGTCGCGCTCGACGGCGACGAGGAGCACGGCGGACGCCGCGGCGACGGTGGCCAGGACGGCGACCCCGATCACCCGCTGGGCCACCCGGGAACGTCCGACCAGGACCGAGAGGGCGGCGCCCAGCAGCGGCAGCACGATGGGGACCGGGACCAGCCAGCTCATGGCACGGGATCGACGATGCCGTCGGTCATGGCCGTCTCCTGGTCGTGGATCTCCTCGCGCAGGATCTCGGCTCGGGCCACGTCCCGGTCTCCGACGTCGTCCTCCACCTCGTCGTCGTGGGTCAGCAACCAGCTGCGGTAGGCGAGAGCGAGGAGCAGGACGGTGACGGCGAAGGTGATGACGATGGCGGTCAGGGCCAGGGCCTGGGGCAGGGGGTCGCTGAACGACCCCACCTCCCCCGTGCCGATCACCGGCGGCGAGCCGCGGCGGCCGGAGCCGAGCAGGAGCAGGTTGGCGCCGTGGGTGAGCAGGCCCAGGCCGATGATGATGCGGCTGAGCTTCCGCTGCAGCACCAGGTACGTCCCCACCGCGAAGAGGGTGGCGGCAGTGGCGGCCAGGACGATGGTCATGCCGAAGCCTCGATCGGGGCCTCGTCGCCGAAGGCCTCGAAGGCCATCAGCACCATGCCCACGACGGCGAGGTACACGCCGGCGTCGAAGACGAGCGCCGAGCTGAGGTTCATCGTGCCCAGCACCGGGAGCTCGACCGAGCTGCTGGCCACGTCGAGCACCGACCCCCCGGTGAGAAGGGGAAGGGTGGCGGTGCCCGCGGCGAGCAGGAGGCCGCCGCCGAGCACCGTCCACGGCCGGAACCGCGACCCGCTGCGCACCTCACCGATCCCTCCCGCGATGTAGTTGAGAGTGATCGCCGACCCGGCGAGGAGGCCGCCCACGAACCCGCCGCCAGGCTGGTTGTGGCCGGCGAACAGCAGCCACACCGAGGCGAGCATCACCACATGGAAGACCATGTGCACCGAGACGTCCACGAACACGATCCGCCGCACGCCGGGGGCCTCGATGGGCGGGGCCTCCGGCTCGGCCTGCGACGCAGCCGCCCGGCGCCCGACGCGGGCCAGGGCCACGGCTCCGATCGAGGCCACGGCCAGGACGGTGATCTCCCCCAGGGTGTCGAGGCCTCGGAAGTCGACCAGGATGACGTTGACCACGTTTCGCCCGTGGCCGTCGGGCACCGACCGGGCGACCATCTCGTCCGAAACCGGAGGCGAGGTCCGGCTGCCCCCGGCCACGATGGCGAACCCGAACACCGTCACCCCGACGAGCGCGGCGATGCCGAGTCGGACGACGCGGCGGCGGGACGACGACTGGCGCTCGAAGCGCTCGGGGAGCCGGCGCAGCACGAGCACGAACACGACCGTCGACAAGGTCTCGACGACAGCCTGGGTGAGGGCCAGGTCGGGGGCGCCGTAGGCCACGAAGAACGCGGCCATGCCGTAGCCCGCGGCACCGAGGAACACGGCGGCCGAGAACCGCCGGCGCACGGTCGCCGCCCCGACGGCGGCGACCACGAGCATCGCCGCGATGGGGACGTCGGCCACGTTCCCTGGCGACGGCCACCCCGGCCACTCCAAGGACGGCAACAGGGTGGCGGCGGGGAGGGCGACGGCGGTCAGCAGGATCACGCCCGCGTAGACGGGCAGCGACCCGTTCTGCACCACGCCGGTCACGGCGCGGGCCAGGTTCCCGAGCCCGTGCAGCGTGCGCAGGTAGACGGCGTCGGCCCTGGGTACCGCGCTGCCCGCGGCCAGGACCCGCTGCGCCGGGCGGTCGGCGACGGCGAGCAGGAACCCCCCGGCCAGGGTGACCACCGACAGCAGGAGCGGGAGGTTGAAAGCGTGCCAGACGGCCAGGTGCACCGCCTCCGCGGTGCCGTCGAGCGATCGCACCGCGGCCGTCGCCAGGCCGTCGGCCGCCGCCGGCGCCACCCCGAGGACCACGGTCACCGCCGCCAGCAGGGCTGCGGGGGCCAGCAGCAGCGGGGACGGCGAAGGGGCCGGCCCGGGGCGCCCACGGCGGCGGGGCGTGAGGAAGGCGCCCCGGTGGAACCTGGCCGCGTAGGCGACGGTGAGCATGGAGCCTCCCACCGTGGCGGCGGCCACCACGTCGGCAGCGGTGAAGGACGCGTCGAGGAGGGCGGCGTACGCCGACTCCTTGGCGACGAAGCCGGCAACCAGGGGGAGGCCGGCCATCGAGGCCGCGCTGACCGCGGAGACGACCTCCACCCCCCGCCAGCGCCGGTCGAGGGCGGGTAGCTCCCGGATGTCGCGCGTCCCCGTCTGGTGGTCGAGGATGCCGACCACCAGGAACAGGGCGGCCTTGAACAGGGCGTGGGCCACGAGGAGCACCCACCCGGCCGTGGTGGCCTCGGGGGTGCCGGCGCCGAAGAGCACCATCATCAGTCCCAGCTGGCTGACGGTGCCGAAGGCCAGGAGCAGCTTGAGGTCGTGCTGGCGGAGGGCCCGGAGCCCGCCGGCGACGAGGGTCACCAGCCCGACGGCGAGGACGGTCGGTCGCCAGACGGTGGCCACGGCGAAGACCGGCGCCAGGCGGGCGACGAGGTAGACGCCGGCCTTCACCATGGTGGCCGAGTGGAGGTAGGCGCTCACCGGCGTGGGCGCGGCCATGGCCCCGGGCAGCCAGGCGTGGAACGGGTACTGGGCCGACTTGGTGAACGCCCCCAGCAGGACGAGCACCAAGGCCACGGTGACGGTCGCCCCGCCGGTCGGCGGCGTGCCTCCGGCCAGCTCGCCGATCCGGTAGGTCCCAGCCTCGTGGGCGAGCAGCACGAACCCGCCCAGCATGGCCAGCCCGCCCGCGCTCGTCACCAGGAGGGCGTGGAGGGCGGCGGCGCGGGCGTTGGCGTCGGTGTGGGTGTTGCCGATCAGCAGGTACGAGGTGACCGACGTGATCTCCCAGCAGGTGTAGACGACGAGCAGGTGGTCGGCCTGGACGAGCCCGACCATGGCGCCGGCGAAGAGGACGAGAAGACCCGCCAGTCGCCCGGGATTGGGCATGTCGGGGCTGAAGTAGGACCGGGCGTAGAGGAGGATGAGCACGCCGATCCCCGACACCAGCAGGGTCATGGTGGCGCCCATCCCGTCGAGGCGGAGGTCGACGGTCAGCCCCAGCTGCCGGACCCACGCCAGCTGCTCGGCCACCACCCCGCCGGTCACGACCTCGTCGAGCTGGAGGCACGTCCACAGCGCCGACACGGCCGGCGCCAGGGCGGCCGCGATGAAGGCGTTGTGCCGGAGCCGGTCGCCGAAGGCGATGAGCAGCACCCCCGACAGCCCGAAGAGGGCGAGAATGGCGATCATGTGCTCACCGGCCGCGCCGCGTCGAGGCCGCCGCTGGCGGGCGGGGATGTCAGCCGGGAGCCGCCGTCGCCGTCACCGTGGTCGGTGTCGTGGCGTCCCGCGCCGCGGCCTGGCGGGCCCGCTCGAAGGCCTGCCGGCCCTCCTGCACCTTGGTCGCATACCCCACCGGGTCGCCGTTGCGGAGCGCAGTGTCGGCCTCGGCGAAGGCCCGTGCCGCGTCGTCCAGGATGCGGCGGACCTCTTCGGGCATGGCGGACGGGGGGGAGGGCGCGGCCGGGTCCTGCGGCCCGGGGCTCGGCCCCTCCTCCAGGGTGGGCGGGGCATCGCCGAACACCGCGGCGAGGGCGTCCTGGAGCGTGTCGCGGATCTGGATGCGGCCGCCGAAGGCGACGATGACCTTCTTCAGCTCGGGAACGGCGTTGGGGCCCGTGGCCTGCACGTAGAGGGGCCGGATGTAGAGCAGCGACTGCTCGATCGGGATGATCACCAGGTTCCCCTGAAGCACCTCTGACCCCGCCCGGCTCAGCAGCGTGATGAGCGAGGAGACCTCCGGATCCTGGTTGATGCGGGCGTTCACGATGGCGGGGCCGTCGACCTGGCGGTCGCGGGGCATCACGAACACCTCGAGCTTGCCGTACTCCGTGGGATCGGATTTGGCGACCATGAACGCCGACAGCTCACGCCGCGAGTCGTCGTCGGAGAACGGGACGAAGGGCTGGAGGATGAGGAACTCGGCCCTCGGCTCGTCGGGCAGCCGCATGAGAAGGTAGTAGGGGTCCATCCGGCCTTCCCTGGGCCTCCCCACGGGAACACCGGCGGCGTCGACCGGCACCGGCCCGGGCGTCGCCCCGGCGGAGCCGGGATCCTGGGCGATGTTCCAGCGGTCGGACTGGGAGTAGAACTCGTTGGCGTCGCTGATGTGGTAGCGGCCCCACATGTTCGTCTGCACCCGGAACAGGTCCTCGGGGTACCGGAAGTGGGCCCGTAGCTCGGCCGGAGGTTCCGCTCTGGCGAACAGATTGGGGAACGCCTTGGCGTAGGCGGCGGCGATGGGGTCGTCGGGGTCGACGAGATAGAACGTGGCGTCGCCGTCGTAGGCGTCGATCACCACCTTCACCGAGTTGCGGACGTAGTTGAACTGGTGGTTCAACCCGCTGGCCGGGTTCACCCGGTTGAGGTCGGCCTGCTGCGCGTACGGGAACATGTTGGTGGTCGTGTAGGCGTCGATAAGCCAGACGATCCTCCCGTCCAGCACCACCGGGTACGGGTCGCGGTCGTAGTGCAGGAACGGGGCGATGGTCGCCACCCGGTTGCGGACGTCCCGGACGTACAGGATGCGGGAGTCGTCCGTCATGAACCCCGAGATGAGCGGGTTCACGTCGCCGAACCGGAGAGCGAAGGCGAGGCGGCGGGGGATCGAGCCGATGCCGACGCCCCCTTCGCCGTCGTAGCGGTTGGTGACGGCGGTGCCGTCCTCCCGCAGGTAGTCGATCTCGTCCCGCCCCGTGTTGACGATGCCGTAGCCTCCGAGAGCCTCGCCGTGGTACAGGCGGGGCTCGGTGATGGCCGGCTCGCCCTGCGGTGGAATGTTCTTGACCAGGAAGTCCGGCTGGCCGTCGGACGTCACCGAGTTGGCCGGTGACAGCACGGCCCCGTAGCCGTGGGTGAAGGCCAGGTGCCGGTTCTCCCACGTGTCGGCGGGGAGGCTGTTCGGGTTGAGCTCGCGGGCCGAGAGCACGATCTGGGTGGTGTCGTTCTGGACCCGGTAGCGGTCCACGTCCACGTCGGTGAAGCGGTAGAAGGTGCGGACCTCCTGCAGGCGCTGGTACGTGCGCTGGAGGACCTGCGGATCCCACAGCCGGATGTTGCGCACCGTCTCGGCGTTGTTCGCCAGCGCGTTGGCGCTCAGCTGCTCGTCGTAGGCGAAGGGCCTGACGTCGACGGTCTCCAGGCCCATGGCCACCCGGGTGGCGTCGATGTTGCGCTGGATGAAGGTGGCCTCCTTGGTGGACTCGGCCGGCTCCACCCGGAAGCGCTGCACGAGGGCGGGGTACACCGACCCGGCAACCACGGCGACCAGGCCCCACAGGCCGACGGCGGTGACCGGCAGCGCCCACCCCCCACGCCGGATGCTGACGAGGAACAGGAGGGCGGCCAGGATGGAGATGACGATCAGCAGGTTCAGCGCCGGCAGCTGGGCGTTGACGTCGGTATAGGTGGCACCCTGCGCCGCACCCCGCGTCGAGAACGTCAGCTCGAACCGGTCCAGGTAGTAGTTGGCCGCCTTGACGAAAGCGATGGCTGCGACCAGCACGGAGAGGTGCGCCTTCACTCCCGGGGTGACCCGGCGCCCGGGGATCTGGAACCGGATCCCGCCGTTCAGGTAGTGGGCGACGGCCGTGACGATCAGCGTCACGACGAGGGCCGAGAACAGCACGTTGGTGAGGAAGGCGAGGAACGGCAGCTGGAAGACGTAGAAGCCGATGTCCCGCCCGAACTCCGGGTCGGAGGTGCCGAAGGGCACGTGGTTGCGGAAGAGGATCCATTCCTTCCAGTGGCCGGCGGCGCCGGTCCCGAAGATGAGGGCCAGGAAGAGGGCGACCCCCAACCGGACCGCGCCCGGGCGCCGGTCCAGCAGCCGGCGGACGTCGGCCAGGGTCGCCTCCTCGGGGCCGGCCGGCGGGAACGCGGGCGCCAAACGCTCGGCGAGAAGGAGGTTGCCGCCGCAGAGAAGGAAGAACCCGGCGGTGAAGGCCAGGAAAAGGCCGACCTTGGCGAGGATCACTCCTGACCAGACGCTCGTGAAGTCGAGCGAGTCGAACCACAGGTAGTCCGTGTAGAACCCGGCGATACCCCGGGCGAAGAAGAGCACCAAGAGGACGACCCCGACGGCGAGGCCGATGACCAGGCGACCCGCGCCTCGGCGGCGTGGAACCTGGGACTCGGGAATCATCGCGACGCCGAGGCTAGTTGAGCGGATGCGATACCGGGACGCACCCGCCGGTCAGAACAGCCCGAGCAGCGCGCCCACCGAACGGAGCACGTGGCCGCCGGCCTCCTCGGCGATGGCCAGGGCGCGCGGGACGTCGAGGTCGTCGAGCAGGGCGTCGACGGCGGCCTGCTCGCTCGCCCGGTCACTGGTCGCAGCGCCCGCTCGGGACCACAGCCGGTCGAGCCGGGCGGCGGCCGCCGCCAGGTCGTCCTCTCGGTAGTCCCAGGAGTCGGCCCAGGGCCGGTCGATGAGCAGGAGCCGTATCGCGCCCGGTGGCCAGTTGTCCTCGATCAGCTCGTGGACCAGGACGAGGTTCCCCGTGGACTTGGCCATCTTCTTGCCGCCCACGGTCACCGTGCCCACGTGGAGCCAGGAGCGGGCGAAGGGGCGCACGCCCGTGGCCGCCTCGGCCTGGGCCGCCTCGAAGGCGTGATGGGGGAAGGCGAGGTCGGCGCCTCCTCCGTGCACGTCGATCCCCGGGCCCAAGGTGGCAAGGGCCATCGCCGCGCACTCGGAGTGCCAGCCCGGCCGTCCCGGCCCCCACGGGCTGGGCCACGCCGGCTCTCCCTCGGCCGACCGCTGCCACACCGGTGTGTCGAGGGGGTCGTCCTTCATCCCGTCGTCGGCTCGGCCACCGTGCTCGGAGACCAGGGCGAGGGCCTGCTCAGCGTCGAGGCCGGCCCGCTCCACCACCTCGGCGCCCCGGTGGTAGACGGCGCCGCCCCGCTCGTAGGCCACCCGGGCGTCGAGCAGGGCCGACGCCAGGGCGATCACCTCGTCGACGTACACGTGGGCCTGGGGCTCGAAGGTGGGATGCCCGACGCGCAGCTGGCGCATGTCGTCCTCGAACCGGTACGTCTGCCGGCTGGCCAGCATGCGCCAGTCGTCGTGCTGTCGGCGCGCCTGCTCGAGCATGTCGTCGTCGATGTCGGTGATGTTCCGGCACACCTCGACCTGCACACCGGTGTGGCGGAGCAGGCGAGCCAGCACGTCGACCCAGACGAACGTGGCGGCGTGGCCCAGGTGCGTGGTGCCGTACGGGGTGATGCCGCAGACGTAGATGCGCGCCGTGCCGATGACGGGCACGGCCGTGCCGGCCACGCGGAGGGTCATGGCGGCAGCGTAGGCGAGCCACCTGGCGCCGAAGGAGAGGCGGAGTGGAGCCGACGCGGCGAAGCCGGACCGTCCGGCGGCCGACGGCCCTGGGGCTTCCCGGTCGTCACGGCATGCCCGGGGCGACCGCCCCCTTCGCAGGCCGCACGAGGAAGGTGGCGAGCACGGTGTCGATCCCCCAAGCGCTCGCCGTCGGCGGTACCGAGCCGAGGACGCCTGTCGCTCGGTCCCCCACCTACAGCGCCCGGAGCGTCGTCTTCGTAGTCCTCCTCCGCTCGCCGGATCTCGCAACGCTCTCGTGCCGCGCACCGGTTCAGGCATCGGCGTCGAGCACCTCGATGCGGATGCGCTTGTTTCCCTTGCCCTTGGACTCGGTCTTGACGACGCGGATGCGGCCCACCTCGTCCGTGCTGGCCACGTGGGTGCCCCCGTCCGCCTGCTTGTCCAGCCCCACGATGTCGACGACCCGGATCTCGGTGACCGACTCGGGGATGAGGTTGACCTTGGTGCGGATGAGGTCGGCGTCGCCCAGGGCTTCGCCACGCGGGAGGAAGGACACCTCGATGGGGCGGCCGGCAGCCAGCTCGGCGTTCACCCGGGCCTCGACCTCGGCGGCGAAGCCCTCGGGGAGAGGGTCGAACTCGAAGTCCATGCGGGCGGCCAGCGGTTGCATGTCCCCACCCGTGACCGCCTTCCCCCAGGTGTTCCAGATCACCCCACAGAGCACGTGCAGGGCGGTGTGGGTGCGCATGAGGGCGTGCCGGCGGTCCCAGTCGATCTCACCGCTTACCGCGGTGCCGACGTCGGGCACGTGGCCCTCGACCGTGTGCCAGGCCACGTCGCCCCGCTTGCGGACGTCGACGACCCGCGCCTCGCCGCCGTCCCAGCGCAGGACGCCGGTGTCGTGGGGTTGGCCGCCCCCGGTCACGTAGAAGGCGGTCCGGTCGAGCGCCAGCCCCGTCTCGTCGACCTCGACCACCGTGGCGGTGAAGGTCCGGAGGAAGGCGTCCCGGAGGTAGAGCAGTTCCGTCGGCATCGGTGCATGATGGCCCGGCGGCCGAGGGGCCGAGGGAGGCCGCTCCCCCTCGGGCGTCCTCCCGGTGAAGAGGTCGCTCGTCCACGGCCGAGCAACCGCTCTGTCACAAGTTGGTAACAGCGGAACGGGCGGGCCGCGGCCGACGTTGTCCTGTACGAGGGTCAGGTGCCCACCCTGGCTCGAACGGAGCGGGTACCCCCCGCCACCCGCATCCGTCAGGCACGGCCGGCGCTCCCCAACGCCGGCCGTGCCCCTTCGCGCCGTACTCGTGGGCGCCGGCATGGTGCTCGGTCAGGAGGGCTGGGCCAGGCGTGCCGCGGCGGCGACGGACCCGTTGCCGTCGGCGGGGAGCGGGACGCCCGCGGCCTTGTACGCCTCGGCCGCGTCGAGGGTCTCGGCCGCCAGCAGGGCCCCCACCAGGTTGTCGAGCTGGTCCCGGTGCTCGGCGAGGGTCCGGCGGGCCCGTTCGTCGCCTTCGTCGAGCAGCCGGCGGACCTCGGCGTCGAGCAGCTCGAGGGTGGCGGGGGCGGGTTCCTCGGCATCGAAGCCGAGGGTGGGCTGGTGGCTCGGTCCGGGGAGGAGGGACACCGGCCCGAGGGCGGGCGACATCCCCCATCGGCCGACCATCTGGCGGGCGACCCGGGTGGCCTGCTCGAGGTCGCTCTCCGCGCCGGTCGTCACCTCCCCGAAGACCAGCTCCTCGGCGGCCCGGCCTCCGAGGGCACCCGCGATCCTCCCCAGCAGGTAGCCGACGGGGTAGCCGTAGCGGTCGTCGTCCGGGCTCTGGAAGGTGACGCCGAGGGCGTGACCTCGCGGCACGATCGAGATCTTCCGTACGGGGTCGGCCCCCGGGGTGAGCATGCCGATCAGGGCGTGACCCGCTTCGTGATAGGCCGTCCGGCGGCGCTCCTCGGGCGAGAGGACGATGCGCCGTGCCGTCCCGAGGACGATCTTCTCGAGGGCGTCGTTGAAGTCGGACGCCCGCACCCGCTCCCGCCCGCGGCGGGCGGCGAGGATGGCGGCCTCGTTGATGAGGTTCTTCAGCTCGGCCCCCACCATGCCGGGCGTCGACGCGGCGACGGCGTCGAGGTCGACGTCCTCGGCCAGCGGGACGTTGCGCACGTGGACGTCGAGGATGGCCCGGCGCCCGGCTCGGTCGGGCGGGCTGATCGTCAGCCGCCGGTCGAACCGCCCGGGGCGAAGCAGCGCGGGATCGAGGATCTCGGGCCGGTTCGTCGCCCCGAGCACGATGACGCCCTCGGTGCCGTCGAAGCCGTCCATCTCGGTGAGGATCTGGTTGAGCGTCTGCTCCCGCTCGTCGTGGCCTCCCACCGTCGTCGAGCCGCCTCGCGCCCGCCCGATGGCGTCCAGCTCGTCGATGAAGATGATCGCCGGAGCGTCCTTCATGGCCTGCTCGAACAGGTCGCGAACCCGGCTGGCGCCGACGCCGACGATCATCTCGATGAACTCCGACGCCGACACCGAGAAGAACGGCACGTTCGCCTCGCCGGCGAGGGCCCGGGCCAGCAGGGTCTTCCCGGTGCCCGGAGGGCCCGAGAGGAGGACGCCTTTGGGCGCCTGCGCGCCCAGGCGCCGGTACCGGTCGGGGTTGCGCAGGAAGTCGACGATCTCCGCCACCTCCTCCTCGACGTCGTCGATGCCGGCCACGTCCTTGAAGCAGACCCGACGACCGGCCTCGGGCTGGTACCGCTGGGCCCGGGACTTTCCCAGCCCCCCGATGCCGCCGGCGGCGCCGCTCACCCGGCGGGCCAGGAGGAAGAACAGACCGACCAGGAGGAGCGTCGGCCCGAACCCGAGGAGGATCCGCTCGAGGGTCGACGGGCCCGGAGTCGGGCGGGCGTTGACCTCCACGTTCTTGCTCTGCAGCAGCTGGAAGAGGTCGTCCTCGGCGAAGCTCGGGCGGTGGGTGCTGAACCGGACCACCTGGTCGCCGTCCTCGCCGGGGGGATACGTCACCTCCTCGGTGAAACGGCCCTCGATGGCGTCCTCCGTCGACGTGATCTCGGCCACCTTGCCCGCCTCCACCTGCTCGCGGAAGAAGGTGTAGGACACTTCGGTACGAGCGGCAGGCGCGAGGAACCACGCCGATATCAGCCAGTTGACCAGGAACAGGACCGCCAGGAGGGCCCAGAACGAGGGCTGCCGCCCTCGCCCTCGCGTCGGCCCGGGCGGAGGGGGGGCCGGCCGTTCTCCCTCGACCCTCCAGGGGCGGCGGTCGGCCGAGTCGGCACCGTTCCGTTCCGCTCGTGTGCCCTCCGATGATGCTGCCATGCGCTGTACCGACCTCCTCCACTCGTCCATGGAAGGCTTCCGGCTGCCGCCGGGCCCGTCAGGGCCCGATGCGCTCCTGCTTTCCGTTGCCGGAACAGGCGATCCGGCGGCCCCCGTTCCCAGCCGGGACTCGGGCGACACCGACGTGACCGGGATCCGCGCCAGCCGCGCCGAGGTCGTGCTCGCCCGGCCGCAGGAGCACCTCGCGCTCGACGCCGTCGGGGCCGTCGAGACGGGCGACGACACGATGCTGCGGCGCGGTCGGCAGGCCGTCCGGAGGCTCGGGGAAGGCCGGTTCCTCGCCGCTCCGCTCGCCCACGCTTCGGCCTCCTTCGCGTCCCGCGACCAGCCAGAGGCTACCGCCCGCCGGCGCCGAACCGGCAAGTGCCACCCGCAGGACAGGGCGGTGAACGGCGGCAACC
The DNA here is from genome assembly GCA_036260295.1 of Acidimicrobiales bacterium. GTDB lineage: Bacteria > Actinomycetota > Acidimicrobiia > Acidimicrobiales > AC-14 > CADCTB01. Next base: position 16,446 of record DATAAD010000129.1, on the reverse strand, counting down.
GGATGTCCGGCCGAGGTGCGGGTCGACCCCTAGCCCGGGGGCGTGAACCCCCGAGCGGCGCGGGCCAGGGAGTCCACGAGCCCGGGCACCGAGGCTCGCAGGCGGTCGTAGACGGCGACGAGCCCGGGGTCGGTCGGGACGGGCGGCGACACGTCTTCGGCGCCGAACTGGGCCCCGGCCGCGGTGAGCGTCGCCGCCTCGCCGAGGGCGAACAGGGCCAGGGCGGCGGCGCCCCGCGCCGTCCCCTCGGCGTCGCCGACCAGGTGGAGCGGACGGCCCAATGCTGCCGCCATCACCTCCCGCCACAGCGCAGACCGGAACACGCCCCCGGTGGCTCTCACCGACGTGACCGGTGCAAGCGTGTCGACGCGGTCCAGCAGCAGTCGCATCTGCAGGCACACGCCCTCGACCGCGGCCCGGACCAGGTGGGCGCGCGTGTGGCGCCCGCCGAGGCCCAGCCACGCCCCGGCCAGGTTTGGCTCCCACAACGGCGCTCGCTCGGCGACCAGGTGCGGGAGCATCACCAGCCCCTCGCTGCCGGCGGGGACCGCCGAGGCCAGGTCGAGGACGGCGGCGTCCGGCCCTTCGTCGCCGGCAGCGGCGACCACGTCCGGGGCGAGCGAACGGCCGGCCCATCGCACCACGCCACCACCGTTGCTCGTCGCCCCACCGGCGACCCACACCGAGTCCGTGAGCGCGTAGCAGAAGAGGCCGCCGGTCACGTCGACCTCGGGCTCGTCCACCGCGACGCGGACGGCGCCGCTCGTCCCGAGGGACAGGCCGGCCTCGCCTCTGGCCAGCGCGCCCGTCCCGAGGTTGGACAGCGGCCCGTCGGCGGCTCCGACGACGACCGCGGTCCCCGGCGGCAGACCCACCTCACGGGCCGTCCCCGACGCCAGGGGCAGCGTCGACGTGGTGGGGAGGATCGGCGGGAGACGGTCGGCGTCGGCCCCGCTCACCGCGAGGGCGACGGGGCTCCAGTCGCGCGTTGACATGTCGAGCAGGCCGGAGGCTGAAGCCGACGAGAGCTCGGTGACCAGCCTCCCGGTCAGCCACCACAGCAGGTACTCCTTGAGGCCGACCCACCAGCGAGCGGCCGCCCACGTCGCCGGGTCGTGCCGGGCGAACCACACGAGCTTGACCAGGGGCGTCATCGGATGGGCGGGGCAGCCGGTGAGCCGGTGCAGCTCTGCGGCTCGGCCCGACCGGTGCAGCTCCGAGGCCTCCTCGGTGGCCCGGGAGTCGGCCCACGTGATCAGGGGGGTGAGGGGGACGTGGTCGGCATCGAGGGCGATGAGACCGTGCATCGCCGTGCTCACGGAGACGGCGAGCACCTCCGCCGTTCCCACGGCGGCGCTGCACTCGGCCAGCGCGCTCGCCGTCGCCCTCACGATGGCGTCGGGATCCTGCACCAGCCGTCCGGGAGCGGGCTCCAGCAGGGCGTACTCGCGGATGGCGACCCGCCGCCACGACGACCCCGGGGCGAAGGCCACAGCCTTGACGCCGGACGTGCCGACGTCCAGGCCGACGACGACCCGCTCCGGCGCGCCCTCGGTCAGCGCGCCAGCCGCCCGTCGGCGAGGGCGGCGACGTCCACGTCGTCGAGGGTGGTCACGACGATGTCGGCGCCGGCCTGGGCCAGCAGGTCCTCGTCGTCGGCGCGGGCGATCCCGAGGGCGGCCATGCCGCCCGCCTTGGCCGCCTGGACGCCCGAGGAGGCGTCCTCGACGACGAACGAACGCGGCGGCGTCACCCCGAGCTCCTCGGCGGCGACCAGGAACATCTCGGGGTGGGGCTTGCCGTGGGCGAAGTCCCGCCCGGAGACGTCGGCGTCGAAGAAGTCGAGCAGGCTCAGCCCCTCCCGTACCGACGTCGAGGAGATGCCGTTCTCCTCGGCGAAGCGGTCGAGCCGGATCTGGCGGAGGAACAGCCCGGCGTTCTTGGACGACGAGGCGGCCGCCACGCGGATCCCGGCGTCCTTGACGGCCAGGATGAAGCGGAGGGCGTCGGGATAGGCGGTGAAGTCACCCGCCTCGATCAGCCGGACGACCATGGCCTGCTTCCTCCCCGCGTATTCCGTGGCGTGGGCTTCGACGTCGGGCACTCCGAAGTACTCGAGGGCGGCGCGGGCGCCGCTCATGCGCGGCTTGCCCGACATGTACTGCTGGTAGACGGCGCTGGTGAACGCTTCCGGCGACCAGGTCGTGCGGGCGCGGATTTCAGCCCAGTCCGACTCCATCAGCTCACGCAGCGACTCGCGCCACGCCTTCTCGTGCGGTGAGTCGACCAGCACGCCATCGACGTCGAAGATCGCTCCCTGGAACGGTGTCGCCACCCGTGCTCCTCTCCACGCTCGAACATGCAGGATCGCGCGAAGCTGCGCCGTGGCTGACAACGAGGTCGTCTGGCCGTGGGGCATGAGCGACCGGGATGCCGGCCCTGCGTCCCGCCCGTGGGTCTTCAACCCCCGCGGGTTCCTCGTCGCCGTGCTCGCCGACAACGAGGAGGCGGAGCGGGCGGCCGTCGCCCTGGGGCGGGCCGGGTTCCCCGAGGGTCATCGCCGGATCTACCCCGGTGACCAGGTCGTCGACGAGCGCCGACGGTTCGTGGCCCAGCAGGGGCCCGGGCGGCGGCTGGTCGAGAAGCTGACCATCGAGAACGACGTGGTGGAGATGTTCCTCGACTACGCCGAGAACGGCCGGTCGTTCCTGTGGATCCGCGTCCCGCAGCGGGAGGACGCCAACCGGGCCATCCGGGCGCTGGTCGGGCACCGGGTGCTGCACTACCGCTACTACGGCGACAACAGCGTGGAGGACATCCACGTGTCTTGATCGGCCCGCCGGCCCGACCGCTCGAGGTTGCTGCCCCGTGCCGCCTGGTCGCGCCGCCCGACGCCGAGCAGCGCGTCGACGGTGCGGGCCTGCGACATCACACGACCAGCCCCGACCGGCCATGCCATCGGCGGGCATCGGTTGACGCCGGTCCACGGCGGCACCGAGACTGTCGGGGACGGGTCGGAAAGGGCGGCTTGGCGGAGACGGGAACATCGCAGCGGGGCGGAGCGTGACGCTGCTCCTGGCCCAGGCGCTCGACCCCGAGGGTCCGGTTGCCGAGTCGGCGGCGGGACTGTGGTGGTTGATGCTGGCCCTCGGCGCGGGCGTGTTCGTCATCTTCGCCGTGTTCCTCGGCGTCGGCCTGTTCCGGGCCCGCCCCGGGGACGCACCGGAGGCCGGTCCGCAGCCCCCCGACCGCTTCGGCCCCTGGCTGGTCGGAGGCGGGGTGGCCCTGCCTCTGGTCGTCATCGCCATCGTCTTCGCCGCCACCGTGCACGCCATGCGCGACGTCCCGACGCGCGCCCCGGCCGGCGCCCTCGTCGTCGAGGTCGTCGGGCACCAGTGGTGGTGGGAGGTGCGGTACCCGGCCGAGGGGATCACGACGGCCAACGAGATGCACATCCCGGTGGGACGGTCGGTCGCCCTGCAGCTCACCTCGGCCGACGTGATCCACAGCTTCTGGGTGCCGGCCCTGGGCGGCAAGCTCGACCTCCTCCCCGACAAGGTGAACACCCTCGTCCTCGAGGCCGACGAGCCGGGACGGCACCTCAACCGCTGCGCCGAGTTCTGCGGCCTCCAGCACACGCTGATGGGCATGGACGTGGTCGCCGAGCGGCCCGACGCGTTCGCCGCCTGGGTGTCCAGCCGCCAGCCCGCAGCCGCCGAGCCGGCGGCGCCCGACGCCCTCAGGGGGCGGGACGTCTTCCTCGGCGCCGGCGGCTGCGCGTCGTGCCACAGCGTCAGGGGCACTTCGGCGACGGCCACGACGGGCCCCGAGCTCACCCACGTCGCCAGCCGGGCCAGCCTGGGCGCGGCCGCCGTCCCCAACACGCCCGACGAGCTGGCGAGATGGGTGTCCGACCCGCACACCATCAAGCGGGGCGTCGCCATGCCGGCCCCCGAGATCAGCGGCGAGCAGCTCGCCGACCTGCTGGCGTACCTCGGAACGCTCCGGTGAGCGCTGTCGCCGAACCGCCGCCGCCGGGCCCCGGGCCCAAGGTCGAGGAGCCCCTCACCCACGAGGAGCTCAACGCCCTCTTCGCCGACCCTCCCGGCCTCTGGGGGCAGTTGACGGGGGTGCAGAACGACAAGCTCGGTGCCCGCCTCCTCTTCACCGGCTTCTTCTTCCTCCTGCTGGGCGGGAGCGTCGACTCGGTGGTGATGCGCCTCCAGCTGGCCATCGCCGAGAACAGCCTCGTGAGCCCCGAGACGTACAACGAGCTGTTCACCAACCACGGCACGGTCGTGATGTTCCTGGTGATCCTGCCCATCTTCGAGGGGTTCGCCATCCTGCTGCTGCCCCTGATCCTCGGCACCCGGGAGCTGCCGTTCCCGCGCCTCGGCGCGTTCTCGTACTGGACCGTGCTCTTCGGCGGGTTGCTGTACTACAGCAGCACCCTTTTCCAGCTCGTCCCCGACGCCGGCTGGTTCGCCTACACGCCGCTCAGCGGCCCGACCTATTCGCCCGACCTGGCCCTTGACTTCTGGGTGCTCGGCCTGGGCGTGGCCGAGGTCGGCGCCATTGCCGCGGCCATCGAGATCATCATCGGCGTCCTCAAGATGCGGGCCCCGGGGATGACGCTCAGCCGCCTCCCGATCTTCGCCTGGGCCCTGCTGGTGTTCTCGTTCATGATCCTGTTCGCCTTCACCCCGCTGATCATCGGGAGCCTGCTCCTCGAGCTCGACCGCGGCTTCGGCACCCAGTTCTTCAACCCCGCGCAGGGCGGCAGCTCGCTGCTGTGGCAGCACCTGTTCTGGATCTTCGGGCACCCCGAGGTCTACATCCAGTTCGTCCCGGCCAGCGGTGTCGTGTCCATGATCATCCCCGTCTTCATGCGCAAGCGGCTGGTCGGCTACACGTGGCTGGTCGGGGCCCTGGTGGCCATCGGCTTCCTCTCCTTCGGGCTCTGGGCCCACCACATGTTCGCCGTGGGCCTGCCGCCGCTGGTCCTCAGCTTCTTTGCCGCGGCGAGCATGCTGATCGCCGTGCCGGCCGGTGTGCAGTTCGTGGGATGGCTGTCCACCATCTGGGCCGGGCGGGCCCAGTGGAAGACGCCGCTGCTGTTCGTGGTCGGCTTCCTCGTCATCTTCGTCATCGGCGGGATCACCGGAGTCATGGTCGCCGCCGTCCCCTTCGACCTCCAGGCCCACGACTCGTTCTTCGTCGTCGCCCACATGCACTACGTGCTGATCGGCGGCGTGGCGTTCCCGATCTTCGCCGGCGTCTACTACTGGTTCCCCAAGTTCACCGGGAAGATGCTCGACGAGCGGCTGGGGCGGTGGAACTTCTGGCTGCTGTTCGTCGGCGTCAACGTGACGTTCTTCCCGATGCACATCGTCGGCCTCCTGGGCATGCCGCGGCGGGTGTACACCTACAGCGACGACCTGGGCTGGGGCCCCTACAACCTCGCCTCGACCATCGGCGTGCTGGCTTTCATCGTCCCCGGCATCGCGGTGTTCATCTGGAACGTCCTCCGCAGCATGCGGCGGGGCGAGCGGGCAGGGAACAACCCGTGGGGCGGCGACACCCTCGAGTGGGCGACGTCGTCACCTCCGGCCGAGCACGGCTGGAGCGTCCTGCCCATCGTCACCAGCCGCCATCCCATGTGGGACCAGACCGAGCTGCACAAGGGCGACGAGCGGCTCGAGCGGTTCGTCCAGGCCCTGGCCCAGTGGCCGCTGCGCTGGCGGGCGGCGGTCATCGTGGGCACGGCGGACGCCCGGCCCCAGGAGGTCTTCCGCGTCGCCCACCCGTCGATCTGGCCTCTGGTCGCGGCCTGCGGGGTGGTGCTGATCTTCATCGCCGAGCTGATCAAGCTTCGCTGGATCATCGCCGTCGCCGTGGTCACCGTCGTGGTCGCCCTCATCGGGTGGAACTGGCCCGAGGACCCGCCGATGAGCGTGGAGGAGGAGGAGGCCTTCGAGCGCGAGCACGGGGTGGCGGTCAACGCCGGAGGCAGCGTGGTCGTGGCCACGTGGGGCATGGGCCTGGCCATCCTCTTCGTCGGCATCGCCTTCTCCGCCCTCCTCCTGTCGTACTTCTACCTCCGTCTGGAGAACCCCATCTGGCCGCCACCCGGCATCGACGAGCCCGGGCTGGCCCGGGCGGCGGTCGCCGCAGCCCTGCTGGCGGTGAGCGGCCGGGTGGTCTACGTCGCCCTGCGGCGGGTACGGATTGGCGACCAGACGGGGTTCGTGATGGGGCTGATCGGTACGCTCGTCCTCGGCCTCGGCGCGTTCCTCCTCCAGTTTCGCGACATCCTCACCATGGAGTTCGGGGCGACCCAGCATGCCTACGGGTCGATCTTCCACACCCTCGCCTGGTTCGTCGGGGTGGTCACGGTGGGCGGGATGGTGATGCTGGCCACGGCCGCGTACTGGGCGGTGCGCGGGCAGTACACCGTGCGCCGCCATGCCACGGTGGCCAACATCGCCCGGTTCTGGACGGCCGCCGTCGTCATCTGGGCCGCCGGCTTCGGCACCCTCTATCTCGGGCCGTACCTGACGTGAGCGACCACGACGGGGGCCGCACCGGCGCCGAGGGCACTCCCGTGGCCGTGGACGTGTCGCGTGACCGCCTGGACCGCGTCCGGTGGCTCGTGTTCCTCGGCGGGCCGGTTACGTGGATCACCCACTTCATGCTCGTGTACCTCGTCGTCGAGGCGGGGTGCAGCGGCGACGGCCACGGGCTGGAGGTGTTCGACCCGCCGGTCCCTGCGGCCGCCACCCTGGTGGCCACCGCGGTCGCCGCCCTCGTCTGCCTCGGGTTCGCGGCGTGGGCCTACCGGCGCTGGCGGGCCGGCGGCGAGCCCGACGATCCCCCGGGGCCGGAGCACGACGAGGACCCCGGCGGGGCGGGCAACTTCGCCGGCATCCTGCTCGCCCTGTTCTCCTTCGTCGGCGTCCTGTTCGTCGGGCTGCCGGCCCTGGTGCTGGAGTGCTGACCGAGGTCCTCGCCCACGCCGGCCGGCCCCTCGCGCCGCACGACCTCTGGGGGGCGTGGAAGTTCGACGTGCCGCTGCTGGCCGGCGTCGTCGTCGTCGTGTGGGCCTACCGGCGGGGCCGGCTCAGAGGTCCCCGGCGGGCGTCCGACGACTGGCGGGGGCGGTGCTTCGCAGGAGGCACGGCCGTCGTCGTGCTGGCCCTGGTCTCCCCGCTCGACGCCCTGTCCGGCGCCCTGGCCTCGGCCCACATGGTCCAGCACGTGCTGCTCCTGCTGGTGGCCGCACCCCTGCTCGCCCTCGCCTCACCGGGCGCCGCCCTCGTGCGAGGTGCGCCCCAGGCCCTCCGCCAGGCGACGGGCCGGTGGCGCCGTCGTCTCCGGCCGTTGCGGAACCCCGCCGCCCTGTGGGCCCTGCACGTGGCGACCATCTGGGTCTGGCATGCCGGCGTCCCCTACGACGCCGCCCTCGACCACCACCTCGTGCACGTGGCCGAGCACGCCAGCTTCGTCGTCACCGGGCTCCTTTTCTGGCAGGTCGTCCTCGGCGCTCGCGGGGCGGTGTCCAACGGCCTCGGGATCCTGCTGGTGTTCACCATGGCCATGCAGAGCGTCTTCCTGTCCGCCCTGCTGACCTTCGCCTCGTCCCCGTGGTATTCGGGCTACGCGGCGTCAACGGCGGCATGGGACCTCGAGCCCCTGGCCGACCAGCAGCTGGCGGGGGTGATCATGTGGATCCCGGCCGGCCTGGTCTACCTCGGCGCCGCCCTCGGTCTCCTCGTCCGCTGGATCCAGGCCACCGAGCGCGACCCCGCCCTCGCCTGAGCTCAGCGCGACGGGCGCTCGCCCAGGCGCACGGTGACCGTCTGCTGGCTCCCACCTCGGGCCAGCGTGACCTCCAGGCTCTCCCCGGGGTTCCGGGTGCGGAGGGCGCCGAGGAAGTCCTCGACCGTGTCGAGCCGGCGGTCACCGGCTCTGAGCAGGACGTCACCTGGCCGGATACCGGCTCTCGCCGCCGGCGAGCTCGGGGTGACTTCGAGGACGAGCACGCCGCGGTCCTCGCCGAGGTCGAAGCGCTGGGCGATCTCGGGGGTGAGGGTGCCGGGGGCGATGCCGAAGAAGGCGTGGCGGACCCGGCCGTTCTCCAACAGCTGGGTGACGACATGGCGCACGGTCGGCGCGGGGATGGCGAAGCCCAGGCTCTCGGCGCCGGCGGTCGGTGGGATGTAGGCGACGTTTATGCCGACGACCCGGCCGTCGGGGCCCACGAGGGCGCCGCCGGAGTTGCCAGGGGAGATGGCGGCGTCGGTCTGGATGAGGTCGACCAGCGCCGGCGCCTCCTGGGCGGCCCCGGGGATCGCCCGTCCCAGACCCGAGATGATGCCCGCGGTGACCGTGTTCTCGAACCCGAGCGGGTTGCCCATGGCGATGGCCAGCTCACCGACCCGGGGCAGGTCCTCGGCGAAGCTGGCGGCGGGCAGCGAGGAGCGGGACGCCCGGACCACGGCGAGGTCGGTCTGGGGGTCGGTGGCCACGATCTGGGCCGCCACGCGCTGGCCGTCGGCGAAGGCGACCTCTACCCGGCGGGCGCCGGCCACGACGTGGTTGTTGGTCACGACGATGCCGTCGGTGTTCCACACCACGCCGCTCCCCTGGCCCCCGTCGGTGAGGACGGCCACCACCGAGGGCTGGACCCGGGCCACGATGTCGGGGATAGGCGAGGCCTGGGCCGTGACCGCGCCTCCGCCTCCTCCCGCTGCCGGGGTGGTCGCCGGCCGGGGCTCGTCGGCGTCGTCGCTACAGGCGGCGAGACCGAGCGTGAGGGCCACGACGGCGACGACGATCCTGCCTCTGACCCGGTTCGATCCCACGACGCTCGCCTCCCGCTCGTCGTCAGCCGGGTTCATCCTCCCCGTCGTTGGGGTGGGCAAATCTCGTCGGAGGCCCGCCCGGGAGGAGACAGGACCCTCCGCTACAGGCGGCGGCGCCGGCGCCCCCGATCATCTCGAGGCGGCCGCCGTCCCGCGGCTCGTCGTCCCCGTGGTTCACGCCGCCTCCCGCTCCGCCGCGGCCCGGGTGATCGCCTGGGCGAACGTCTCGGCGCTCTGGGCCCCCGGCACGCCGTAGCGCCCGTCGATGACGAAGAAGGGCACGGCCGAGATGCCGTACGCCGTCGCCGCCCGCTCGTCGGTCCGCACCGCGTGCAGGTACTCGTCGCCCTCCAGCGACCGCCGGACGTCGTCGGCGTCGAGCCCGACCTCCGCCGCCAGCAGGACCAGCTCCTCGGTGCGGCCGATGTGGCGCCCCTCGACGAAGTACGCCCGTAGCAGTCGCTCCTTGGCCTCGTGCTGGAGCCCCCGGGCCTTGGCGAAGTGCAGGAGCTGGTGGGCCTTGACGGTGTTCGTGTGGCGGACGCGGTCGAAGTCGTAGTCCAGGCCCTCGCCCGCCGCGACCTGGGTGACCCGCTCGATCAGCGACCTGACCTGCGCCTCGGACATGCGCTTGTGCCGGACGAGGAAGTCCACCGCGCTGCCCTGGAAGTCGACCGGCGTGTCGGGAGCGAGCTCGAAGCTGCGGTACTCGACCTCCACGGGCGCCGCCGCCGCGGCCAGGCCGGCTTCCAGGCGGCGCTTGCCGATGTAGCACCACGGGCAGGCGATGTCGGACCAGACGTCGATCTTCACGGGCTCGGCCACGGGGGGACCACCTTTGTTGAGGATGCAACTACCTCGGGTTCCAACCCGCCGTTGCGGAGACCTATTCCGTCGCCGCCGCGCCGTCCCCGGTGCCTCGCGGACTTACGCGGCGGTTACGGAGCCGATACCCGCCCGTTCCTAGGCTGCTTCGGATGGCAGGGAACCCGGCCAGGAGCATCACGTTCCACCACCCGTTGGCCTTCTGGACGGGGACGGCGGCGGTGACCGCCGGCGTCGTCCTCCACCTCCCCATGTACCTGGGCGCCAGGGACATGGGGTACCAGCTGGCGGGGATGGCCGTCGACGTGCCCATGAAGGTGGGCATGGCGCTCGTGCTCGGGGGTCTGGGGGCGACGCTCTACGGGCTGCTGCCCTCGCTGTCGACGACCCGGCCCGCGGCGGCCCGCGTCCGGGTCCGGGCCCTCGACGACGCCAGGCTCTCCCGCACCCACGTCGGCCTGCTGCTGGTCATGGCGGCCGCGGTGACGATCGACGTGATGAAGCCGGTCACGCTGAGCTTCGTCGTCCCCGGCATGGCCCGGGAGTACGGCCTGAAATCGCCCCTCAACCCGGCGGGAGCGGTCCCCGTGGCCTATCTCCCGCTTTACGGGATCGCCGGCACGGTGATCGGCTCATTCGTCTGGGGGTGGCTGGGCGACCGGATCGGGCGCCGGGCGTCGATCCTGCTGGCCGGCGTCCTGTTCATCGCCACCGCGGTGTGCGGGTCGATGCCCGACTACCGGTGGAACTTCTTCATGTGCTTCGTGATGGGGCTGGGCGTCGGCGGCATGCTGCCCATCACCTTCGCCCTCCTGGCCGAGACCGTCCCCGCCCGCCACCGGGGGTGGTTGATGGTGCTGATCGGCGGCGACGTCGCCGGGGCCTACATCCTCACCAGCTGGTTGTCGGCCGAGCTCACCCCGACCTACGGCTGGCGGATGCTGTGGCTCCTCGGCCTGCCCACCGGGCTGATCCTGCTCCTGCTCAACCGGTGGATCCCCGAGTCGCCCCGGTTCCTGATCCAGAACGGCCGGGAGGGGGAGGCCCGGGCGGTGATGGAGCGCTACGGCGCCGGGCTGGTCGAGGGCGGGGACTCCGAGCTCGAGGTCGAAGAGGGCGTCCGCGGGCGGTGGGCGCAGCTGGTCGCCGGTCCGTTCCGGGGGCTGTCCGGGGTGGTCGTCCTGTTCGGGCTCGGCGTGGGCCTGGTGACGTTCGGCTTCCAGCTGTGGATCCCCTCGAACCTCCAGCGCCTCGGCTTCGACGAGGTGACCTCGTCCACCATCCTGCGCGACTCGGCATTGCTGGGCTTCCCGGCCACCTTCCTGATCGCCTTCCTCTACGGCTTCTGGAGCAGCAAGAAGACGATGATCGTCCTCGGCCTGGTGACCGCGGCGTCGCTCCTCGGCTTCGTGCTCCTCGGCGACCGGGTGGCGGACAACCGGGCCCGCCTCGACCTGCTCCTCATCCTGCCCATCACCGGCATCAGCTCCATCCTGGCCGTGCTCGTCGCCTACGCATCGGAGACCTTCCCCACGAGGATCCGCTCCCGGGGCACGGGGCTGGCCGCGGGGGCGAGCAAGCTGGGTGGGGTGGCCGTCATCGCCCTGGTGGCGGCCGAGGCCACGCCTCCCTCCATCGCCACCACGGCGTTGATCGGGGCCCTGCCGCTGGTGCTGGGCGCCATCGCCATGGCGCTGTTCGGCGTCGAGACCCGCCGGCGGCGCCTGGAGGACATCACCGCCGAGGAGCTCCAGGTGCAGTTGCCTGCATCGGAGGCCCGCTCGGTGGGTAGCGGAGGTACGAGGGGCGCCCTGCCATGACCGATACCGTCCTCCCCGGCCAGTCGGCTCCCGGCTCCCAGCGGCTGCTCAGCCTGCTGGGGCTGCTGGCCGTGGTGGCCAGCGCCCTGGTCGGCGGGAACGCGCTCGGGTCACGGGAGCTGCTCTGGGGCTCCGAGAGCCCCGAGGCCCGGCCGGCAGCGGGCAGCCGGGTGGCCGGCGAGGGGACCGTCGACGGTCCCACCCCGACGACCGCCGTCCGCCGGGAGAGCGTCCTCCGGTCCCAGCCGTGGTGGCAGGGCCTGACCACGCTGGAGGGCTCCGGGCCCACGACGACCACCCCCTTCAACGTGGCCGAGGACGCCTTGCAGTGGCGGGTGAAGTGGACGTGCGAGACGGGCCGGCTCCTGGTCCGGGTACCGGGCCAGGCCCGTCCCGTCGTCGACGCCGCCTGCCCGGGCAGCGACGTCGGCTACGGCGTGCGCAAGGGGCCGGTCGCCCTGGACGTGAGGGCCGACGGCCCCTGGACGATGGTGGTCGACCAGCAGGTGGACGTGCCGCTGCACGAGCCCCCGCTCCCCGTGATGACGGCTCCGGGCACGAGACGGGTCCTCACCGGCTCGCTGTACCGGATCGACCAGGTGGGCACGGGGACGGTCGACTTCTACCGGCTCGAGGACGGGCGCTACGCCCTGCGCCTCGACAGCTTCTTCGTCACGGCCAACATCGACCTCGAGCTCCGGCTGAGCCCGCTCGAGGCTCCGCAGTCGACCGAGCAGTACATGAACGCCCCGTCGGTGTGGGTAGCACCGCTCGACGTGACCACGGGGTCCCTGAACTTCACCGTGCCCGCCGACGTGGATCCCACTCGCTACCGCTCGATCGTCGTGTGGTGTCCCATCATCGACAGCGCCTACGCCGCGGCCACGCTGAGGCAGCCATGACCGCCCCCACCAAGGTCACGCCGGTCCCCGTCCAGCCCCGCCACGTGTCGGTGGGTGGCCAGGACATCCCGGTCGTCCTGCCCAACCGCCGGGACCCGCGCCTGAAGCTGTCGGCCGTCGTCATGACCCTCCACGTGCTGGGCCAGACGCTGCTCGACTTCAAGGTCTCGGTCGCCCAGATCCTGATCTCCATGGCGGTCTGCGGCCTCATCGAGGGGGTCGTCACCTTCCGCAACACGGGGATGCTGGTCTGGCCGGCGAGCGGCATCCTGACCGGCAGCAGCATCGCCCTCATCCTCCGGGCCTCGGGCACCGTCCACGGCGACTACTGGAGCCTCAACGGCATCCAGTTCTTCATCCTGGCCGGCGTGGTCTCCCTCCTCTCCAAGCACCTCATCCGGCCGACCGGCCGGCACCTGTTCAACCCGTCCAACGTGGGCATCGTGTGGTGCCTGCTGGTCGTGGGGCCGAACCACGTCTTCGCCCAGTACCTGTGGTGGGGACCGAGCATCCTCGGCCAGGTCCTGTCCTACGCCGTCATCCTGTTCGGCGCCTTCTGGATCCTGCGGGCCGTGAAGATGATCCCCATGGCGCTCTCGTTCATGGTGACGTTCAGCGTCCTCATCGGCCTCTTCGCCCTGGGTGGCCGGGAGTTCATCGCCATCTGGCACGAGGGGCCCATCGGCGGGATGGAGTACTGGGTGAACGTCGCCCTCTCCGCCGAGGTGCTGGTCTTCGTGTTCTTCATGATCTCCGACCCGCAGACGGCGCCCAAGGCGCCCGAGGCCCGGGTCGTCTACGGCGCCGCCGTGGCCCTGGTCGCCGCCGCCCTCATCCTCCCCCAGCAGACCGAGTTCGGCATCAAAGTGTCGATCCTCTCCAGCCTCACCGTCGTGTGCGCCGTGGTCCCACTCCTCGAGGCCGCCGTGCGCCGGCGCCGCCAGCGGGCCGAGGGGGCCGTCGACGCGCCTCGCCGGCCGGGCGACCTGCTCACCGCTGTTCGCCGCCCCGCGGTGGCCGCGGCGCTGATCATCGCCATCGCCGCTCCCATCGACACCGCCCTGCTCGCCGGGAACGAGCAGGTGATCCTGATCGAGCAGGGCCAGGTCGGGAAGGCGAACGCCCAGTAGCCGGGAGGATGCGCCCCCCAGACGAAGTCCAGCTTGTCGCCGATCTGCTCCACGGCGCCTGGGGCTCCACGTCCAGCTCGAGGGTGATCCCGGTGCCCTTGCCTTCGGGCTCGACGGTAACGGTTCCCGCGTTGGGAGTGCCCGTCCAGGCTGCGCCAGGATATGCGCCGGTCAGGCTCCTGGTCGACGATCTCGGCGTCCCACTCGCGCCGGGTACCGGCGATCTGGGCGACCGAGTGCAGTCGCTTGTCGTCGAGCTGGAGGCCGCAGGCAGCGCGTGGCCGGGCACGCCGGCCGAGGGATGGTCTACGGCCGGGGGACGTACTGATCGAGCAGGGCGATGACGCGTTCGGCGCCGGCGATGCTGACCTCTTCCACGACATCCCCGTCACGAACGGTGCCGGTCCCGCCGCTGCCCCGGGTGTCCGGCAGGGTTATGACGACGTGGGCTCGAACGCCCTCCGGAAGCCGGTCGGAAACCACCGCCGCGTCATAACCACCGGCGACGTTGCTCGATGGAGCTCGGCCCGCCTGCACGATCTCGTCGTCCGACGTGGCCGAGAGCATCGTTGCCAGAGCGCCTTGAAGTACACCGGGTTCGACTGCCAGTAGGATGCGCCGAACAGATCGCTCCATTCTGCACTTCTACATGGCTCTGGGGATCAGTACAACAGTCAACATTGAGGGTGCAGACCGGGGTACGGCGGCGCAGGAACCATGTGTCGTCGTCTTGGACGCGCACGAGCTGATTGCGTCGTCGTTGGTCATCGCTCTGCGGCACGCCGGGTTCGAGCGGGTGTCGGCGGTCCACCCCGACGCCGTGGATCTGGGGAGCGCGAACGGCTCTGTCGAGCTCAGCCCGGGAGACATCGTCCTGATCGGCCTGCTCTACGGCGACGGCCGGACGACCCTGCCTTTCATCCGCCCACTGGTGGAGAGGGGGTGCCGGGTACTGGTGATGGCCTCGGACCAGGGGCTGCCCCTGACCGGCGACTGCCTCGACCGGGGGGCTGAGACCGTGCTGGACAAAGGCATGTCCTTGGACCGTCTGGCCGCCGTGCTGCGTCGCCTCAGCGCCGGTGGCTGTGCGATGACCGAGGCCGAGCGCGCCGCCCTGCTCGAGAGCGTCCAGCGCCACGAGTCCGCCCAGCAAGCCTTGCAGCAACCCTTCCAGTCGCTCACCGAGCGCGAGGCGGACGTGCTCGCCGCGCTGGTGGCCGGGAAGGCTCCGAAGCAGATCGCCCACCACAACGGCATCACCGTCTCCACCGTCCGCGGCCACATTCAACGGGTGCTGTCGAAGCTGGAGGTCAGCAGCCAGCGAGAAGCCCTGGCCATGGCCCGCCACGCGGGCTGGCCGTGACGCCCGGCCAGCGCCTCACCTCGCCGTCGCCGTCGGTGCCTGGGAGGCCGCCGTCCAACCGAGGTGGAGGTGGTCGGCGTGGTCGTCGTCCGAGAACCCTCCGGGAAAGCGGCTGAGCTCCGGCCAGGGTGACCCGAACTCGTCGGGTCGCATGGCCGAGTCCGTCGTCAGGATCGCCAGCGACAGCTCCAGAGCCATCGCGTTCGAGGTGTCGACCGGGGCGCCGTCGACCTCGGAGATGTCCACACCACGCCCGTCGAAGTGGTTCGAGACGCGAGTGGTGCCGGCCACGAACTGGCTGTGCCCGGTCTTGATGACACTGACCGTTATCCGATGGTGGGCGGCGAGCACGCCCAGGAGCTCGGTCAGCCGGGGATCGGCTCGCCCGGCGACGAGGTCCGCCCTGGCCCCGGGGCTCAACGTGAGGTTGGGGTTGGCCAGCAGCTGGGCCACCGTGGCGGGCGGGCCGGGCTCGGCGAATGCCGTCCCTCCGTAGGCCGCCGCCAGCTGGATCACGGCGGCGACGTACCAGTCGGCGTGGTTGTAGTCCCAGATGGCCCCGGCCAGGGTGGCGAGCCGGCCCGCTCCGCTGGCGCACAGGTAGTTGGCCGCACCCGCCACCGCATCCGAGGGCTGGTAGACGTCGCGAGCGCCGTCCTCGTTGCCGTCGACCCCGTAGGCGTCCCACGTCGGGCCCAGGAACTGCATGGGGCCCATGGCGCCGGCGAAATTGGCGCCGGCGTGCACCCCGGGGGCGGCGGAGCGCCCATGGGAGCTCTCGATGAAACCGATCGCGGCCAGGACGGTCCACGACAGGCCCGGACATCTGGCGGCGTGGAGCCGGTACAGGTCGAGGTACTCCGGGGGGACATCCGACAGGGCCAGGGCACTTGGAGTGGGCGGGTCCGAGCCCTCGGTGGTGAGCGACCGGGTGGCGAAGCCACCCGTCGTGGCCGCCGAGCCGGCCGCTTCCAGCTGGCGACGCAGACCGTCGAGGGCGTGGCGACGTTGCTCGAGCTCCTCGGCGGCCGACGCCGCGGCCTGGCGCCCGTCCGCCACCCGCGTCCCGGCCAGCTCGAGGTCGAGCTCGCCGACCCGCAGAGCTTCGACCGCTTCGTCACGCATCCCAGTGGCGTCGACGAGAGCCGACCAGGCTCGGACCGCATCATCCTTCGGCGCCCGGCCCCGGGCGAGTGGGTAGCCCACCCGCGTCGTCTTCTCGCTCGCCGCTGCGGCGGCCGCATCCCATGCCGCCGCAAGGCCGGGGATCGTGGCCTCGATCTGCCCTAAACGGGACCGGGCCATGGTCACTGCACTGCGAAGGTCGGCCTCGGTCGCTTCGAGGACCCGGACGTCCGCTTCGGCTGCGGCGTGCTCGGCCTCGCGCTGGGCGAGGGCAGCCTCCGCCTCGGCGACCTGGACGCCCAGCTGGGCCCGAGCGGCTGCTGCTGCATTGAGCAGACGGGTGATCTCGCTGGGGCCGCCCTGTGGGGCGCGGTGGGCGGAGCGGGCGGACCGCGGGACGGGGCGGGTGGGCTGAGC
>DATAAD010000128.1:0-13385 GCA_036260295.1 Acidimicrobiales bacterium | reverse complement strand
GCGGCGGGCCAGCTGCGGCGTGAAGCCGTCTTCCACGGGGAGCAGGTGCTTCCACTGGACCGTCCATCCCTTGGGGAGCCAGCGGAACCCGCCGAAGTGCTGCAGCGGGTTGGCGACCCGGATGTCGGTCAGGATGGGGAGGACCTCGAGGGTGTCGTTCACCCGGTACTCGGCCCGGACCATGCTGTGCCCGAAGCGGTAGGCGGCGGCGGAGAACTCCACCGGGACGAACGGCTGCTCTTTCCACTTGAAGTAAGCCAGGTCGGCCTGCGCCCTTCCGGTGGCGGGGTCGGTGACCAGCACCTCGCCGAGCACCTCCGGGCCCACCAGCCGGCGCAGGAAGTCGTGGATGACCACCCACTGGTAGTGCCAGGTCACCACCCGCCGGGCCTCCTCGAAGAGGCGGCTGGGCTCGGTCTGGAAGCGCAGCCGGTCGACCACCGCGTTGTGGAAGCGAATGAAGGCCAGGTGCAGCTGGCCGACGATGAAGTGGACGTCGTTGCGGGGGTCGCCGATCAGCGCCCGCCCCTGCTGGTTGCGGGGGAGGTCGACGGGCTCGTGCTCGCGTCCGGTGTTCCGGCCGACGAGGAGGGATGCGGGGTCCTCCTGGTCGTACAGGTAGGGACTGTCGTCGCGGCCGCGGCCGTAGAGGCAGTCCAGGTCGAAGCGGGGCGTCCGGAAGGTGTGGAGGGCGTCGGGGTCGTTCTTCCGGTCGAGGGCGGACACCGGGTCGAAGGTGATGTCGTGGTCGACGAACTGCCCCAGGTAGGTGTAGCCGGACGGGAGGTCGGGGTTGTCGCCCTCGGGGCCCGCCTTGTCGGCCATTGAGTCGGCCAGCTTCTTCAGCGTGGCGTCGGTGGGAGCGTACGGCGGCAGCGCCCGGAACATCCGCCCGTAGCGGCCCTCGAAGGAGACCGAGCGCGGCAGGTTGTCCAGCCCCCGTGGCCGGCTTCCACCGTGATGGTCGAGTGACGCGTGCTGAGGCGGGGAGTCCGTCGTGGCCGCAGACTATTGCAAGGTCGGCAGAGGTGGTGGCTAGCCTCCGGGCACGGTGGCCACGCACGAAGACGACGCAGGCAGGCCCTCCACGGTGGCCCGGCGCTCGTTGGTCCACGTCTCCGACCTCGCCGTGCGCTTCGACGGTGAGGTCGACGCCCTGCGGGGCGTGTCGTTCTCGCTGGACCGCGGCCAGTCGCTGGCCATCGTCGGCGAGAGCGGCTCGGGCAAGTCCACGCTGGCCCACTGCCTGGCCGGGCTCGTCCAACCCCCCGAGGCGCGGGGGAGCGTGCGGGTGGACGGAGCGGAGGTGCTCGGGGCGTCGGAGGCGGCGCTGCGGGCGATGCGGTGGTCGACGGTCGCCCTCGCCCTGCAGGGCGCCCCGTTCAACCCGGTGGCGACGGTCGGCGACCAGGTGGCCGAGCCCCTCAGGGAGCGTCTCGGGATGGGCGCCCGTGAGGCTGGGGCCCGGGCGGCCGAGCTCGCCGGTGAGGTCCTGCTCGACCCCGCCCTGCTCGACCGCTACCCGCACCAGCTCTCCGGCGGCCAGCGCCGCCGCGCCACCCTCGCCATGGTCCTCGCCCTCGACCCTGCGCTGGTGGTGCTCGACGAGCCCACCGCCGGCCTCGACCCCGCCACCCGCCACGAGCTCGTGCAGCGCATCGTCCGGCTCAGGGAGGAGAAGGGCTTCGCCCTGGTGGTGATCTCGCACGACCTTCCCGACGCGGCGAGCATGGCCGCCCGCACGATCGTGCTCTACGCCGGCGAGATCATGGAGGACGGTCCGACCGAGCGGGTCATCTCCGAGCCGGCCCATCCCTACAGCTGGGCGCTGATCAACGCCTACCCGGTGATGAGCACGACCAAGGACCTGCGACCGATCCGCGGCCGCCCGCCCGACCCCCGCGCCGTGCCCCGAGGCTGCCCGTTCAACCCGCGCTGCACCCAGGCCGAGCCCGTCTGCGTGGAGACCCACCCCGGCCTCGTCCCGTCGCGGGGCCGCCTCGTGCTGTGCCACTTCGGTGGCCTGAAGACGCTGCTGGCCGCCGAGGGGGTGACGAAGACGTTCGGTCGTGGGCGCCACGCGGTGCCCGCCCTCGCCGGTGTGTCGCTGCGCTTGGGCGAGGGCGAGTCGGTGGGCGTCGTGGGGCCGTCGGGGAGCGGCAAGTCCACCCTGGCCCGCATCCTCGCCGGTCATCTCGCCGCCGACAGCGGGCGGGTCGAGCTGATGGGCGAGCCGCTCCCCACCTCGTGGCGGGGCGCCGACCGCGTGCGCCGTCGGCGCATCCAGCTCATCATGCAGGACCCCGCCGACGCCCTCTCCCCCCGGCTCACCGTCGAGGATCTGGTGGGCGAACCCCTCGACCTGGTCAACTCCGACGGAGCCGAGCGACGCGCCGTGGTGGCCGAGGCGCTGGACAGCGTGGGGCTCCCGTCGACCGGCCCGTTCCTCGGGGCCCGCACCCACCAGCTGTCGGGCGGGCAGCAGCAGCGCATCGCCCTGGCCCGAGCCCTCGTCGCCCAGCCGAAGGTCCTCGTCGCCGACGAGCCCACGGCCATGTTGGACGCATCGGAACAGGCCCGCCTGCTGGTGGTGCTCCGTGAGCGTCAGATCGAGATGGGCCTCGGACTGATCTTCGTCTCCCACGACCTGGCGTCGGTGCGCAAGGTGTCCGATCGCATCGTGGTCCTCGACGAGGGCCGAGTGGTGGAGGAGGGGCCCTCGTCGGTCGTCTCCTCGACGCCGCACAGCGAGGCCGCCCGCCGTCTGGTCGACGCTTCGCCCACCTTCCGGGCCGCCGACCGGCGAGGCTGAGCGCCGCTAGGTGCCAGATGTCAGTAGTGACGCCGTCCGGCCGCCCTCGTTAGGCTGCCCGCTGCGGGGTGCACTCCACGCAAGACGACGGAACCAGCGTCGGCTCGTGTCTCGACCCACCGCGTGTTCCGACAACAGAGGGTGCTCACGACCATTGGTTTCCACGTAGTGTGACCCGATCGTCGATGTGCTTGGGGAGATCGCGGGCGAGGGCCCGCCACACCTACATGCAGACGGCCGCCATCCCGCAGGTGGTGGACCCTCCGTCGTGACAGTCGTGCAACGTTCCAGGTGGGGAGGAAACGGTATGGCGGAGTCCCGGTCCCGTGCGGTGTGGCTCATCGTCGTCCTCGTCGTGGCGGGGACCATCACGAGCATCGGGGAGCGCCGGGCCGAAGCCGACGTCACGGCCGTCACCGGGAGTGCCTGCAACTACTACACCGACGTGGGCCTCTTCGGCGGCCCGCGCATGCGCAGGGGGTGCGGCCAGCCCGGCGATGCACCGGCCACCGCGGCCAGCCCCTCGGTCACGCTGCCCGCCACCGGATCGGCCACCCCGGTGACGGCCAACGACCCGGACGGAGCGAGGGCCCAGTACGGCCCGGCCGTGATCTTCGGGGGACGGTGGCCGGAGGAGGCGCCGGCCGCGCCTCCGTCCGGGCCGCTGACCGCCAGCTGTCAGGGAACGACCGGCGCCGGCGGGTCGGTGACGTGCGACACCGCTGTCACCCTCTACAACCCACCGCCTTCGGCCGCTCCGGGAGGCGCGGGGCCAGGGCCCTTCGTCGCCGACGAGGTGCGCAGCACCTGCACGGCCCGGGAGACGGACGCCGGCACCGGAGCCAAGAGCCTCACCGGCTCGGCCACGATCCGCAACGGCGTCCTGGAGCTGCGCTACGACCCCAACACCCAGCTGCCCGTGGTCACCGAGCCGATCCCCGAGAACGTGCCGGTGAACCACACCCGCGAGGGCACCATCGACCACGTGGGCGACAGGTTCCGCATCGTGCTCAACGAGCACGTCACCAACCCCGACGGCTCCTTGACGGTGAACGCCGCTCACATGTTCCTCCTCGGGCCCACCGCCGTGGGGGAGCTGGTGGTCGGCTCCGTCACCTGCGGGGTCACCACCACCGCGGGTGGAGGCACGACCACCACGCAAGCAGGCGGGACGACCACGACCCAGGCCGGGGGCACCACGACCACGCAGGCGGGCGGCACGACCACCACCCAGGCCCAGGGCACCACGACCACGCAGGCGGGCGGCGCGACGACGACCCAGGCCCAGGGCACGACGACGACGCAGGCCCCGGCCACGACCACGACCGCGGCCTCGGGGACCACCACCACGACGGCAGCCGGAGGCGGCGGGTCGGTGAGCGGTAGCGCCTGCGGCTACTTCACCAACGTGGGGCTCTTCGGCGGGCCTCCGAACCGGCGGGGATGCGGCCAGCCGGCCAACGCCCCGGCGACCAACGCCAGCCCTTCGGTGACGTTGCCGGCGGCGGGGTCGGCCACCCCGATCACCGCCACCGACGAGGACGGGGCCACGGCGGAGTACGGCCCGGCCAAGATCTTCGCCGGCCAGTACCCCGACGACCCCAACGCCGCGGCGCCGCCGTCGGGCCCCATCACGGTGAGCACGCAGGGGACGCCCGGCGGCGAGGTGACCAGTTCGGCGCAGATCACCCTGCCGCGCGGCGTCGGGCCCGGGCCGGTCATCGCCGACGGGGTGAGGAGCACCTGTACGGCGTCGGCCTCGGGTACCAGCGGTTCCACCACGATCACCAACGGCAAGCTGGAGACCAGGTACGACGCCAGCTCCCAGCTGCCGACCGCCACCGAGGACGTCCCGGCCAACCCGCCGGTGGGGTACACGCGAGAGGGCACCATCGACCACGTCGGCGACAGGTACCGCGTCGTCTACAACGAGCAGATCGTCGGCTCTGACGGCTCCATCACCGTGAATGCCGTCCGCATGGAGCTTCTCGGCCCCACGGCCGTGGGCGAGATGGTGATCGCGCAGTCGGTCTGCGGCCGGTCGGCCGGGGGAGGGTCGGGCGGCGGGGGGTCGGGTGGCGGGGGCTCCGGCGGAGGAGGTTCGGGCGGCGGCAGCGGGGGGGTGGCGAGCACCGGCGCCAACGTCCTGCGCACCGTGGCCGTGGCCCTGCTCTTCGTCGCAGCCGGCGCCCACGTGAGGTTCTGGGCCCCCCAGCTCCAGTGGGCCGAGGCAGGGGGCGACGGTGGCCGGCGCCGGCGGGCCTTCCCCAGGCGGGCGGGGCGGCCGCGGGCCCGCCTCCGGAAGCGCCCCTGGGACTAGCCGAAGCGAGGCGCCGCCCCTCCGCCCGTCGGCTCAGGTCGGAAGCCCTTCCTTGCGACCGGTGATGTACGGGTGCTTGTTGTACACGTCCGAGAGGCCGGACGCGAAGCCGCCCGGGGTGTAGTACCACTGATCGAACACCTTCTTCCGGAAGGCGTAGTAGAAGGTCGTGTAGTAGAGCATGGCGACCGGCAGATCCTCGGAGACGATCTGCTGGATGCGCCCGACCAGCCGTTTGCGCTCCTCCTCGTCGTAGGTGCGCAGCTGGGCGTCGATCAGGCGGTCGACCTCGGGGTTCGAGTACCCGGTGGCCTTGTGGGTCTGGCTCGGTGGGTCGGAGTGGTAGACGCCCCGCAGCTGGTCGGGGTCGCCGTCGGGCCCGATGCCGGCCGGTCCCGGGTACGACTGGACCACCATGTCGTAGTTGGCCGCCAGCTTGGAGCCGTAGACCCGTACGAGGTCGACCCGCTCCAGTCTGACGTCGATCTGCACGCCCACCGCGCCCAGGTTGGCCACCACGAGCTCGGCCAGGGCGATCGGGACCAGGTCGGGGAGGTTCAGGGTGAAGCGCAGCGGACGACCGTCGCGGTCCACCCGTGGGCCGCCCGTACCGGTCCGCCGGTACCCGGCGTCGTCCAGCATGCGCTCGGCCAGAGGACGGTCGAAGGGGTACTGCCGCACCCCTTCGGCGGTGTAGAAGCGGTTCGTGGGCGGCAGCCAGCCGGCGCTCCCGACCGCACCGTTGCCGGTGAGCAGGCGGTGGACCATCTCGTCGCGGTCGAGGGCGTGCAGGCACGCCCGGCGGAACCGCACGTCGGCCAGGGCGCCGCCCTTGGTGAGGTTGAAGAACAAGGGGAAGCCGAACCCGGAGGGGTTGCTGACCATCCCGTACTCGGGGTCGTCCCGGAACGGCGCCAGGGCCTCGTTCCGCACGCCCTCCTCGGGTGCGCTGGCCCCGTCGAGCACGCCGGCGCGGAGGGCGGCGAGCTCGTCGTCCTCCGGCACCCCGACCATCTCGATGCGCCGCACGAACGGGCGCCCCAGGTAGTAGTCGCTCTTGGCCACGTAGGCCTCGGTGTCGGCGTTCACGTTCTTGGACTCGAGCCGGTAGGCCCCACAGCCGATGAAGGTCCGCTCGTCGAACACGGTCATGGGATCGGTGATGTCGGCGAAGATGTGCCGGGGCACGATCGGCATGGTGCCGAGCGTCTGCTGGAGGAACGTGGCCTCGGGCTGCGGCAGCCGGAACTCCACCGACCGCTCGCCCGTCGCCCGCACGTCGACGCCCGGACGGGGGACGCCGGTCAGCAACGGCGTGAACACGTGGGACGTGTAGTAGTCGTAGGTGAAGGCCACGTCGTCGGCGGTCACCGGCCGGCCGTCCGCCCACCTCGCTTCCCGCAAGTCGACCGACCACACCAGCCCGTCCTCCGAACGACGGTACGCCGAGGCCAGCCACGGCAGCTGCTGGCCGGTCGAGTCGGGCCAGGTCAGGGTGTCGAAGAGGAGGCTCATCCGCCAGTACCCCGGACCGGCGACGTAGGTGAACGGCGACGGGTACCCCAGGTCGCCCCAGGACTTGACCCGCACGGTGGGGCCGCCTTCGGGGTTGGGTGGCCGCCCTGGGTTGCAGGCGCCGCCGAGCATCACCGCCCCGGCGGCACCCGCCATCCCCTTGAGGAACGTCCGCCGGCCGATCGGGTGGTTCATCGCTCTCCTCGTCTCACCGGGCCCGTCCCTCTCTCGGGTTGAACCGGGGCTCCAGGGCCACCCCGATGAGGGACAGGCCGAAGATGGCGAACGTCAGGGCCAGCCCGAAGGGCATCAGCCACCACAGCCACAGGGAGCCGAACCGGATGTTGCTGTTGGACATGGCGCGTTCCATCTCCGCCCCCCAGCTCACGGCGGCGGGATCGGTCAGACCGAGGAAGCTCAACCCGGCCTCGATGGCGACGGCCACCCCGGCGACGAAGACCAGGTTGGCGGCGATCACCGGCCCCAGGGCGGGGACGAGGTGACGGCGGATGACGTAGAACGGTCCCCCGCCCAGTCCCCGGGCGATGCCGACGAAGCCTCGTGTCCGCAGGCTCAGGGTCTGGCTCCGCACGATGCGCGCCGTCTGCGGCCAGAGGAACAGGCCGATCATCAGGATCGAGGTGGGGAGGCTGGAGCCGATCATGGCCCCGACGAAGATGAGCAGGGGGAGTACGGGCAGGCCCAGCATGACGTCGACCAGGCGCATCACGGCCATATCGACCAGCCCCCCTCGAAGACCGGCGGTCAACCCGAAGGCAATGCCGATGGCGAGCACGAGGGCGCTGGCGCTCACGGCCACGACGAGGGTCGTCCGAGTGCCCCACACCAACCGGGAGAAGACGTCGGCCCCGGAGTCATTGGTGCCGAGGAGGTGGGACCACGACGGGCTCTCGAAGACCTCGCCGCTGATCTCCTTCGGCTCGTAGGGGGCGATCCACGGGGCGAAGACGCCGAAGGCGACGACGAGGGCGACCATGCCGACGCCCGTGGCCAGCAGGGGAGACCGGCGCACGGCGCTCACGAGGCGCTTCATGCCGCCGTCCGGGGGTCGAGGCGGCGGTAGAGAAGGTCGACGACCAGGTTCACCGTGACCACGGTGAGGGTCAGGACGAGGAACGCCCCCTGGATGGCCGGATAGTCGCGGACCGCCACCGACTGGAACATGTAGTTCCCCAGGCCGGGATAGGAGAAGATGCGCTCGATGAAGATGGCGCTGGTGATGGCCAGACTGAACTGGAGGCCGATCACGGACACGACGGGCAGCAGCGCGTTCCTCCCGGCGTAGCGGTACTTGAGCCGCCGCTCCCGCAGTCCCTTGGCCCGACCGACGAGGAGGTAGTCGGAACCGAGCTCGCCGACCATCGACGAGCGCATCACCAGGTACTGGTAGGTGGCGGCGTCGAGCCCCATCATGGTCGCCGGAAGGGCGAGATGGCGGGCGACGTCGAGGACCTTGTCCAGCCCGGTGTAGTCGTTGAAGGGCGTCGACCCGCCGCCGTACGGGAACAGGCCCAGCTTGAACGTGAGGAGGACGAACGCCGCCGCTCCTATGACGAATATCGGCAGGTTCTGGTAGGCGAGGAAGAAGGCCAGCAGGCCCCGGTCGGTCCGCTTGCCCCGCTTCCACCCCGAGTGCACGCCGAGGGGGATCCCGATGAGCACCGAGATCCCCGTGGCCGTGACGATCAGGAGGAACGACCATCCGATCTTGCCGCCCAGGTCGCCGCGGATCGGCGTGTTGTTGAAGATCGAGACCCCGAGGTCGCCGCGGGCCAGGCCCGAGAGGTACCCGAAGTACTGGGTGACCAGTGGCTTGTCGAGCTTGTAGTACTCGGCCAGCGCGGCCCGCGTCTCGTCGTCCTGGACGTAGGTCGGGGACCCGAAGGCCATGAGGGCGTCGATGGGGTCGCCGGGCATCAGCCGGGGGATGGCGAAGTTGAAGGTGAGGAGGATGAAGACCGTCGCCACGTAGCCGGCGACCAGGGCCCACCAGTGCCGCCGGCGGCGCGCCGGGAGCGCCGGGACGTCGTCGGGCTCGGCGGCGGCAGGGACCTCGGTGAGGACGAGCACGTCGGCAGTCACGCCGGCGCCGGTCGGCGCCGGGTCTGCGTCCCGGCTCACGTCGTCATGGTCGCGGCCTGTGGCACCCGGGCCCGGGCCGCTCAGGGATCATGCGGTAGGCCCCTCGTCCTTCGGCGCCGGAGGCCCATGGCCGCCGCCCCGCCGGCCACGACCACCGCTGCGGCCGCTACCAACGGCACCGGGCTCGAGCCCGAGTCGGACGCCGAGCTGGCGCTGTTCTGGGCCGCCAAGGTGGGCCCCGGGGTCGCTTGCGTGGTGGGGACGGGTGCCGTCGTCGGAGGCGGCGCGGTGGTGGGGGGTGTGGCGACGGTCGGCGGCGTGTTGGGGAAGGCGTTCCCGCGCACGGAGCACCGCACCTGGCCGACGATCTGCTCGCCCACGGCGATGTCGCCCAGCAGGTACATGTGCACGGCGTTCACCGTGATCGTGCCCCCACCGGGATCGACGATCTGCTCGTTGTAGACGATCCGGTACCTGTCGCCGACGTTGGTGAGGACACCCTCGCGGGTGTAGTTGGGCGGGGGGTTGTCGGGGATGCGCTCCTCGTCGAGGGGCTCGCCCACCGGCGTCGTGGCCTTCGACATGACGGCGTTGACGAACCGGGTGGACCCGGTGACGCCGTTCTCGTTGGCCGTGCACGTGCTGTGCAGCTCGTCTCCCTGGCTGGGGGGCAACGGTCCCCAGCCGCCGGGGGAGCGGGGATCCGGGGGGGTGCGGAGCGTGATGTCGACGGTGCTGGTAACCGACGCCCTCGGGCCGGTGGTGCCTCGCGTCGTCACCGTGATGGGCCCCGATGGCGGGGCGACGTCGACGTCGACCGGCCAGACGCCGCCGAAGATGTGCGCCGGGCCGTACACCGCCGAGCCTGCCGCCTCGCGGGCGGTGAGCGGTTGCTCGGACCCCGTGGCGGGGAGCCTGACGTCGGGAAGCGGGCCCACGGGGATGGACGGGCCCCCGAACAGGCTCACCTTGGTGTAGTGGCCGAAGGCCCCACCGCTGACTGCGGTCACCTGGGCCCCCGCCGGGGCCTGCGCTCCGGCTCCTACGCTCGCCGCGGCGCAGAGCACCAGGGCGACCATCGGCGCGAAACCGCGCTTCCTCGGGCAGTCCATACGCTCGCGCCGGGCCAAACGCCGTCTCCCCTCACTTGGAAGCCAGTCGCACGCCGGTGAGGTCCGGCAGGCTACTTCACTTTATCAGGACATTCCAGGGTACGCCGGGGGATTCCACACGTGACGTCAAGCCCCGACGCAGGGCTGGTTCACCGTGCCGAACTCGTTGCCCTTCCAGGTGTTGCTCCCGCATCCCGGGGTATTGCCGTCGTAGCCGTCGAACTGGCCGTTCCCCTTGCCGCTGTTCTTGGTCACCTTGTTGTTCGGCGGGCCGGGGTTGGCCGCGCCGACGGCGTCGATGGCGATGCCGAAGGTCCGGTTGTCGTTGGTGACGTTCTCGGTGATGGTCGTCTTCGAGGCGGCCACGGGCTGGGGGACGGCGAAGAGGCGGATGCCGCTGCCCTGGCCGCTGGTGCCGTTGTTGTGGCACATGTTCTCGGAGACCTCGTTGCCCTCGTTCCCGGGAGTGCCGGCGCACCCGGCCTGGGGATCGGTGCAGGTCGGCAGGATGCAGATGCCCTCGGCCCCGCTCCCGGTGATGGTGTTGCCGAGGATCTTGTTGTTGTTGGCCGCCGGGCCTTCGAGCCGGATGCCCATGTCCTGGCGGCCCCTCGAGGGGTCCCCCGGGAGCATGTTGTTGTCGGTGATCCGGTTGTCGCGGATCTCGTTGTCGGCGCAGGCGCCCACCAGCGAGATGCCGGAGAACGGCCCGTTGCGTCGGACCACGTTGCCTCGGATCACGTTCCCGCTGGAGGCGTTGAGGGTGATCCCGTCGCCGAAGTTGCCCTCGGTCGTGCCCACGTTGTCCTCGGTCGTGACGTTCTCGATCACGTTGTTCGCCCCGCCCGCGATGGCCACACCCGCGCTGAAGCCCTTGACCGTGCCCTTGCGCACGGTCACGCCCTTCACGTTGCGCAGCAGGATGCCGGGGATGTCCGACGCCGGCTCGTCCGGGCCGGACACGGTGAAGCCGCCCAGATCCAGTACGACGTTGTCGGCGGTGACGATGAGCGCAGGACCGTCGCCGTCGCAGCGAAGGTCGCTGTCGAGCGTGGTGTTGGCCGTTATCTCCTGGCCGCACTTGACCGCCGACGGTTCCCGGATGGGGCCGTTGTAGTCCCCCCTCAGCAGCTTCTGGAGGATGGCGCGGGCCTGAGGCTTCGCCGTGTACCCGGGGCCGTCGTCGATGGCGACGACCGTTCCGTTCGAGGCCTTCACGCGGAAGGACCACCTGCCGTTCTCGGCCTTGAAGATCTCGCCGATCCCCGCCATCGCCATCTCCCCCACTCGGTCCGCAGTCCGAAGGAATCTAACCGAGCGGCCGGGCGCCTGCCGAGGCGCTAGTCGGGCGGGCCAAGCACCCTCTTGCGGGTGTCGGGCACCTCGTAGGACATGTCGGGGCCGATGACCCAGTCGGGCAGGGCGTCGACCAGGTTGCGCAGCGGCTCGGGCTCGGCCTCGACGACGAGCATCCGCGAGGTCGAGTCGACGACGACGGCGTCGCTCAGCTCGTGCAGCCGGGCCACGTCCTCGTCGGGCTTGGGCCCCTCGCCGCGGTAGCGCAGAACGAACCTGGTACGGGCCACGGCTCCGACGTTACTCCGGGTCAGGGAGGCCGTGGCCCTCGAACGGGGGATCGAAGCCCAGGGACCTGGCCGAACCGAGCACGGCCTTGACCATGGCCTCGGACCGCTTGGCGTTGCGCCTCATCTTGAGGATCTTCGACGTGAGCGCCCGGGCGGCAGCGCCCGTGGCCGCCGGGCACGCCATCGAGGTCCCGCTGATCTCGGCGTAGCTCCCGGGCACGGTGGACATGATGGCCACACCGGGCCCGGTGAGGTCGATCTGGGGACCGACGTTGGAGAACATGGCGACGAAGTCGTTCTTGTCCTTGCCGAAGGGGGCGGCGACCTCGTCCGCGGCTGCCGCGCTCGTCGGGAACGTGCCCTTGCGACCGACGGCGGACACGGCGAGGGCCATGTCCTCGGCGGCCGGGAAGCTGACCGGGGAGCGGTCGTTGTTGCCCGACGCTATGAGGCACACGGCACCGGCGGCCCGTGCGTCCTCGACGGCGGCGGTGAGCACGGGGTCGGGCTGGCTGCTGCCGAGGCTCATGTTGATCAGGTCGCACTTCTCGGCGATGGCCACGTCGATCGCCTTGGCGATGGCAAAGCTGGAGGCGCTGCCCTGGCCCTTGCCGAAGACCCGGTAGGCCCGCAGGGTGACGCCCGGCGCCACCCCTCGGAGGCCGTCGGGCGGCGTTCCCCGGGCGGCGATGATGCCGGCCACGTGGGTGCCGTGGTTGCGCCCGTTGTCGCCGAAGTCGTTCCGGTTCTCCCCGGGGACGGTGTTGGCCCCGCCGGCGATCACCAGGTCGGGGTGGGGGCTGACCCCGGTGTCGATCACGCCCACCGTCACGCCTTTGCCCACGTCGAGGTCGGCGTTCCCGTAGAAGTGGCGCAGCCCGTCGGTGTAACCGAGGTCGAGCGGGTTGAGCGTGACCTTGGTGCCGGTCTTCACCGTGATGTTCTTCTTGATGATGCTCCAGTGGGCGTCGAGGGGGTACACGTAGAGCCGCTGCAGCTTGATGCTCGACTTGCCCAGGGCGAGGGTGCACATGCCGTCGTCGCCGGTGACGCCCTGGGCGCCCGTGCGCTTCTTGTAGTCGACAAACGCCACCACGAAGGCGTTGACGATCGGCGCCCCGCCCTTCTTGGACACGACCTGGATGGTGATGTTGGTCGACGCCGCCGCCCGTCGGGCAGCCGTTGTGACGCTGGACTCCACCTCCTCGCGCTCCAGCACGGCCGGCGTGTAGTAGACGACGGGCACCAGCCGGAGGTCGGGGCGGGTGGCCCGGACGGCGAGCGCCGCTTCGGGCGAGAGCTCCACGAGCTTGGCCCCGTCGGGACTTACGGAGTCGACCACCCGCAGTGGCACGTCGCGCCCGTCGAGGCTCATGGCCCCGACGCCCGTGCCCTCGGCGCTCTGGAGGAACGCCCGGGCGTCGGTGTTGGCCGTCCCCTTGGCCCGGAGGCCCTGGGGGGGAAGGAGGACGTACTCCGCCGTGTCGGCCATAGCCATGGAACGTGTTCCTTTCGCCACAGGACTGGTGCGTGCCGGAGAACTGTCGCGCACCGGCGGGTGGCGCGCCAGGGGTACTTCGGCGCGCGCCTCAACCGGAGCGGAGCTTCAGCTGCTCCTTCTCCGGTTGAGTCGGCGTAGGGGCTTCCCCGTGCCGGTTAGGCGGTGCAGCCGAAGGCGGTGAGCAACGGCTGGATGAAGGGCCCGATGAAGGGGCTCGTGGCCAGCGGCCGGAGGATGCTGCAGACGATCTGTCGGATGAACTCGGGCAGTCCGGGCACCGGCGAGATGGTGGTCGTCGTCGTGGGCTGGACGATCGTCGTGGTCGTCGTCGGCTGTGTCGTAGTCGTGGTCGCCTGCGTGGTGGTCGTGGTCGGCTGCGTGGTGGTGGTGGTCGGCTGCGTGGTGGTGGTGGTCGCCTGCGTGGTGGTCGTGGTCG
>DATAAD010000127.1:0-42486 GCA_036260295.1 Acidimicrobiales bacterium | reverse complement strand
GGCCTGGGCCAGCTTGGTGCGCTGGCGCATGCCGGTGGAGAAGCCGCCGACGGGCCGGAAGCGGGCTTCGTCGAGGCCCACGAGGTCGAGCACCTCCGAGGCCCGCTGGCGGGCGGCCCGGACCGGCAGCCCGCCCAGCTCGCCGAAGGTGGCGACCACGTCGGCCGCCGTCTGGTCCAGCGGGAGGCAGTCGTGCTCCGGCATGTAGCCGACCTGCGCCCGCACCCCGACCGGGTCGTCGGCCACTGGGATGCCGCCGACCTCCACCGTCCCGGCGTCGGGGCGGCTGAGGCCGAGCAGGAGCCGGAACAGAGTCGTCTTGCCCGCCCCGTTGGCGCCGACCAGCCCGACCCGCCCTCGGGGGAGGTCGAGGTCGACGCCGTCCAGGGCGGTGACCCCGGGGTACCGCTTGGTCAGCCCCCGGGCCCGGACGATGCTCGACATCGGAAGCCGACGGTACCGGTCAGAGGTGATCGAGACCGACCAGCACGGCCATGCCGACCACGAGGGTGAGGCCGACGTTGCGCGTCCGCCAGGCCACCAGCGCCGCGACGAGGCCGGCGAGCAGGCGGGGCTGGACCAGGTCGAGGTGGCCGTCGGGACGGACGAGGGCGGGCAGGATGATGGCGGCCAGGGCCGCGGGAGGTATCTGGCGCAGGACCCGCGCCATGGCCGGGGGGACGTCGGTCATCCGGTGGGCGGCGGCCAGGAACGACGCTCGCATGGCGTAGGTCCCGGCGCCCGAGATCAGGATCACCGGCCACACCCGGTTCACCGGGCGTCAATGATGACGCCGGCGGCGATCCCTGCCGCGGTCCCCACGACCGTCGACGCCGCGCCGGCACCGAGCTCGGCGGAAACGACGGAGACGGCGCCGCCGACCACGGCGGCGGCGACCGCCGGCCGGTCGGCCAGCAGGGGGACGAGGAGGACGAGGAAGACGAGGGGCACGGCGAAGTCCAGCGGGATCTCGTCGGGCACGGCGGCGCCGACGAGGATGCCGGCGACGGTCGCCACCTGCCAGCCCGTCCACAGCAGGAGCCCGGCGCCGACGAAGTACGGCAGCCGCCGCTCCGGGGTGGGGTCGACCGCCCACCGGCTGACGGACAGGGCGTAGTTCTGGTCGACGAGGATGTAGGCGGCCCCTAGGCGCCGACGGATCGGCTCGTGGCTCAGGTAGGGGGCCAGCGAGGCGGAGTAGAGGACCATGCGCAGGTTGATGGTCCACGCGGCCAGGACGGCGACCAGGGCCGAGCCGCCCTGGCCGAGGACGTCGACGATCGCCAGCTGTGAGGCGCCGGCGAACACGATGGTGGACAGTCCGACGGCCGCCCATCCACCGAGGCCTTCCGAGACCGGGGCGGCCCCGGCGACCAGCCCGAACGGCACGATGCCGAAGAGCATCGGGGCGGCGGCGACCGCGCCGGCGCGAGCTTCGTTCAGCAAGGGTGAAGCGCCCTCAGCAGTACTTCTTCAGCGTGGTGTACGGGTTGGTGTAGCCGCTGCCCCCCGGGTGGATCTCGAAGTGGAGGTGCGGGGGCCCGCCGGCGGCGTCGCCGGTGGTGCCGACGGTGCCGATCTGGGTCCCGGCCGCCACCCGCCCGCTGGCGCCGAAGGAGTCGAGGTGGGCGCCGAAGTACCGGTTCCCGTCGTCCCCGGCGAGGAAGTAGGCCAGCCCGCTCACCGCCCCGTTGCGCTGGGTCACGACCCCGCCCACGTTGGCCACGACGGGTGTGCCCCTGGCGGCCAGGATGTCGTTGCCCTGGTGGCTGCGCCCGCCGCCCCGGGGCGCGCCGTAGTCGTTGCTGAAGGCGTTGGGCCCGGCGACCGGGCAGATCCATTCGCCCGCCGTCGCCGCGGGGGCCGGGGCCCGGGTCGTGGGGGTGGTGGCCGGGGCGGCCGGCCTGGTCGTCGCCGGCGCCCCCGGCTCCGGGGAGGGGGACGGCGGCGGAGGCGCGGGCGTCGGCTGGGGGGCGGCGGCGGCGGCCGCGGCCTCGGCTCGCCGTTGCTGCTCCTCCCGGGCGGCGCGGGTCTCCTCCTCGATGCGGACCAGCCGCTCGAGCTCCCTGACGGCGTCGCCCTGGCGGCGGCGCAGGTCCTCCATGACCCCCGCCCGGGCCTTCTGCTCCCGCTCCAGCGCGGCCACCTCGATGCGCAGGTCCTCCTTGTCGGCCCGGTACTGCTCGAGGGCGTTCGTCGAGGTCTCGGCGACGACGCTGGCGAACTGCTGGGCCCGCACCACCTGGTTGGCGTCGGCCATACGAAGCAGGCGGGTGATGCCTGCGGTCCCCTGGACGTACTGGCGCACGGCCAGCTGCCGGACCTGGCCCCGCACGTCGGCCACCCGGGCGTCGACCCTGGCCACGCGCGCCTCCAGGTTGGCGACGGTGTCCTCGGCCCGGGCCAGCTCCTCCTCGGCGGCGGACAGCTCCTCGGCGGCGCGGTCGGCTCGCCGCTCTGCGGCCTCGAGGTCCTCGGGGGCGGCGAGCGCCGGCCGCGGCAGGGCGGCGACCATCAGCATGAGCACCGCGACGCCCGCCTGCGTGGCGCCACGACCCGGTCGGGACACCATGACCCGGGAGACTCTAGGCTCCGGGCCGGGATCAGTCGACCTCGACCAGCTCCTCCGGCTCGACGGTCGTGGCCGTGGTCGGCGGCGCCGTGGTCGGCGGCGGGACGGTCTGGCGCGGCCTCCTGGTGGTCTCCGTGGTGTCGTCGTCGGGCGGAGGCTCGGTGACGACCGGCTCGGGGACGGTGGTCGGCGCCGAGGTGGGCGCCGGAGGCGGCGGAGGCGGCGCGGCGGTGGTCACCGGGGTGGGCGTGACGGTGGCCCGGGGGGCCGCGGTGACGGCCGGCGCCGCCGTCGTCGCCGCCGTCGCCGTCGGCCCGGCCGCGCCGGCCGTGGTCGAGGGGGCGGTGGCGGCGGTGGTGCTGGTCGGTGCCGCCGTGGTCGTGGGCAGGGGGCGGGTCGAGGCGGGGACGGTCGGGGCGGGGTCTGGCGCCGCCGCCGCCGACCGGACGTCGACCGACGGGTCGGGAGGCTGGTTCAGGAGGGTCGACAGCGCGACCACGGCGGCGACGACGGCAGCCGGGAGCAGCAGCTTCCGGCCGTCGAGCTTCGGCCGGGGACGGCGATGCCGCGCCGGTCCCGGTCGTTCGGGGGCGAGGCGGGGCCTGGGCTCGGGCGGGACGGCGACGGCGGGGGTCGGCGCCAACAGGTCCTCGACCACGAGCGGGGCACCGACCGCGGGCTCCTGCGGCGCGGCCTGTTCGGGCGCGTCGCGGAACAGGTCGTTGAGCACGAACGCGGAGGGATCCTCGGCCGGAGGACCGGCCGGTCGCTCCGCCACCGGGTCGGGCTCGGGGGGCCCGAACAGGTCGGGGGGCAGGGTGAGCGCCAGCTCGGGCGCCGGGGCATCGACGACGTCCTCGGCGACACCCCAGTCGATGCTCAGGTCGTCGTCGCCCGACGGCGCGTTGGTTGTGTCCAAGAGTTGCTCCTTGCCCGTTCCGTTCCCCGAGAGATCCTGCGTCGGGGGGCGGCGGGCCGCGCGGCCGCGTCCGGGGAGAGGTGGTTGGCAGTGGTCGGACGTACATTCTCTCCTACCGGACGCCCGCTGCGCGGCATCCGGCCCGGGGATGCCGCCGACGAGGGCGCGGAGGCGCCTACCGGGCCGTGCGCCAGAGCTCCAGCAGCGCCTGGTTGATGGGCGTGCCGGTGAACTGGATCTCGTGGCCGGCACCCTCCACCACGTTGCGGACGGCGCCGATGCCAGCAGCCAGCTCGTCGCAGATGGCGTCGAACCCGGCGCTGTGACCGCCGGACACGACGAGCTTCGGGAAGGGCGCCTGGGCCAGCTCGCCCAGCGGCAGGTCGGGGTACCAGATCGGGCGGCCCTGGCGGAGCACGGGGACGAGCGGCAGGGCGGCGGCGAGGAACTCGGGGGGGAACTGGTCGGGATCGCTGCCCACGGCCTTGAGGAACCCGACGACCCATTCCTCGTCGGGGACGTCCTGGCTCCACAGGCGGCGGACGCCGGCCACCAGCTCTCGTCCCGCCGGGTCCTGCTGGCCGAGGGCGAACGCCCCGGGCTCGAGGAGGGTCAGCGACAAGGTCGCCTCGGGTCGGAGGGCGGCGGCGAACAGGACACCGAGGCCGCCGTAGGAGTGGCCGACCAGGTGGGCGCCGTCGCCCATGAGGTCGGCGATGTCCTCGGCGTCACGCAAGAAGTCCTCGCCGTCCGCCATCGGGCTTCGCCCGTAGCCCCGCCGGTCGAGGACGAGCAGGCGGAAGCCCTCGCCGGCGAGGGGGCGCTGGGCCTCCCACTCCTCGGTGCCGATGGCCAGCGAGCCGTGCACCAGCACCGCTGGCGTGCCCTCGCCCCACGACTCGACGTACAGGTCGCTGACGGGGTGAGTGGTGTCGATCGTCGTCATGGTGCTCTCCTCCCGTGATGGGCCGCTTCCTCGAGCGGCCGTTCACTCGACAAGCGGGAGGCGGGGCCTTCCGATGGGAGGTCGGGCTCCGGTGGCGTCCTTGCCCGACCTCGGCGTCAGGGCGAGGCGGGGCTGACGACGCCCGCCACTCGCGTCACTGCCGCCTCGAGGTCGTCCGCCGTCGAACGCAACGCGCCCCAGTCCTCGACCGCCGCGGAAGCGGCCGCCTCCAGTCGGGAGGCCAGGGTGGCCACCTCATGGGCGCCGACCGTTCGGCTGGCGCCCTTGATGCGGTGGGCCTGACGGCGGACATCGTCCGCGCTCGCCCCGGCGAGGGCGAGGCGGAGGGCGGCGAGGTCAGATTCTGACGAGTCGACGAAGTCGGCGAGGATGGCGGCGGCCAGGGCGTCGTCGCCACCCGTGAGCTCGGCCAGGATCTCGTGGTCGACGACGGTGTCCTGGTCGCCGACGCTCTCCTCGGCGGGGAGGGGCGCGGGCGTGGCGCTCGGCCACTCGAGATAGGGCATCCACTGCCGCAGCTTGCGGCCGAGCGCGGGCATGGAGACCGGCTTGCCGACGAAGTCGTCCATCCCTGCGGCCGCGCACTTCTCCGCCTCCTCGGGGATCACGTTGGCGCTCAGGGCGACGATCGGCGTGCGGGACCGGCCCCCCTCCGCCTCCTGGCGCCGGATGGCCTCGGCCAGCTCGAAGCCGTCCATGACCGGCATGTTGAGGTCGGTGAGCACCAGCCCGTACCGGCGGCGGGTGAACAGGTCGAGCGCCTCCCCGCCGTCCTCGGCCACGTCGGCCTGGAACCCGATGACGCCCAGCTGATGAAGGATCACGCGTCGGTTGATCGGGTGGTCCTCGACGAGGAGCACGACGCTCCCCTCCCTCTCGGCGACCTCCCGGCTGGGCTTCGGCCGCTTCACGAGAAGGGAGGCGCCGCCGAGGGCAGAGTCCGCCCCCGCTTCGACCTCACTGGGATCGGCGATCGGGAGCGGCACCGTCATGCAGAGCGTCGTCCCCTCGCCCGGTGCGCTGCTCATGGCGACGTCGCCGCCCATCAGCCTGGCCAAGCGTCGGCAGATCACCAGTCCGAGCCCCGTCCCGCCCGACCGGGCCGCAGTCGATGCGTCGGCCTGGGCGAACTCCTGGAACAGCTCTCGCTGCTTCTCGGGGGCGACACCGATCCCGGTGTCGGTGACGGAGAACGCGAGCCGCTGCGTCGTGCCGTCGTCGGCGAGGACGCGCACGGCGAGCGTGATGCCGCCCGCCGGCGTGAACTTGACCGCGTTCGAGATGAAGTTGCTCAGGATCTGGCGGACGCGTAGCGGGTCGCCGAGGTGGGCCGCGGCGACGGCGTCGTCGACGCTGCAGGTGAGCCACAGCCCCTTGGCCGACGCGGTGTGGAAGAACGTCTGGGTGGCGGCCTCGGTCAGCGGGCGCACCATGAAGGTCACCGGCGCCAGCTCGAGCTTGCCGGCCTCGATCTTCGAGAAGTCGAGGATGTCGCCGATGATCTGCAGCAGCACCTGCGCCGACCCTGCGGCGGTCGCGACCATGCTCCGCTGATCGGCGCTCAGCTCGGTCTGGGCGAGAACCTCGAGCATCCCGGT
This sequence comes from Acidimicrobiales bacterium, assembly GCA_036260295.1. Classification (GTDB taxonomy): domain Bacteria; phylum Actinomycetota; class Acidimicrobiia; order Acidimicrobiales; family AC-14; genus CADCTB01. Next base: position 36,430 of record DATAAD010000127.1, on the reverse strand, counting down.
CACGCCGATCATCGGAGTCCGGATCTCGTGGCTCATGGCGGCGACGAACGTCGACTTGGCCCGGTTGGCCTCCTCGGCCGCGCTCCTGGCCCGCACGGCCTCGCGCTCCGCCTGCTCGCGCCGGCCGACGTCGGACTGGACGGCGGTGGCCATGGTGTTGAACGCAGCCGCCAGCGCTTCCAGCTCGTACGCGCCGTCGATGCGCACCCGCTTCTCGTAGTTGCCGGCCGCGAACTGCTCGGTGGCGCCGGCGAGCTCGCGGAGGGGGCGGAGGACGAACCGGGTCGTCCGCACCATGGCCGCCAGACCGACGAGCACGATCAGGGCCAGGATGACGAACTGGAGCCCGCCCAACCGGCGGGTGGTCGACCGCGCTCGCTCGACGGCATCCAGCGTCCGTGCCTCGACGCGGGAGATGAAGTCGCCGATGGCGCCCATGATCCTGCCCTTCTCGGCCAGGTAGGCGGGGTCGACGAGGCGCCGGTAGTCCCCGGCAACGTCGGAGGAGTAGGCGGCGTCGACCCCACGGGCGATCCGCGGCGCGACGCGGTCCATCACCTCGAGCTCGAGCGCGGCGAGGTTGTTCGACGTGGCGAGCGACGCGTTCAGGGCCTGGAACTCGTCGTCGGCGAAGTCGGCGGCGCGCATCTGGTCGGCCAGGGACTCCGGCCTGCCGTACTCGACGAACCCCTTCCCTTCGGCGAGGACCCGGTCCCAGAAGGCGCTGTCGTAGTGAACGGGCCTCGGCGCCGTCCCCGACCGGATGGCGAGGATCTCCTCGTAATACCCGCGGTAGCGCGGCTCGCCCGTCGAGACGTAGAGGCGCACCATGAGGGTCAGGTCGTTCGAGCTCTGGCGCATGCTGTCCGCGACTCGGAACGACATGTTGCGCTGGTTCCCGGCTCGGGCCTGCTGCTCCGACGCCCGGAGCTGGAGCGTGGTGACCACGAGCAGCCCGCCGACGAGGACGCCGAGGGTGGCCAGAAGCGCGCCGAGCCGCCGCCGGATCGAGCAGGCGCGCCTCCTCGCCGAGGATGGCGCGCCGAGCTCGCCCTCCGTCACCTCGCGCTCCCGAGCTCGTGGGGTTGGTAGCCGGTGAGCGCCCACGCCACCATCTCGCCGGCTTCCATCGGCTCGCCCACGAACCGCCCCTGGGCCTCGGAGCACCCCAGGGCGAGGAGGGTGTCGAAATCGGCCTGGGAGTCGCAGCCGTCGGCGACGACGGGGATCCCCAGGTCACGGGCCGTCCCCAGTGCCGACTCCACGGCGGCGAGACGCTTGCCGTCGAGGGTGACGCCGGCGACCAGGCGCCGGTCGAGCTTGAGCTCGCTCAGGGGCACGCGCTCGAGTTGGTTGGTCCACGACGGGCCGGAGCCCCAGTGGCTCATCGACAGCCCGAAGCCCTTGACGCGAAGGCGGGTCAGCACCTCGAGGGCGACGCCCGACGCCCGGGCCAGCGCGACGTCGTCGAGCTCCCACACGAAGCGGCGAGGGTGCTGCCCCCGGCTGTGCACCATCTCGGCCAGCCGGTCGGCGAGCGTCCCGTCGGACAGAGGCAAGAGCGAGACGTCGATGGCGACCCGGAACGGGACGGGTGCGTCGAGACGGGTCGGCGCCGTCTCGTCCACCAGCGCGGCCGAGGCGTCGACCAGCCGCTCCACGAAGGCGAGCAGGAGGCCTTCGCGCGCCAGCGCGGGCATGAAGAGCGACGCGGGGACAGGATCGTCGTCGGATCCGTGCCATCGCCCGCCAACCTCGGCGCTGCTGACCGCTCCGGTCGTCAGGTCGACCCGCGGTTCGAACTGGGTGCTCAGCTTCCCGCTCCGGAAGGCGTCGTGCAACACCTCGGAGGGGACCGCCTCGGTCTCCGGACGGCCGGTGCGCGGGCCCTGCGGGCGGGTGTACTGCCGAAGCACCTCACCCAGGCGGCGGGCGGTGAGCGGCTTCTCGAGCGCGGCGAGCACGTGGACGCCATGGCTTTCCCCGATGGCTTCCACGGCCCGTACCACGTTGGTCTCGAGCCCGCTGGCGATGACCACGGAACAGGCGAGGTCCCTCTCGGCGATCCGGGCCACGAACTCGACCCCGTCCATGCCCGGCATGTCGATGTCGCAGATGATGATGTCGGGAGTCGGGCCGGCCTGGAGGACGTGCCACGCCTCCTCGCCGTCGGCGGCGTCGCTCACCGTCCCCACCCCGAGATGCCTCAGCAGTTGGACGACCGTTCGGCGCTGGAAGTCGTGGTCCTCGACGACGACGACGGAGTAGTCGGCGAACTCACCCGGGGGCGGGCGCGGTGTCTCGGGCGGTGCTGACGGCGGTGTGGGGCCAGGGGGCGTCCGGGGGGAGCCGGCGAGGGGGAGGTCGTGGCGCAGGATGCGCTGCTCGATCTCGGCCAGCTCGGGCGACGGCTCGATGCCGAGCTCCTCGCCGAGGACAGCCCGCACCTGCTGGAAGGCCCGCAGCGCGGCCGCCTGACGGCCGAGGCGGTAGAGCGCCACCATCAGCAGGCCCCACCCCCGCTCTCGCAGGGGGTTGACGTCGACGTGCTCCTCGAGGCGGGCGAGGGCCTCGGCTGGGCACCCGCTGGCCAGCTCGGCCTCGGCCAGGTCCTCGACGGCATCGAGGCGGGCCTGGTTGAGCCGGATGGCGTGGGCGGCCAGATAACCGGCGTCGACCACGTCGACGAGCGCGGCGCCTCGCCACAGGCGGATGGCGTCTCTCAGGTCCTCGACCGCGGTGGCCGCCTCCCCCCGGCCACTGCGGAGCCGGGCCCGTGCGGTCAGCTCCTGGAAGCGCAGGGCATCGACGGCGCCAGGCTCGACGTCGAGGACCCACCCCGGGTCACGCGTCCGCAGGATCTCGTCGCCGGCGTCGACCGATCCCCCCGCCGCGCTGCTCAACGCCCGGCGCAGCCGCGAGATCAAGCTCTGGAGCGTCCTCGACGGCGACGCCGGCTGGTCCGCGTCCCACACGAGGTCGCAGAGGGCCTCGGAGGTGACGACCTTTCCCGCCTGCAGGGCGAGCAGGGCGAGGACGGCCCGCTGCTTCGGACTGCCGATGTGGACGGGTTGGCCGGCGAGCGCCACCTCGAACGGCCCGAGCAGGCACGCCTCGAGCCGCGGGCCGTTCCGGGAGCTCTCGCCCGGTGGAGCGCTGGAAGCCGGCACGTGACCTCACCTTCTCGTCGTCTTCTGGGCGCGTCTCTCTGCCCTGGGCACCGTACGAGTGGGGAGATCGCCGAACATCGGCAATACAGCCGATATCTACCGGAGCCGAATCGGACGTTGCGGGCATGGGGGACGCGTGGTTAGATCGCCGGTCGGGAAGTACCGCGGACCGGGGGGCTCGGTGATGGCTGCGGAACGTCTCTGGGAGCGCGAGGAGCAGCTCGCGGCCGTCGGCGCTCGCATCGCGGCCGCCCGTGAAGGCCGAGGCGGGGCGCTCTTCGTCCTCGGGGAGGCAGGGCTGGGGAAGACGTCCGTCCTCGACGAGGCCTGCCGGCGGGCGGGCGACGATCTCGTTCTCGCCAGCGCTCGGTGCGACCCCATGGAGGTCTCGCTCCCCTTCGGGCTCCTGTCGCAGGTCGTGCACGCCCTGGGCGGTGCCGAGGACCTGTGGACGGCGACGGACCACGCCGACGCCCGGACCGCCGCCCTCTACCGCACGCTGCGCTGGCTGGAGGAGGTGGCCAGCGGCCCGATCCTGATCACGATCGACGACCTCCAGTGGGCCGACCCGGACTCGCTGGCGCTCCTGGGCTTCCTGTGCCGTCGAGTGGGGAGCCTGCCGGTGGCGGTCGTCGCCTCGCTTCGGCCGTGGCCTGCCGCGGCCGCCGACGTGGCCTGGAGCCTCGTTCGCCGTGGGGACGCGACCGTCGAACCGCTGCTCCCGTTGACGGAGGAGGCGGCGGCCGGCGTGCTCTCCGAGAAGGTGGGCCGGCCGGTGCCTACCGATGTGGCTCGGCGGGCGTGGCGGCTCAGCGGCGGGAACCCGCTGCTCCTCGGGCTGGCGGCCGGGGTCCTCACCCTCGAAGGAGTGGGTTCGACCGACGCCGAAGGCCTCCCCGTTTCGGTGGTCGAGCGGTCGCTCGTGCTCGGGCGTTTCGCCGGCCTCACGTCGGCGGGCCGACGATGGGCCGAGGCGGCTGCGGTCCTCGGGATCGAGTTCCGGTCGGAGCTCGTCAGTGACGTCGCCGGCCTGGACGGCGATGCGACCACGGCGGCGGCAGAGGCGGTTTGGCGGAGCGGGTTGGTGCGCGCCGGCAAGAAAGGGACCGCCGAGTTCGTCCACCCGGTGTTCGGCCAGCTGCTCTACGAGGACATCACCCCGCCGGCGCGCGCCCGGCTCCACGCTCGGGCCTTCACGGCGTTGACCGCGAGAGGGATGGACGACGTCGCCGCCGAGCATGCGATACGGGCGGACCTGACGGGCGACGCCCACGCGATCCGGGTCTTGACCGAGAGCGGCCGGCGGGCGCTGCGGGCGGGAGCACCGGCAACGGCGGCGAGCCGTCTCCAGGCCGCGGTCCGGCTGAGTGGCAGCGCCGCGGCGGCACCGCTGCCGGTCGAGCTCGGCGAGGCACTCCTGGAAGCGGGGCGAGCAGCAGAAGCGGCGTCGATCATCGGAGAGGTGCTCGAGACCGACGTCCCACCGACCCAGCGCGTCTCGGCCCTGACGATGCTGTCGCGCGCCCACTTCGCCATGGGCGACTTCGACGCCGCCGGCGCCACGCTGGAGGCGGCTGTCGCCCTGGCCGAGCAGGAGAGCCCTCACGCCGTGGTCCTCCCGCTCTGCCGGCATGCGGACGCCGTCATGATGACGGCCGGCCCTGCCGCCGCCCTGCCGTTGGCGCTACGCGCCCGGCACCTCGCCCAGAGCGGTGACAACGCCCTCCAGTCCCGGGCGTCGGCCAAGTGGGGGATGCTCGCGTTCTACTGCGGTGACCGCTCCGGTCTGGTCACCGTCGAGTCCGAGGCCCGGCATCTGGTCGGCGCCAGCCGATCGCAGCTCGCGGCGGACATCCGTTCGGGCGGCACCGGGATTCTCCTTCCCTTCGCATGCGTGGCCATGCCCGCCGAGCGCTTCGCCGAAGCAGAGACAGCGATCCGGGCCGGCATCGACGAGGCCGAGCGGGCCGGCGCGGTCACCGCCGCCGCGGCCCTCGGGATCGTCTACGGCCTCATGCTGCTTCGAATCAGGGTCTGCGACAGCTTCGAGGTGGCCGACCGCCTCCTCGCGGTCGCCGATCTCGTTCCTCTGGCCGAGCCCTTTGCCGGCGCGATCAGGAGCTACGCGCTCCTCGAGATGGGGGAAGAGGAGCGGAGCGCCACGGAGCGGGCGAGAGCACAACCTGCCGCCGCCCGCTATCGGATCTGGGGGAGCCTGCTCTGGCTCGACCATGTGCACGGACTCCGACTCCTGCGCCACGGGCGCTTCGAGGAGGCGTCCGAGGTGTACGCCGGGATCGAGGAGCGCTACCGAGAGCTGGGCATCGGGGAGCCGTGCCTCGTCCCGTGGGCCCGCCACGCGACGGTCGCCCACGCACGCGCCGGCCACATTAGCGACGCCGAGCGCGTCGTCGACTGGCTGGAGGAGCGTGCCGGGCATCTGCCGTGCCGTTGGCCGAACGCCGCAGCCGCCGCGGGACGGGCGTTGTTCGCGCTTCTGGACGACGACCACGCCCGTGCCGACGCGGCGTACCGCGACGCCCTTGCCCACCTCGACGGCACCTCGTTGCCCTTGGAGCGAGCTGAGCTCATGATCGAGCACGGGAGCATGCTGCGACGCGACGGTCGGCCCCGTGAAGCTCGGGAGTCGTTCAGACGAGCGGGCGAGGTGGCCGAGTCGGTGGGCGCCGTGTGGCTGGCGCGCCGCGCCGGGGAGGAGCTCGCTGCTTCCGGCGGCCGGCGGCGGATGCGGCGTGGGGCGCAGGAGCTCACCGCCCAGGAGCAGCGCATCGCCCGGCTGACCGCGACCGGCGCCTCGGACAAGGACATCGCCGCGCACCTCGTCGTGTCGGTCCGCACCGTGCGCACCCATCTCGAGCACGTCTACACCAAGCTTGGCATCCACTCGCGCCGGGAGTTGATGGCCATGGGGGACCGCCTCGAGGACCTCATCAAGCCGAAGGGGTAGGACCGGCGGTGGCGACCACCGTCCCCTGACTATCCCTGCCGCAGCCCCAGGCACAGACGGGCGCGCAACGTCGCGCCACGCCGGCGCAACACGAGGGGCGCACAGTTCCCCTTGGACTCCGCCTACGTGGCGGGGGCGTGCGAGAAGGGGGAGTCATGGGTACGAGGGGAAGCGTTCTCGGAGGCTGGCTGCGGCGGGTGCTGTGCCTCATCGTGTCGTCACTGTCGATGCTGGCCACATTGGGCGCGACCGCAGCGGCGGCGCAGCAGGCTCCGGGGAAGAAGACGACGACGACGACCCTCTCGCCGACGACGTCCACCACCGCGGCGACGTCCCAAGTCACTGGCGGGAACGGGGGCGGAGGCGGCGGAGGCGTCGCCAACCCCAAGTTGACCGCCGTGGTGGGCTTGAGCCGCCACCGGGCACTGGCCACGTACGACAGGGATCTCGACGCGGCCGCCCTGGACGTGGCGAACTACGCCATCTACTCCACGCAGGCGGTCAACCTCCCGGTCACAGGCGTCTCGAGGGCCACGAACAACCAGGCCTTCCTCCTGACCGGCGCCCAGGAGCCGGTCACCTACGAGATGAAGAAGCCGAAGACGGCCCGCCCGATCACCTTCACCGGATCGACGGTCGCCGAGCCCAAGCTGCTGGGCGTCCGAGCGCTGAGCAAGACCCAGATCGTCATCACCTTCAGCGAGGCGGTCGGAGCGAGCGCCCTCCAGCCTTCCGCGTACCAGATCACGGTGGCGGGGTCCACGGCGACCCTGACCGTCAATGGAGCGACCGCGTACGGGTCCAACGGCAAGGAGGTGCTCCTCACCACGGCTCCACAGGAGGCCGTCCAGTACGTGCTCAAGGTCGGCGACATTCAGACGACCAGCGGCGTGTACATGGATCCGACCGCGGTCTCCGTCGGGTTCACCGGCAGCACCGTCCTGCCGGGACCGATGATGCTGAGCGCGACGTCGGACGGCGACACCAAGGTGGTCCTCACCTTCGACGTCGCCTTGGACCCGGCTTCGGCGACGAACCCGGCCAACTACACGATCGGCCCGAACCTCTCCGTCACCAGTGCCACCCTGCAGGCCGAGAACAAGCAGGTGGTCCTGGTGACGAGCCCGCAGTACGCGGGCGAGTACTCGATCACCGCCAACGTGAAGGGCGCCGACGGCAATCCGGTGAACCCGGGGTTCAACTCGGCGACGTTCACCGGAAGCCGGGCGCGCGATACGGAACGGCCGAAAGTGGTCAGCGCGGCGTCCACCGACAACAAGCACGTGGTGGTGCAGTTCTCCAAGCCCATGGCCGACAACACCGCCGACCCCGCCCGCTACGTGATCGTGCAGACCGTGATCCACCCCGAGGTGGGCGCCCTGACGGTCACGGGTGCCGAGTTCGTCGCCGGCACCGACCGCAAGAGCGTGCGGCTGACCACCCTCTCCCAGGCCGAGGTGACCTACCAGGTGACGGTGAACAACGTCACCGACGCCATGGGGAATCCGCTGGCCGACAAGACGAACGTGGCGGGGGTCATCGTGGACCCGACGAGCGCGACCTTCCCCGGCAACCCGCCCGGGCCCGGCGACTTCGTGAACAGCGATGTGAATGATGGTGGCGGCGACACCCTCTGGGACCACGAGGAGACCCGCGGGTGGCAGATCACCATCAAGTTCGCCGACGGCAACACGCAGGTCCGCCAGGTGACGAGCAGCCCGTCGGCCGCCGACACGGACGGCGACAAGTTGAAGGACCACGAGGAGAGGGCCCTGGGCACCGACCCTCGTGACCTCGACACCGACGACGACGGGATCGAGGACGAGCCCGAGTTCAACGTGTACTACACCGACCCGACGCACCAGGACGGCGACGGTGACGGCCTGTACGACGGTCTTGAAGTGTCGACGTTCTTCACGTCCCCGGTTTTCGACGACACCGACGGGGACCAGCTGAAGGACGGCCACGAGATCAACGTCAACCGCAACCCCAAGGTCGCCGACCTGCCCCAGCCCGTCCTCAAGGTGGGCGAGATGAGGATGGGGCTCGACGTCCGGTTGACCGAGAGCAACGGCACGTCGACGAGCCAGCTCGACGCCAAGTCGGTCGAGGCCACTCTCGTGCAATCATCGAGCCAGCAGTTCGGCTCGAGCGACTCGACCTCTCACGAGACCGGTGCCACCATCGCCGAGTCGGCGGGCCAGGAGTTCAGCATCGGGTACGACGGGGGCTTCAACGCCGGCGCCAGCTTCTCCTTCAACCAGAGCAGTGAAGTCTCCAACACGAACTCCTGGAGCAGCGAGTTCACCGCGAGCTCGAGCCAGGCGACAGAAAACAGCCACACCAGCTCTCTTACGACGGAGAGGACGGCGGCCACGGATTCGACGGTCACCCGTGAGGTGGTCGGAGCCAGCCTGCATCTGGCCGTTTCGCTCGAGAGCCGGGGCAACATCGCGTTCACCGCCCGCAACCTGCAGGTGGCCGCGCTCATCCAGGACCCTGACGACCCGAAGCGCCTGACCCCGATCGGCACGCTGGTGCCCGATGCCGGGCTGGAGACGAGCTTCAACCTGGGCCCGCTGGTCCCCCCGAAGGGCCCCATCGTCTTCTCCAGCAGCAACGTGTTCCCCAAGCTCGTCGACGAGCTGATGAACAACCCCCGAGGGCTCGTCTTCCGCTTCGCCAATTACGACATCGTGGACGAGGGGGGTCGCAACTTCGCCTTCACGTCGCAGGAGGTCAACGACCGCACCGCGCGCATCGGCATCGACTACGGCGGGTTCGATCCTGACGGCGACGGGCGGGGGGCGGAGACCGAAATCCTCCGTGTCGCCACGGGCATCATCGGCCGGGTGGTGGACACCAACGGTGACGGCAAGGTCGACGACAAGGACCGCCGGGTCGTGTTCGACCCCAGCGGCAAGCAGGTCGGGATCACCCTCCGCGACGCTCTCGGCGCGGCCGGCCTCAAGTGGTACGACGAGGACGTCACCCCGAGCAGCGCGCTGTCGGCAGCCGACAGGCAGAACAGCTACTCCACCAAGAGGTCGGCCGACGGCTCGTTCGAGGGCATCGTCCGGGTGCGGAACCGGCAGATCCGGCTGACCGCGCCGGAATCGTGGGAGATCGTCTCCCGGAGCGGGATCGACCGGTCGCTGAACCTGGACGAGCGCATACTCTACCCCGGAGACCAGGTGAGCCTCCAGTTCCTGGCCGACCTCGACCGTGACCGCCTGCCGGCGCTGACCGAGGCCGTGCACGGCTGCAAGGACAGCACTCCGCACAGTGACACCGACGGGCTCGGCGTCACCGACGGGCTCGACGACCGCTTCGAGGTGCTGATCGGCTGGCAGGTCCGCACCCCCCTCGGCACGCGCGAGGTCCACTCCAAGTGCTCGAAGAACGACAGTGACGCCGACGGGCTCACCGACGCCCAGGAGGCGCCGGGTTCGGTCAAGAAGGATGCGAACGGCCTGGTGCTCATCGACGACGCCAACGCCCCCACGCGCAGCAGCTCTCCCGAGGGCTCCATCGAGGCGGCAGTGGCCGACCCGGTGACCGACCCCATGAGCAAGGACACGGATCTGGACGGGCTCTGGGACAACTTCGAGCTCACCCCGTACAAGAACGCCCTCCACTACGGGGGCACCACCGCCACCGAGCAGAAGACGAGCCCCGAGCACCCGGACACCGATGGTGACGGCCTGACGGACGGCGTCGAGCGGAAGCTGGGCGGCGACCCCCGGTCCGACGACAGCGACCTCTTCACGGACAGCGACGGCGACGGCCTCACCGACGCCCGAGAGGTCGGGGACGACAACGGGAACTTCGTGATCGACGACGCCGAGAAGGGGTGGTTCGACCTCAACGAGGACGGTGTCATCGACCCCGACGAGGAGAAGAAGGGTGCCGGCTGGGCGGTCAACGTCACGCAGATGCTTCCCCGCTCCCCGACCGGTAATCCGGCAGCGGTGTGCAGGGACGCCACCTGCTCACCTGACCGCAGCGGGCTCAGCTACTGGGTCTTCTCGTCGAAGTTCGACGCCGACACCGACGACGACGGACTCACAGACTTCGAGGAGAAGAACCTGGCGACCGACCCGGGCTGCAGGATCTGGGGCAGCCTGAGCTGCGCACCCAACGCCAAGGACAAGGACGTCGACGAGAATGGGGTCCGAGACGGCCTTGACACCGACGTCGACGGGCTGAGCGACTTCGAGGAGGTACGCGGGTTCAAGCTCCGTGACGGCAGCACGGTCAAGACCAAGCCTACGTCCGTCGACACCGACAACGACAAGCGCACGGACGGCGAAGAGGCCGGCCTGCCCGGCGGTGAGTTCATCGTCCGCCTCCCGGGCGGGAGCGTCTACGAGGCGTTCACCCACCCGACCAGGGCCGACACCGACTTCGACCTCCTGGTCGACGGCGACGAGCAGTCCTTCGCCGTCGATCCGACCAAGCCGAACACGGACGGCGACAACAAGTCGGACTACGGCGAGGTCCTCGACGGTCGCCGGCCCGGTGTCCCCGACATGATGGTGAAGGTCGAGTTCGCACGGCTCCTCGTGACCCAGGACTCGGAGCCGGGTGGCGACGCCGGCGACTTCGAGTTCAAGTTCGACCTGGTCAAGCCGGACGGCACTCCCAAGCTCGTCGTCCACAGCGAGAAGGGCTCCGTTGGCTCCGTCCCGCCGCTGCCCCTCGGCCAACTGGCCCTCCCCTGGACGAAGGCGGACGGTACCTGCCCCGACAACAACCACGAAGACCGCTGCTTCGTGACGACGGACGTCACGTACAACGGCGCCCCCGCCAAGCAGACGATCATCAGGGTCATCGAGGGCGAGTCACTCCCGTTCGGCGTCGTCGGTGCGCCCACCAGCGGCAGGACCGAGGACGTGGGCAGTGTTTCCACCACCGACGCCGTTCCCGAGCAGTTCGGCGTGAAGGGGTACGTCAACGAACGGGGGAACGCCGTTCACGACGTCGTCGACTGCCGGGTCGAGATCTTCCCGGACGTCTTCGGCGAGGCGGGAGACGGCACCGGCCTGGTGAAGGGTTCGCAGCTCCGACTCGGGCAGAACTCGATCGCCATCCATCGCAAGACCTCGGACACACGGTGCAACGAGGGCGGGCTCGAGTTCACCCTCATGGTGTCGTACACCGCGCTGTGATCTGAGCCTTCGGGCACCGAGCGCACGGCCGCCTGCCATCCGGTAGGCGGCCGTGCGCTCGGGTCACCGCCAGCTCGCGCGTTGGCTGCGCTCTCCCGCCCGCCGACGTGCGTGGGCCTACCGAGTGGAGGTGAGCGGATTCGAACCGCCGACTTCCACGTTGCGAACGTGGCGCTCTGCCAGCTGAGCTACACCCCCGATTGGAGCCCAGGATAGTCGGCGGCGGTGGCGGCCTGGTCGAGGGCGGCCTGGAGCCGGGCCTGGAGGATGGTGGTGGTGAGGTCGCCGCGGGTCCGTTCGAGGACGGCCCGCAAGGCGTCGGTGGTGCGCCGGAGGCCGCCGCTGACCGCGTCCGGGTAGTCCATGGTGACCAGCAGTCCGTAGGCCTCGTCCATGGTGGCGAGCAGAGCCTCGCCGCTCGACAGGTCGCCTTCCCGGAGGCGGTCGAGGAGGTGGCGGCGCAGCTCGCTGGCCGCCTCGGCCAGCCCGTTGAGCCAGGCGGCGACGGGGACGGCGAGGTCTCGGTCGGACGGCAGGGGGTCGTCGCCCACCATGGCCGCGGTCAGGCGGGCCTCGGCGTACTCCTTGGCCGCGTCGTGCAGCGGCCCGGTGCCGACCAGGGAGGGGTACGGGGCGAGCGCGTCCTGAGCCTCCCGCAGGGCGACGCCGGCCTCGTCGGCCAAGCGCCGGGCCTCGTCGGGCCGACGGCGGTGGACGGCCCGGATGGAGCTGCCGCAGGCCCGGATGGTCCGCCGGCAGGCGGCCAGGGCGATCTCGCGGGCGGCGTTCGCCGCATCCAGCTCGGCCCGGACCGCCTCACCGAGAGCGCCGAGCTCGGTGCTCCTGTCGACGGGAACCGGCTAGTTGGCCGACCGGCGCAGCAGCGCCGGCTCGGCGCGCAGCAGGGCGGGGTCGAGCCTGTGGGGCTGGGGCAGGAAGCGGACCTTCAGGTCGCGCTCGGCGGCCAGGTTGCGCTGGTGGATCAGCAGGGCCACGTAGGCGACGAGGAGGACGTCGGCCACCAGGTGGGCCACCAACATGACCCGGAAGGCCGGAAGCAGGCCCAGGACCAGGGTGGCCAGCACGGCCACGACCAGGGCGCTCAGCACGTCGCGCCGGCGGCGCATGGTGCGGCTACGGGCGGCCGAGGACGGCGAGACGGCGCGAACCGGACGCACCGGAGCCCGGTGCACGGGCATCGACGAGGTGCGGGCGCTGCGGAGCGGCCCGTGGACCGGCGCCAGGGGGGCGACGGCGTGAGGCCGGTACCAGTGCTCACCGCCGGGCACCCGCCCGCCACCGTTCGGCGACCCGCGGTGGGGACCGGTTCGGCGGAGGACCGAGAGCTGGCGGCGGAAGTGCACCACCGAGTCGCCCGGCCTCCCCTCGGCCCGGGCGCGGATGGCGGGTGGGATGAGAACTGCGGCCCAGATGGCGGCGAGGACCAGAAGAACCAACGTCACGCTCCTCAGACCTTCCTTTACCTCGATGGACCGTACAGCGCCACACTCCGCGAAACGCGGATGGTACGGGGAAGCGCCAGCGCCCCCTCTTCCTACCAGCCGGGGGAGGGGGAGGCAAGCGGCGGGGTCAGTCCTCCACGGCCCTGCGGTAGATGCCGGAGCGCCCGCCGGTCTTCTCCCAGAGCACCAGATCGGTGATGGCGACCGACCGGTCGACCGACTTGCACATGTCGTAGATCGTGAGGGCGGCCACGGCGCAGGCGGTCATGGCCTCCATCTCCACACCGGTGCGGTCGATGGTCTCGACCTGGGCCTCGACTTCGATGTCGGCGTCGCCGATGGTGAAGTTCACGAACACCGACCCCACCAGCAACGGGTGGCACAGGGGGATGAGGTTCGGCGTCTGCTTGGCCGCCTGGATCCCTGCCACGCGGGCCACGGCCAGCACGTCGCCCTTGGTCAGGGAGTTGCTGGCCACCATCGAGGTCGTCTCCGGCTTCATCAGCACCCGGCACTTGGCCAGGGCCCGGCGGTGGGTCGCCTCCTTGGGCGTGACGTCGACCATGCGGGCCCGCCCCAGCGGGTCGATGTGGGTCAGGCTGCGGTCGCTCATGAGCACCAAGTGTACGTTTCCGGGGTTCTGAGCACCGTGGCGGTGTTCGAAGGCCCGGAAAGGCCCCCTCAGCCCCCGATCTGGCTCATGCTGCGGGCCGGGCGGATGAAGGTGACCCGGCCGATGCTGTGGCCGGCCCACTTGCCGCCCACGTCGGCGGCGATGGCGGCGGCCAGGTCGTCGTCGGACCCCCCGCCCCTCAGGATGGCCCGGAGGTCGGTCTCCCGCACCGCGAACAGGCAGTTCCGGAACATCCCCTCGGCCGTGAGCCGGACCCGGTCGCAGCTGCCGCAGAACGACTGGGTGACGCTGGCGATGACCCCCACCTCGCCCTTCCCGTCCCGGTACCGGAAGCGCTCGGCCGGCGCCGAGCCCCGGCCGTCGACCGGCTCGAGGGGGTACACGGCGTCGATGGCGGCCACCACCTCGGCGGCGGGGACCACGGTGCCCGGCGCCCAGCCGTCGTCGGCGTCGAGGGGCATGAACTCGATGAAGCGGACGGTCACGCCCCGTTCCCGGCCGAGACGGGCGAAATCGACGATCTCGTCGTCGTTCACCCCCCGGATGAGCACGCAGTTGACCTTGACCGGCGACAGGTCGGCCTCCAACGCCGCGTCCATCCCGTCCAGCACCTGGCCGAGAGCGTGGCGGCGGGTGATCCCGAAGAAGGTCTCGGGACGCAGCGAGTCGAGCGAGATGTTGATTCGGCGCAGCCCGGCGGCCCGCAGGTCGGCGGCGAGCAGGCGCAGGGTAACGCCGTTCGTCGTCAAGGAGAGGTCCGTGCCCAGGGCGGCCAGCTTCTCCACGAGCACGGGCAGGTGGGCCCGGACGGTCGGCTCCCCGCCCGTGATGCGGATGCCGTCGAACCCGAACCGCTCGACGCAGACCCGGGCCACCCGCTCGATCTCCTCGTAGGTGAGCAGGTCGTGGCGCGGCAGCCAGTCCATCCCCTCGGCGGGCATGCAGTACCGGCAGCGAAGGTTGCACCGGTCGGTCACCGAGATCCGCAGGTCGCGGACGGTGCGCCCGTGGGGGTCGACCAGCGGCTCCATGGTCCGAGATTAGGTGAGGAGCATGGCTTTCACTGTTTCGCCGGCGTGAACTCCCTCGCCGTCGGGCAGGAGGGCGAGGGCGTTGGCCAGGGCCATGGCCCGCAGCAGGTGCGACCCCTGGCCTCCCGAGGACCGCACGTGCACCCGGCCCTCGTGGTCCACCGTCGCCACCACCCGCACCAGGTGGAGCTTGCCGTCGGGCCGCCGCCGGAGCGGCTCGTCGGCCACGGCCGGTACCTCGGGACGGAACAGGTCCCGGTGGCCGGTCATCTGCCGGAGGGCGGGCCGGGCGAACAGCTCGAAGGAGACCAGGGAGGACACGGGGTTCCCGGGCAGGCCGAAGACGGGCGTCCCCCGGACGGTGCCGAAGGCCAGGGGCTTGGCCGGCTTGACCGCCACCTGCCACCAGTGCATCTCGCCCAGCCGGTCGAGGACGACCTTCACGTAGTCGAAGTCGCCGACGCTGACGCCACCGGAAGTGAGGATGGCGTCACAGTGCGCGACCCCGCGCTCGACGGCCGCCGTGATCGCCGCCTCGTCGTCGGGCGCGGCGCCCAGGTCGACCGGCGCCCAGCCGGCCTGGGCCACGAGGGCGAGGAGCATGGGGCGGTTGCTGTCCCTGATCTGGCCGGGGCGCAGCGGGCCGCCCCCCGACACCAGCTCGTCCCCGGTCGACAGCACCCCCACCCGGGCGGGCGGAAAGACCTCGACGGCCTCCGCCCCCACGCTGGCCAGCACCCCGAGGTGGCCCGGGGCCAGCTCCGTCCCCGGCTCGAAGAGGACCTGGCCGGCGCTCAGGTCCTCGCCCGGCAGGCGGAGGTGGTCGCCCGGCGCGGCCGCCGCCTCGACGGACACCTTCCCGTCGCCCGCCGACGAGGTCTGCTCGACCATGACGACGGCGTCGGCCCCCGGCGGGACCGGTGCGCCGGTCATGATCCGCACGGCCTGGCCCGGTCCGACCTCCGCGGCCGGCGGAGCACCGGCTGCCGTCGTCCCCACCACCTCGAGCGTCCCGGGCGTGTCGGCGGACCGGACGGCGAACCCGTCCATGGCCGAGTTGGTGAACGAGGGGACGTCGTGGGCGGCCACGACGGGCACGGCCGTCACGCAGCCGAGGGCCTCCAGCAGGGGCCGCGCCCGGGGGGCCAGCGTCGGGCAGGTCGCCAGGATGACCTGCCGCGCCGCGGAGACGTCGATCAAATCAGCTTCTTGCGCTGGACGAGATCGGCGAGGAAGGTCCGGAACTTGGGCCCGAGGTCCTCGCGGTCGATGGCCAGCTCGACCGTCGCCCGTAGGTAGTCGAGCTTGTCGCCGACGTCGAACCGCCCCTCCTCGAAGACGTAGCCGTAGATCGTCTGGTGCTCGAGGAGGAGGGCGATGGCGTCGGTGAGCTGGATCTCCCCGCCGTTGCCCGGGTGCACCTGGTCGAGGGAGTCGAAGATCTCGGGGGTGAACACGTAGCGGCCCATGACGGCGAGGTTCGACGGGGCCTCCTCGGGCTTGGGCTTCTCGACCACGTCGACGATGCGGACGAGGGTCTCGTCGACCGGCTCGGGGACGGCGCACCCGTAGGCGCTGATCTCGTTGCGGGGGAACTCCTTGAGGGCGACGACCGAGCGCCCGTACCGCTCGTACAGCGCCACCATGTCGGCCAGCACGGTGGACTCGGCGCACATGATGTCGTCGCCGAGCATCACCGCGAAGGGCTCGTCCCCCACGTGCTGGCGGGCCACGGAGATGGCGTGGCCGAGGCCCCGTGGCTCGCCCTGGCGGACGTAGTGGATGTCGGCGATCTCGGCGATCGCCTGCATCTCCTTCATCATGTCGAACCTGCCCGACTTCTCCAGGTAGTGCTCGAGCTCGAAGGACCGGTCGAAGTGGTCCTCGATGGCCCGCTTGCCCCGGCCGGTGATGACGAGGATGTCGCGCAGCCCGGCCCTGACCGCCTCCTCGACCACGTGCTGGATGGCCGGCTTGTCGACGAGGGGCAGCATCTCCTTGGGCTGGGCCTTGGTCGCCGGCAGGAACCGGGTGCCGAGCCCGGCCGCAGGGATGACGGCCTTGCGGATCTGCTTCATGCGCCACCTCCTGTCGGCGGTTCCGGTGTGCTTTCCCCGACGACGGCGTGCTCCACCCGGTTCCGGCCGTGGGCCTTGGCCCGGTACATGGCCGCGTCGGCCGCCGCCACCAGGTCCTTGCCCGACGACCCGTGCTCCGGGTACGCGGCCACGCCGACCGAGATGGTGATGTCGAGCGACCCGCTGTCCACCCGGAAGGGGGCGCTCACAACCGCCGAGCGGATCTTCTCGGCCAGGAGGAGGGCGCCGGGGAGGGCGGTCTTGGGCAGGAGGAGGGTGAACTCGTCGCCCCCCCAGCGGGCGACCACGTCGACCTCGCGGACGGCCTCGCTCAGGCGCCGGGCCAGCTCGATGAGGACGGTGTCGCCCGCCTGGTGCCCGTAGCGGTCGTTCACCGTCTTCATCTGGTCGAGCTCCACGAACACCACGGCGAACGGCTCCGAGAACCGCACGGCCCGGGACAGCTCCGCTTCCAGGCGCAGGTCGAACTGGCGCCGGTTCCAGAGGCCGGTCATCCCGTCCGTCAACGAGAGCCGGACGGCCTCCTCGTACAGAAAGCTGTTCTCGATGGCAGTCTCGGCCTGGCGGACGAGGATCTCGAGGGAGTCCACGTCCTCCCGGTCGAAGGGCGTCGGCCTCCCGTAGTAGGCCAGGACGCCGAAGGGGTGGCCGCCCGAGCGCAGCGGGATGGCGACGGCCCCGGCCCCGGGCTGGGGCTCCTCGGGAGACGGCTCGACCTCGCCGCCGCCCCCCGGCCACAGGACGGTGGCGCCCAGCACCGACGCGGCACCGGCGAGACCGGTGCCGCCGGGCAGCTCGCCGACCCGCGCATCGGCCGCGGTGCCCACCTTCTCGACCGGTCGGAGCCGCTCGCTCCCGGCCACCACGATGTAGAAGACGCCGGCCGGCGCACCGAGGTACGCGGTGGTCGTCTGCAGCAGGGCGGACACCATGACCTGGCGGTCCTTGGTGGAGGCGAGGACGCCGCCGAGCTCGGCGAGGGCGTGGCGGAACTCCCGTAGCCGCGCCCGGGGATCGTCCACCTGGCAATGCTACGGCCTGAGATACGCTGGAAGTCGACCGGCTCCTGAGCGATCCCCGCCGGACCGGGTCCCTCGGGAGTCCGAATGCCGAAGTACGAGTACGCCTGCAAGTCCTGTGGCGAGCGCCTGGAACTGGTGCAGTCGTTCAACGACGCGCCGCTCACCGAGTGCCCGGCCTGCGGCGGGTCGTTGCGGAAGGTGTTCAGCGCCCCGGCCATCACGTTCAAGGGCAGCGGCTTCTACCGCACCGACAACCGCACCGGGCGGGCGGCGTCGGAGCCCAAGGCCGACGCCAAGGCCGACGCCAAGGCGGACACGTCCTCCAACGGCAAGGCCGAGCCGGCCAAGACCGAGAGCGCGCCCGCGGCGGAGAGCAAGCCCAAGGCGGCCGAGGCCAAGTCCGCCTAGCTGCCGGACATGGGGCTCGCGTCGGCGGAGATCGGCGTCTTCGGCGGGACGGCCTTCTACTCCTTCCTCGACGAGGTGGAGGAGGTCGCGGTGCAGACCCCGTTCGGGGCGCCATCTGCGCCCCTGGCCGTGGGAACGGTGGCCGGGCGCCGGGTGGCCTTCCTGCCCCGCCACGGGCCGGGTCACGCCATCCCCGCCCACCGGGTCAACTACCGGGCCAACGTGTGGGCCCTGCGCCGGCTCGGGGTGCGGCGGATCCTGGCCCCGTGCTCGACCGGGTCCTTGCAGCCCCACGTGAAGCCGGGGGACTTCGTGGTGTGCGACCAGCTGGTCGACCGCACGTCGGGCCGGGCCGACACCTTCTTCGACGGGCCGCTGCCCGCCCACGTGTCCTTCGCCGACCCCTACTGCCCGGAGCTGGGGCGCGTGGCGGTCGCCGCGGCCGGGGGCGAGGGCGTCACCGTCCACGAGGCGGGGACGGTCGTCGTCATCCAGGGGCCGCGCTTCTCGACCCGGGCCGAGTCGAAGTGGTTCTCCTCGGCGGGGTGGGAGGTCGTGAACATGACCCAGTACCCCGAGGCGGTGCTGGCCCGCGAGCTGGGCGTCTGCTACTCGGGACTGGCCCTCGTCACTGACTACGACGCGGGCGTCCAGCGGGCGGAGGCGGTCACCATGGAGGCCGTGTTCCGGGTGCTGGCCGAGAACATCGAGCGGGTGAAGGGCGTGCTGCTGCGGGCCATCCCGGACATCCCGGCCGAACCGGGCTGCGGGTGCGGCGAAGGAGCCATGGACCCGGGGTCGCTTCCCGCCTAACCTCTGGGCGCGGCCCCACCGGCCCCGGCTTCCCCCTCCGTGTCTCGCATCTCCCCGGAGGACCCCGCCGTGCGCCTGCGCCGCCTCGCCCGATCCCCTCTCGCCTATTGGGTGGCCGTCGTCGCCCTGGCGTGCTTCACCGCCCTCACCGTCGCCGGCCAGGTCGGGCGGGCGGAGGAGCGGGCGGCCCGCTACGGGCGGCTCCGCCCCGTGGTCACTGCCACCCGCGCCGTCGAGGTCGGCGCCGTCCTCGGGGCGGCCGACGTCGCCCTGCGCTCCGTCCCCGCCGCCTTCCTGCCCGACGGGGCGGTGGGGACGACCGGCGAGGCAGTCGGCCGCACGGTTGTCGTCCCCCTGTTCCGGGGGGCGGCGGTGGTGGCCGGCCACCTGGCCCCCGACGGCGTGGAGGGCCTGGCCGCCCTGCTCCCGCCCGGCACCCGGGGCGTCGCCGTGCCGGCCGGGCCCGAGTCGGTCAGCCTGCGCCGGGGCGACCGGGTCGACGTGCTGGCCACGTTCGACCCGCCACCGCTCGGAGAGGAGCCCACGTTCCCGGTGGCCGAGGCCGCGCTGGTGGTGGACGTCGCCCCCGAGTCGGTGGCGGTCGCCGTCCCCGCCGAGGACATGGCGCGGGTGGCCTACGCGGTCGCCGCCGGGGTGGTGACGCTGGCCCTCACCGGAGAGGTGACGCCAGCACGGCCAGCACGGCCAAACCGGCCAGCACCCGGTAGACCACGAACGGGAGGAACGACCGGGTCCGCACCACCCGCAGCACCAGCCACACCGCAGCAATCCCGGTGATGCCGGAGGCCACGATCCCCCACAGGAACGCGCCGGCCGTGCCCGGGGGGAGGCCCTCGGCCGCCAGCTCGGCCCCCTTGTACAGGGCGGCGCCCCCGGTGATCGGCATGCTCATCAGGAACGAGAGGCGGGCGGCGGCGTCGCGCTCGAAGCCGAGGAACCGCCCGGCGGTGATGGTGATGCCCGACCGGGACACGCCGGGGGAGAGGGCGGCGGCCTGGGCCAGGCCCATGACCACGGCCTCCTTGGGGCCGTACTCCGTCTCGGGCCGTGTGCCCGGCAGGCGGTCGACCACGGCCAGAACCAGCCCGAACACGATGAGCATCACGGCGATGAGCCAGATGCGGCCCAGCTCTCGGTTGATGAAGTCCTCGAAGGTGGCCCCGACGATGGCGCCCGGGATCGACGAGAGCATCAGCAGCCACGCCAGCCGCTCGTCGCTGGTGCGGATGGACCGGCGGCGGACCGACCCCAGCCCGGCGACCGCGAAGCGGAACAGGTCGTTGCGGAAGTACACCAGAGTGGCGAGCACCGTCCCGATGTGCAGGGCCACGTCGAACGTCTTGTTCAGGTCGGCGTTGGCCTCCCCGGTCAGCTCCTCCCACCCGAAAAGCCAGGGCACCAGGATGAGGTGCCCGCTGGACGAGATGGGCAGGAACTCCGACAGCCCCTGGGCAATGCCGAGCACGATGGCGTGGAGGACGGGGATGCCGGCGTCGGCCTGGGCCAGGAGCACGGCGGCAGAGGTTAGGGGGTGAGAGAATGGCCTCCTGCGAGCGGTCCTGGTCGACGCGAATCGGGAGCTCGAGCGCCGGCGACGGCTGGGGATCGACAAGAAGGACGAGCTCGGGGACGGGGTGTGGCACCTCGTGGACCCGCCCGAGCTGTGGCACGAGCGGTTGAACGCCGACATGGTCCTGGTGCTCGGCCCGCGGGCTCGTCACGTCGGCCTCGATCCGTACGCCGGTCCGGCGTCGTCGCCGACGTCACCCGGAACTTCCGCATCCCCGACCAGGCCTACGCCCGGCCCGGCCGGCGGGCCGAGGACGGCGTCACCAGCGCGGAGCTCGTCGAGGTCCCGGACCGGGACGGGCCGCCGAGGTCGAGAGTGGACGATTCGGTGCGGTATACCGCCGCGAATCGCCCACACTCGAGGCGTCAGGAGCCGCTCAGCTGGACGTCGCCGATGACCAGGGTGAGGCCGGCCGCGCCCCCCGGCAGCCACTCCTGGTCGCCGCCCACGGCGACGAGGTCGAGCAGCATGCGCTGGAGGGTGGATGCGATGGTGGCCTCCCGGACCGGCTCGGCCGGCGCCCCGTCACGGACCAGCAGGCCCTCGACCCCGACGGAGAAGTCGCCGCTCACCGGGTTGGCCCCCGAGTGCAGGCCGGTGACGGACTGCACGAGCAGGCCCTCGCCCACGTCGGCCATCAGCTGCTCCTGGCTGCGGTCGCCCGGGGTGACGCTCAAGGCCCGGCTGCCCACGCCCGGCGTCGACCGGTACCCGCCCCGCACCGCGGAGGCCGTCGACGGGACCCCGCAGCGGCGGCCGGTGTAGGAGTTGTGCAGGAAGCCGCGCAGCACGCCGTCCTCGACGAGCACGTTGCGCCGGCTGGCCAGGCCCTCGGCGTCGTAGCGCCCCGCGCCCCACGCCTCGGGCTCGGTGGGGTCGTCGACCAGGGTGAAGAACGGCACGGCCACGGCCTCGCCCTCCCGCCCGGCGAAGATCGACCGGCCCTTGATGACCGACGACGCGGCCAGCCCCGAGGACAGCAGGCCGAGAAAGGAGGCGGCAATGGGGGGGTCGAGCAGGACGGTCAGACGTCGGGACGACGGCTTGCGGGCCCCGAGCAGGCGGGTGGCCTTCTCGCTGGCGTCCTTGACCGCCTTGGCCAGGTCGAGGTCCTCCGGCGTGCGGGCCACGGAGTACCCGGTGCCGGTCATCGTCCCGGTGCCCTCCCCGGCCAGGGCCGAGGCGTAGATCGAGCAGCCCGAACGCCGACTGGTGGCCCGGATGCCCTCGGTCGAGGCGGTGGCCGACTCCGACACCGAGTCGCCGTACTCGGCCGCCTCGACGCCGCGGATCCGGGGGTCGGCCGCCTTGACCGCCCGGTCCAGCTCGAGGGCCAGCTCCACCTTGCGCTCGGCCGGGAACTCGGTGATCTCCGGGCGGTAGAGGTCGAGGTCGACCGGTTCCACGCCGTCGGGCGCCACCAGGCCGAGGAACTCGTCGACCGTCCCGAACTGGGCGTTGTCCCGGGCCTCGGCCACCGTCTCGGCCACCACCGACTCGTCGAGCGACGCCGCGTAGGCGAACCCCTGGCGACCGTCGACGATGACCCGGACGCCGACGCCCTGGGTGTCGGCCGACGACAGCGACTCGACCGCCCCGTCGAACACCTTGACCTCGGTGTGGTGGCTGCGGCCCAGGAACACCTCGACCTGCTCGCCGGGCCGGGCCTGGTCGAGCACCCGCTCGGCGACCTCCAGGAGCTCAGCCACCCGCAGTGCCACCCACGGTCATGGCCGCCACCCGCAGGGTGGGCTGGCCGGACGACACGGGCACGCCCTGGCCGTCCTTGCCGCAGGTGCCGGTCCAGGTGTCGAAGTCGTTGCCTACGGCGTCGATCGCCCGCAGCACCTCGGGGCCGTTGCCGATGAGGTTGGCCGACCGGATGGGGTGGGTGATCTCGCCGTTCTCGATCATGTAGGCCTCGGTGATGCCGAACACGAAGTCGCCGGTGGCCGTGTTCACCTGGCCGCCGCCCAGCTGGACGCAGTAGATGCCGTGGCCGGTCTGGCGGATGATCTCCTCGGGGTCCTCCTCCCCGGCCAGCACGTAGGTGTTCGTCATGCGGACCATGGGGAGGTGGTGGTAGCTCTGCCGCCGGCCGTTGCCCGACGACGACCGCCCGGCCTTGCGGGCCCGCAGGTGGTCCCACATGTAGTCGGTGAGCTCGCCGTTCTCGATCAGGGTGTTGCGCTGGGCCGGGTGGCCCTCGTCGTCGATGGCGTAGGTGCCCCACTCCCGGGCGTACGTGCCGTCGTCGACCAGGTTCACGAGCGGCGACGCGACCTGCTGGCCCACCCGGTCGCGGAACACCGAGGCGTCGCGCCCGACCAGGTCGGCCTCCAGGCCGTGGCCGCAGGCCTCGTGGAACAGCACCCCTCCCGCTCCCCGCTTGAGGACGACGGGCAGGGTGCCGCTGGGAGCGGGGCGGGCCTTGAGCATCTCCAGGGCCCGGCGGGCGGCCTCCCGGGCGATGTCGGCCGGGTCGACCTCCTCGAACAGCTCGAAGCCGACCGTGCGCCCGGGGGCCTCGTACCCGGTCTGCATGCCGGTGTCCCCCGCGGCCACGCAGCTGACCATGAGCCGGGTGCGCACCTGGTCGTCGCAGGTGAGGAGGCCGTCGCTGTTGGCCACCAGGATGCGCCGGTGGCTGTCGCCGTAGGTGGCGCCGACCTGCCGGATGGCGCCTCCCGCGGCGCGGGCGGCGTCGTCGGCCTCGAGCAGCAGCTCGGCCTTGCGGGCCTTGGGGACGTCCTCGGGCAGGATCTCGACCTCGTGGGGACGGGCGCGATCCCGGCGGGTGAGCGCCACCTCGCGCACCCCGCCGCCACCGCCCCGGGCCGCGGCGGCCGCCGCCTCGGCCGCGGCGCGCAGCCCGTCCTCCGTGAGGTCGGACGTGTGGGCGAAGCCCGTGGTGTCCCCGCGGACCACCCGGATGCCGGCCCCGCGGTCGCGCCCGGACGTCAGCTCCTCGATCTTGCCGTCGTCGAGGCGGGCCGAGGACGACCGCTTGTCCTCGGCGAACACCTCGGCGAAGTCCCCGCCGGTGCGCAGGGCGGCGGTCAGGGTTCGCTGGGCCACGTCCTCGGAGATGAGGGGTGCTTCGTCGATCATCAGCCGATGGTACCGGCGGGCCCGGAGCTACAGGCGCTCGAGGAAGGCGACCAGGGCCGCCTCCCAGGCCTCGGGGTTCTCCAGCTGGGGGACGTGGCCGGCGGCCGGGATGACGGTCAGCTCGGCGCCGGGGATGGTCGCGGCCAGGCGGACGCAGTCGTCGAGCATGGTCGAGTCCAGCTCGCCGACGACGACCGCCGTCGGCACGTCCAGCCCGGCCAGCCGGTCGAGGCGGTCGTGCTGGTCGACGAAGCGGGGGGCGAGGGCCATCCACATGTCGGGCGAGGTGGACTCGAGCCTGGCCCTCGACTCCTCGGCGTAGCCGGGACGTGCGTCCTGG
The DNA here is from genome assembly GCA_036260295.1 of Acidimicrobiales bacterium. GTDB lineage: Bacteria > Actinomycetota > Acidimicrobiia > Acidimicrobiales > AC-14 > CADCTB01. The sequence goes on along the minus strand of DATAAD010000127.1, from coordinate 12,609 downwards.
AGGCGCTCGAAGGCGGCGATGGACGCCGGGTTCTCGGCCCGGCGGGCGGCCAGGGCCTGGGCCAGCCCGGCCATGCCCGCCTCGCGGACCACCCATCGGCCCAGCTCGACCAGCTCCATGGTGACCCCGGGGACCGGCCCGTGGAACGTGCTGGCCAGCACCATGCCGGTCAGCCGCTCGGGCCGCTCGAGGGCGATCAGCTGGGCCACGGCGCCACCCATGGAGTGGCCGACCAGGGCGAAGCGGTCCCAGCCCAGGCTGTCGGCCAGGGCCAGGACGTCGGCGGCCAGGACCTCGAAGCTGTAGGCCTGGGCCTCGGTGGGGTGGTCGCTGCGGCCGTGACCCCGGAGGTCGGGGGCGACGGCGTGCCAGCCCCGCGCCGCGAGGGCGCCCATGACGCCTCCCACCTCCGCCCGGTTGGCGGTGAAGCCGTGGACCAGGAGCACCGGACGTCCGCCCTCTCCCACCTCGGCCACCTCGAGCGTGACGTCGCCGAGGTCGACCGAGCGGACGGGCATCGGGCTCGGACGTTACCGAGGCGCAGACGTGGCTGCCGAAGCGCTCGCAGGCGCGTACTCTGTACGCCGTGGGAGGGAGTCGCAGGGCGCGGGTGCTGCTAGGCGTGCGGATCCTGGCCAGCGCGGCCATGCTCATGCTGCTGCTACCGAGAATCCACCTGGCTTCCCTCTTCCCCCGCCACCAACTTTCAACCCTCGGTTGGCTGGCGGGAGGCCTGCTCGTCTACACCCTGGCCGTCTTCCTCTCCACGGTCCGGTGGGGCCAGGTCCTCGAGGCGCTCGAGATCCCGTCCGACCTGCCGCCTCTGGTGTCCCACACCCTGGCCGGCATGTTCGTCTCGAACTTCCTGCCCAGCACGGTCGGGGGCGACGTCCTGCGGGTGGCTCGCCTGTCGGCGGCCAACGGCCAGCGCCACGCCTCGGTGGCCTCGGTGGTCGTCGAGCGCCTGACCGGGTTCCTCGTCCTGCCCTTCATCACCCTGGTGGCCCTGGTGGGCAACCCGACCCTGCTCAACCTGGGCCGGGCCAGCCGCCTGGCCCTCACCGCGGCCCTGGCCACGCTCGTGGCCCTGGCCGCCATCCTGGTCCTGGTCTCCAACCGGCGGCTCGGAGAGCGGCTTTCCGGTCACTCCCTGCTCGGGTTCCTGGCCACGGTGCAGCTGGGGCTCACCCGCCTCCGCCGGGACCCGGGCGCCACCCTCGGCGTGCTGGTCAGTGCTCTGGCCTACCAGCTGGCGATGGTGGCCGGCGCCTGGATGGCGGGGCACGCCCTCGGCCTCCAGGTGGGATGGTCGGCGATGATGGCCTTCATCCCGGTCGTGGCCATCGCCCAGGTCCTGCCCCTGTCGGTCAGCGGGCTGGGCCTGCGAGAGGGCGCCCTCGTCCTCCTCCTCGTCCCGCTCGGGGTCACCGCGGGGCAGGCGGTCGCCCTGGGGCTGCTGCTCTACGGCATGAACATGGTGGTCAGCCTCCTCGGGGCTCCCGCCTTCGCCGTCGGCCCCCGGCCGGCCCGCGTCGTGGCTTGAGCGAGCTCGCCCGCTCGGGCTGCGAGCGCAGCGACCACGCGACTTGAGCGGGGCCGAGCCCGAGGAACCCGAACCGCCCGCGCCCGAGCTCGGCTCGCGCCTGCGCTGGTGGAAGGAAGCCCTCTACATCGCCGTCTTCTACGGGGTGTACAGCTTCATCCGCAACACCCAGGGCTCGGCCGCCGTCTCCGCCGCCCATGCCTTCTCCAACGCCCGGGAGGTGATCCGGATCGAGGAGGCGCTGGGGCTCTACTTCGAGGAGGCCGTGCAGGAGGCGTTCCTCGACTGGCGGCCGTTCATCCAGTTCTGGAACCTGTTCTACGGCACCTTTCACTTCGTGGTGACGATCGTCGCCCTCGTCCTGCTCTTCCGGCGCTTCCCCGACCGCTATCCCCGATGGCGCAACACCCTGGCCGCCACCACCGGCCTCGCCCTCATCGGCTTCGCCACCTACCCGCTCATGCCGCCCCGGCTCCTGCCCGCGTCGTACGGGTTCGTCGACACCCTGCGGGCCTACGGCGGGCTGTGGTCGTTCGAGTCGGGGCCGGTCGCCCAGGTCTCGAACCAGTACGCAGCCATGCCCAGCCTCCACTTCGCCTGGTCGCTGTGGAGCGCGCTGGTCCTGTACCCGATGCTCGTGCGCCCGTGGTCCCGGCTGGCGATCGTGCTCTACCCGCCCGCCACCCTGTTCGCCATCGTCGTCACCGCCAACCACTACTGGCTCGACGCCGCCGGCGGGGCCCTGGTCCTCGGCGTGGGGGCGGCCGTCGGCTTCGCCCTGGCCTCGGCCACTGCCCGTCATCCGGCGGAGGAGGCGGTACCGAACCGCGCCTAACTAACCTGTGAGTCCACCGGGAGAGGAGAGTCGGTGCGAGTCGTCCCTGGAATCGCGGTTGCGCCGCCCAGCCTGGCCCGGATCGCCCGGCGGGTGGAGGGGCGCGTCGCCCGGCTCCTCGACGCCGAGCTCGAGCGGTGGGCCGCGGTCGACGGCGATCTGGCCGAGCCCCTCGCCGCCCTGCGCGACCTCGTGCTGGCCGGCGGCAAGCGGCTGCGCCCCGCCTTCTGCCACTGGGCCTTCGTGGGGGCCGGAGGCTCGCCCGACGACCCCGTCGTGGTCGACGCCGGTGCCGCCCTCGAGCTCCTGCACACCTTCGCCCTGGTGCACGACGACATCATGGACGGCTCGGCCACCCGGCGGGGGACGGACACCATCCACGTCCAGTTCGAGGCCGGCCATGCCATGGACGGCTGGCGCGGGGAGGCCCGGCGCTTCGGCGAGGGCGTGGCCATCCTTGTCGGCGACCTGGCCTTCGTCTACGCCGACCAGCTCCTGGCCGGCGTCCCCCGCCCCGCGTCCGAGGTGTTCACCGAGCTGCGCATCGAGGTCAACGTCGGCCAGTACCTCGACCTGGTCGGCACCGCCCGCGGCCGGGTGAACGAGGGGACGGCCCGGCGCATCTCCCGCTTCAAGTCCGGCAAGTACACCGTCGAGCGCCCCCTCCACCTGGGCGCCGCCCTGGCCGGCCGCCTCGACGACCTGGCCGGACCGCTGTCGCGGTACGGGCTCCCCCTGGGCGAGGCCTTCCAGCTCCGCGACGACCTCCTGGGCGTCTTCGGGGACGACGAGATCACGGGGAAGCCGGTGGGGGAGGACCTCCGCGAGGGCAAGCCCACGCTGCTGTACGCCATGGCCATGCAGCGGGCGACGACCGCCGACGCCGCCGTGCTGGCCCGCTACGGTGCCCCCGACCTGGACGAGGACGACCTCGTCGCCCTCCAGGACGTTCTCCTCGCGTCGGGCGCGGTCGACGCCGTGGAGGGCGCCATCGACCGGCTGGTGGCCGAGGCCATCGAGGCCCTCGACGCCGCCGAGCTCGACGAAGAGCCCCACCAGGCCCTCGTGGAGCTGGCCTACTTCGTCGCCGGCCGCGACCGGTGACCGGAATGGTCGCCCCAACGGCCGTTTCGGCCACTGGTTCGGAGGAGCGGTGAAGGTCGTCGTCGTCGGGGCCGGGCTGGGCGGGCTGTCGGCCGCCTGCCACCTGGCCGGCAAGGGCCACGACGTGGAGGTCCTCGAGCGGGCCGACGTGCCGGGCGGGCGGGCCGGCCTGTGGGAGACCCAGGGCTACCGCTTCGACACCGGGCCCAGCGTGATGACCATGACCGGCATCCTCCGGTCGACCTTCGCCGCCGCCGGGGCGGACATGGACGACCACCTCACCCTCAAGCCGGTCGACCCCATGTACCGGGCCTGCTTCGCCGACGGCTCGACGATCCACGTGCGCCACGGCCGGGACGCCATGGTCGAGGAGATCCGGGCGACCGCGGGACCGGCGGAGGCCGACGGGTTCGTGCGCTTCTGCCGGTACCTCACCGAGCTGTACGAGCTGGAGCTGCCCAGCTTCATCGACCGCAACTTCGACAACGTCCTCGACATCGCCAAGCCCCCCTGGCCCCTGGTCAAGCTGGTGCAGATGGGCGGGCTGCGGCGCCTGTCCAACGTGGTCGGCTCCTACTTCTCCGACCCGAGGCTGCAGAGGCTGTTCTCGTTCCAGGCCATGTACGCCGGCCTGTCCCCGTTCGAGGCCCTGGCCATCTACTGCGTGATCACCTACATGGACACGGTCGAGGGGGTGTTCTTCCCCGAGGGCGGCATGCACGCCATCCCCCGGGCCATGGCCTCCGTGGCCGAGAAGGCGGGCGTCGAGTTCCGCTACGGGACCACGGTCGACGGCGTGGTCCGGACCACCGACCACCGGGTGAGCGGGGTGCGGCTGGAGGGCGGCGAGGTGGTGGCCGCCGACGCCGTGGTCCTCAACCCCGACCTGCCCGTCGCCTACCGGGAGCTGCTCCCCGGCGTGCCCATGCCCCGGGTGGCCAGGAAGGGGAACTACTCGCCCTCGTGCGCGGTCTGGCTGGCCGGGGTCAAGGGCCGGCTGCCCGTGGGGGCCACCCACCACAACATTCACTTCGGCGCGGCGTGGGAGAGCGCGTTCGACGCCCTCCTCGAACAGGGCGTGGTCATGCCCGACCCCTCCATGCTGGTCACCAGCCCGACCGTCTCCGACCCCTCGCTGGCCCCCGAGGGCCGGGCCTCCCTGTACGTCCTCGAGCCCACCCCCAACCTCGACGGCAAGGTCGACTGGACCAGCGAGCGCGACCGCCTCAAGGAGCGCCTGGTGGCCAGGGTGGCGTCGCTCGGCTACCCCACCGTGGAGGTCGACGTCGAGCGCTTCGTCGACCCCACCGACTGGGAGCGCCAGGGGATGGAGCGGGGCACCCCGTTCGCCCTGGCCCACAACTTCTTCCAGACCGGGCCGTTCCGGCCGAACAACGTCACGCGCCAGGCCCCCGGGGTGGTGTTCGTGGGGTCGGGGACGGTCCCCGGCGTGGGCGTCCCCATGGTCCTGCTGTCGGGACGGCTGGCCGCCGAGCGGGTGGACGACCTGATCCGGTGACGGTCACCCTCGAGCAGTCCTACGCCCGCTGCCGGCAGCTCAACCGCCGGTACGGGACGACGTACTACTGGTCGACCCACCTGCTCCCGCCGGTCAAGCGCCACCACGTACACGCCCTGTACGGCTTCTGCCGCTACGCCGACGACATCGTCGACGACCTCGGTAGCACGGCGACCCCGGGCCAACGCCAACGGGCCCTGGCCGACTTCGGCCACCGGTTCTTCGTCGACCTGGCCCGGGGCTCGTCGGACGACCTCGTGCTCAAGGCCGTCGTCCACACCGTCAAGGCGTTCGACATCGACCCGGACTGCTTCCGCCGGTTCCTCCGCTCGATGGCCATGGACTTCACGGTGGAGACCTACGAGACCTTCGAGGATCTCCTCGACTACATGGACGGGTCGGCCGCGGTCATCGGCGAGATGATGCTGCCGATCCTGGAGCCCACGTCGCCCGACGCCTACGGCCACGCCCGCGACCTGGGGATCGCCTTCCAGCTGTCGAACTTCTGGCGGGACGTGGCCGAGGACCTCGACCGGGGGCGGGTCTACGTCCCCCAGGAGGACCTGCGGAAGTTCGGCGCCGACCCGTGGCGCCGCGAGGTGACGCCGGAGTGGTGCGACCTCATGGCCTTCGAGATCGCCCGTACCCGCCGGTACTACGAGTCCGCCGACCTCGGCATCCCCATGCTCCCGCCCACCTCCGCCCGCTGCATCCGGGGCGCCCGACTGCTCTATTCGGGCATCCTCACCGAGATCGAGAAGGCGAGCTACGACGTGTTCGCCCGGCGGGTCCGCGTCCCGACCTGGAAGAAGCTGGCGGTCGCCTTCCGCATGCTGCGACCCTGAAACCCTGAAACATAGACGTTCGCTCGTCGTCCTGCTCCTCGTCGACGTCCTGCTCCTGTCGGGCGGGCTGTTCCTCGTCGCCGGCCGCTACTGGTCGGGCGACTACGACCTCGACCGGGCCCTCGCCCGCTTCCGGGAGAGCACCACTCCCACCGACGCGCAACGGGGGATGCCGGCGCCGGGCGTCTACCAGTACGCCACGACCGGCGGGGAGTGGGTGTCGCTGTTCGACACCTACCGGGCCTACAGCCCGACCACCATGCGCATCGTCACCAACCGGGGGTGCGGGGTCCGCGAGGAGCAGTTCTTCGTCACCCAGCACCTCGAGTACTACGACCGCTGCGGGGACAAGCTGGTGAGGTACGGCACCGACATCGCCTACTGGTGGACCCACGGCACCCAGGACTTCGTCTGCGAGGGCGGGTCGTTCGACATGGCCGGCATGCGCCCCGGCGACCGGGTGGAGTGGGAGTGCGCCGACGAGGACACCCGGGCCCGCCAGATCACCGAGTACGTCGGGGACGAGACGGTGGAGGTCGAGGGCGTCGCCCTGCCCGCCCGCCACACCCGCTGGACCACCCTGTTCTCGGGGGCGACGGTCGGCGGTGCCCTCGTCGACGACTGGTTCGACCCCTACACGGGCCTGCTCCTGCGCGAGACCCGCGACATCGTCCTCCAGGTCGGCTCCCAGTTCGTCGGCCGCCTCGACTACACCGACCGGTCCGAGTACACGCTGGTCTCGGTCACGCCCTCCCGCTGAGCGTTCTGACAGCCAGAACGGCTCACGGGTGGTCCTCCCGGTAGAACATCTCCCACTGCATGCGGTCGGGGTCCCTGAAGCACAGGACGGAGCCGTACCGGCGGTCGGCGATCGGCGAGTGGACGACGTCCTTCTTCTCGAACCACCGCTCCCACTCGTCGAGGTCCTCCCGGCGCTCCACCCGAAGGGCCAGGTGGTCGCCGCCCGTGCGGCTGGGGTCGAACTCCTCGCCCCGGTTGGCCCGGTGCTGTTGCAGGCACAGGATCACACCGGTCGGGGGATGGACGAGCACCCACTCCACGTACGCCTCCTCATCCACCTCGTCGATCACCCGGAAGCCGAACACGTCCTCGTAGAAGGCCCGGCTGTGGTCGCGGTCTCGCACCGACAGGGACACGTGGGACAGGCCTGCGAACTCGGGCATCGGTCACCCTCCTTTACTCCCAAAGGGAGTATTATCCGGCCATGCCGCCCTCGTCAACGGGAAAGCTGACCACGTCCTCCTACGCCATCCTCGGGCTGCTCGCCCTCCGCCCGTGGACGACGTACGAGCTGGCCAAGCAGATGGCGGTCAGCCTGCGGAACTTCTGGCCCCGGGCCGAGAGCAAGCTGTACGAGGAGCCCAAGAAGCTGGTGGCCCACGGCTTGGCCGAGGTCCGGGCCGAGCGGGTCGGCCGCCGCCCCCGCTCGGTCTACAGCATCACCCCCGGGGGCCGGGAGGCGCTGCGGGCATGGCTCGACGAGCCGGGGGGGACGGCCTCGCTGGAGTTCGAGTCGCTGGTCAAGGTGTTCTTCGCCGAGCAGGGGACCAAGGAGCAGCTGGTCGGGAACCTCCGCCGCATCGCCGACGACCAGCGCACACGGGTCGACGTGGACGCCGAGTGGGCCCGGCGCTACCTCGAGGGCCGGGGGACCTTCCCCGAGCGGCGGGCCGTGCTCAGCCTGGTCGGGCGGCTCCAGGCGGACTTCAACGACACCGTTCTGCGGTGGGCCGAGTGGGCCCTCCAGGCGGTCCAGGACTGGCCCGACGACCTCCGAAGCGCGCCGGCCGTGCCTGGCGCCTTAGAAGAGGTGGCGGACCGGGTACGGACGCTGCGACGTGATCCTCGGAGCGAGGAGCGCCGGCGTGCCGGTGCCCGAGGTGGCGAGGAGAGCCGTATGGGCCGGTCGTAGGGGGCACCTGCCGGCTCTCGACCCGAGCTCAGGGCCACGCCGTCACCGCACGGTTCCAGCGCCGCCGCTCCCGGTATGCCGCGATGACTTGACGCCACTCGCGACGGAGCAGTGCCGCTTGGGCGCGAGTCGGCGGGTGGAGGGCGACGACCGCTACGCCGGTTGCCGCGGCCAGCAGGAGTGTCACCCCTCCTTGGGCCACCACGGCCCACCCCACGAGGCCCACGAGCGCCGCGGACACCGAGCGTGCGACGAGGAGCTTCGCCGCGACCGCGACGTCGGGACGTGCGAACGAGAACGTGTACCTGCCGTCCGGAGTATCAACGTCGAGAGTCAGCAGCCGGCCCTCGACTGCGACGAGCTCGCCCCAACCGACGACTGTTGCTCCGCGGTCATCGCCTACCCGGTACGTCAACGCCTGGGAATCGAGGGTCAGGAAGCCGGGAGCGTCGGCCATGTCCGCTGTCTCCAACATCCAGCTGCGCGCCCGTCGCTCCGACTGCTGACGCGGGCGGCGCAGGAGCCAGTCCCTCGAGAGGAAGGCGGCGCCCACCAGGGCACCGGCGACAGCCAAGAGGTAGATGTCAGCTACCGAGCTGGTCAGGGTCCCGCGCTGGATGTGCCGGAAGGCGTCGACGAGCAGGCACGTCAGCAATGCCAGGCAGCCCATGGCGGAACGGATGAGGTCCCAGGGGGGCTCGAAGGGAGCGGCCACGCTGAGGGCCTGGAACACTTCCGTCTCGAGAACGTATACGCCGGTGGATCGCGAGCGGTGACTGCGAAGGACCGTCGCCCCGAGTTTCCGCCTCGGCTCCGGATAGAGGTTGAAAAGGACGCGCTTGGTTCGGAACGGGACGAGGACATGCCAGGAAACGAGCCACACCGGCACGACCGCGAGCACGAGCACGGCTCCGACCGCCTCTCGCTGCCGCCACAGCTCCTCGCTCGAGTCGACAACGTTCCTCGGCGTGACACCGTCGAGTCCGGTCGCAACCGTGTCGACCGCATCCCGAAGCGGCCTCCGTAGTTGGCTTGGGAGCAAGAATGCGCTCAGCGCGACGAGGACGACGGTGATGAGGACGACATGGCGGACGACCTTGGCCGTCGACACCGTCTGGGGTAGCGACTGCAGGAATGCATCGAGGCGTTCCAGCTCCGACTCGATGCGGTCGCGTTCGTCGGCAGAGCTGACAGCCGCGCGGCCCTGGTACTCCGCCTTGAGCGCCTGGACGCTCCGCTCTACGTGGCGCGCGACGAGGCGGGTCGTCCCGCGAGGGCGGGCAAGGCGGGGGAAAGACCGCTTGAGCAAGACCCCTGGGAAACGCGGCCGAACCCGCACGAAGAGTGGAAGCGCTCTCGCTGTGCCGACCGCCTCCCGGTAGGCGACGAGCAAGGGAACGACATCGGTAGGGGCGGAAGGTGCGAGGGCAGTGACCACGGGACCAGCATGCCCAGAGGGTGAGACAGTTTCGGCCAGGGCGAGGGGGGGAAACTCGGCGAAAAGCCGCCCTACGTGGCCGTCCGCCCGCGTCTGCGGCCTTCTGGTGCGTGGCGCTCGAGAACCAACGCCTTCACGCCGCCGAGCCGACCCGCGAGCCAGGCCAGAAGTCGATGACCTTGGACACCGGCACGAAGACGTCCTCGCCGCTGTCGAAGATCCACAGGGTCAGCCCGTGGGCCGAGACCAGGCTGACGTCGTCGAGACGGGAGCCGTCGGCGAGGGCGAGGCTGACAGTCGAGCCCTCGAGCCTCCGCAGCTCCCGACGCCTCTCTGCGGTCATCTTCTCTTCTCCTCGCCGTATTTCTTCGATGGATCGGCGGTTTGGACGTCCGACCTGAGCGGAACTGATCTGTCTTTCCACACGACGGTGAGCCGGGCGCGGGCCCGGCAGATACTTTCGACGTGAAACCCGGCCAGGACGACCCGGGCCAGCGGGGACAGCAGGCCGTAGGCCGGGTTCTGGCCCGCCACCAGCCGGCCACCGGCGCTGACGACCATGGCCGCCCACGGGCGGCGGGAGGCGACCGGCGCCAGCAGCCAGGCCAGGTGGCTCGCCGGGCTGGCGTGAAGGGCGGCGGAGTTCTTGGTCAGGCCGGCCCGGAGCTCGGACCACCCGGAGTACATCCGGGCGGTCATGAGCTTCGGAGCCAGCCTCGGGTCGTGGCCGCCCAGGGCCAGGGCCAGGTCGCGGTCGTCGACCACCGACCCCCGCACGGCCGGGTGGCCGTGCCCGCCCACCGCCTCGTAGTGGTCGCGGCGGACGAGGAAGCACTGCCCGCTGGCGAACCCGGGCGGGAACCCCTCCTGGGTCAGCACCAGCCCGAGCTCGGGGAGCAGCAGGCGCTCCCAGAACGACCGGCACTCCAGCCCGCCCACGATGCTCGTGGAGGTCGACCGGGTGGCGGCGGCCATGGTGGCCAGGGCCGAGGCGGACAGGACGACGTCGGCGTCCACGAAGGCCAGCCACTCGGTGCCGGCCCCCTCGGCCCCGGCCACGCAGGCCCGGGGCTTCCCCAGCCACCCGCGGGGCGGGCCGTCCTCGAGCCGGACGACGCGCGCCCCGGCGGCGGCGGCGAGCTCGGCCGTCCGGTCCCATGACGAGTCGTCCACGACCACCACCTCGGTGGCCTGCGGGAGGAGGGCGGCCACGCAGCCGGCGATCACCGCGGCCTCGTTCCGCGCCGGGACGACGACCCGGACGTCGATGGCCGGGGCCGCGGGGTTGGGGCCGAGGAACCGGCGGGCGGCCCAGCCCATGCGGGCCAGCCCGAGCAGCGAGACGGCCGTCGCCGGCGCCGGTCGCACCTATGGGGTGTACTGGCGCGACATGGATGGCGACGAGCACCTGCGGGACTGGGCCGCCCTGCACCTCACCGAGCCCCCCGCCGGCTTCGTCGGCGGCTGGCTGCGGGGGGCGGCAGCGGTGGCCCGGCCGCTGGCCCGGGCCGGGATCTCGCCCAACGCCGTCACCGTGGCCGCCCTCGTGACGGCCCTGGCCGCCGTCCCCCTGGCCGCCATCGAGGGGTGGGCGGGGCCGGCGGCCGCCTGCGCCGCCGTGATCCTCTCCGGCCTGCTCGACGCCCTCGACGGCGCCGTCGCCGTCCAGGCCGGGCGGACCACCAAGGTGGGCTTCCTCCTCGACTCCGCTCTGGACCGGCTGGCCGACGCCGCCCTGCCCGCCGCCCTGGCCATCGCCGCTGGAGAAGGGGCATGGGTGGCGGTCGGCGCCGTCGCCGCCTGCTGGTGGCTGGAGTACGTGCGGGCCCGCGCCTCGCTGGCCGGAGTGACGGGCAGGCAGCGGATCACCCCGGGGGAGCGCCCGACCCGCATCATTCTCACCGCCCTGGGGCTGGGCATCCCGGTCCTGGCCCTGCCCGCCCTCTGGGCCCACGTGGTCATCGTCGGCGGATCAGGAGGATTCTTGTTCGTCGACTCGATCCGTCGTCTGGCTCGCCTCGACCCGCCCGCTCCCAGAGGAGCATCGTGAGGGTGATGAGGGCGAAGCCGAACAGGTAGTCCTCGACGGGGATGTCCCAGGGGAACCGGATGCCGCTGTTCTCGTCCCGGTTGTAGAGGACGATCGGGGCGGACAGCTTGGTGAGCCACCCGTCCACCAACACCATGAAGAACAGGATGATGGCCCAGGAGACGTAGAAGGTGAGCTTCCGGAGCAGCCCGGTCCTGAGCCAGAAGAGCTCGACGGCGATCACGACCACGCAGGCCACGATCGACGCCGAGGTGTACTCCATGTCAGCCCGCTCGCCAAAGACGCCGGCGGCCGCCCCTGCCGCCGCAGGCCGCCGCTCCGGCTGACGGCCACAGGAAGGAACGGCGGAGGCCGAGCCGGCTCAGCCGGCCACGCCGAGCACCACCAACTCGACCGAACGGAGCGAGCGCGAGCGAGTGAGGTCGAAACATCAGTCGCGCCCCAGGACGTTGCGGACGGCTTCCAGGGTCAGGAGGCTGCAGATGGGGATGACGAGGAAGAAGGTCAGCTCCTCGACCGGCAGGTTGAACGGGAGCTCCCAGCCGGTGACGTACTGCGGGTTGTAGTCCCAGTGGTCGCGGGCGATGGCGATCACGTCCCACGTCACGAAGATGACCAGCGGGATCCCCATGGCCGCGGCCAGGCGGCGGGGCCGGCGCCACACGCGGGCGCCGAAGACGAACTCCAGGGGCAGGGTGATGAGCAGGCACAGGCCCATGAGGATCAGGTACTGGAAGCGGTCCGCGTCCATCGGGCGCACACCGTAGCGGGGGGCCGATTACTGATACCTGCGGGGCGAGGGTAGGTTGAGATGATCGGGATGCTTCTGGAGACGATCACCGGGCCGGGCGACCTCCGGGGGCTGGACCATGCCGAGCTGGAGCAGCTGGCGGGGGAGATTCGCGCCTTCGTGGTCCAGTCGGTGTCGGTGACGGGCGGCCACCTGGGCTCCAACCTGGGCGTGGTGGAGCTGACCCTCGCCCTCCACCGGGTGTTCGAGTCGCCCAAGGACCTCCTGCTCTGGGACACCGGGCACCAGGCCTACGTCCACAAGATCCTGACCGGCCGCCGGGAGCGCTTCTCCAGCCTGCGCCAGGCCAACGGCCTGTCCGGCTACCCGTCCCGGGCCGAGTCGGCCCACGACTGGGTGGAGAACAGCCACGCCTCCACCATCCTGGGCTACGCCCACGGCCTGGCCATGGCCATGGACCTCCAGCACGAGGCCGACCGGCGGGTCGTCGCCGTCATCGGCGACGGCTCCATGACCGGAGGCATGGCCTACGAGGCCCTCAACAACCTCGGCCATAGCGGCCGGCGGGTGCTGATCATCCTCAACGACAAC
>DATAAD010000126.1:0-19056 GCA_036260295.1 Acidimicrobiales bacterium | reverse complement strand
TCTCGGGCGGCGTGGCTGTCGGGCGAGGGGGCATGGTCATCCTCCGTTCCGTCCCGTGGGCGCTGCACGTCTACCTCGGTGGGCCACAGGACGCCCGGGTGGCCCAGCGCATGGCCCTCGAAGGCATCGACCGGGCCACGGCCGAAGCCCGCCAAGAGGCGGAGGATCGCGCCCGGGTCTCCTACGTCAGCCTCGTCTACGGGGTGGACGGGCGAGACCCCGCCTGGTACCACCTGATGCTGGATTCGACCGCCCTAGACGTGGACACGTGCGTCGAGCTCATTGTGACCGCGGCGCGGGCCCGCAGCCGCCATCCTCGACCCAGCCCACCGATCTGAGGGTGCGGCCGATGAAGCTGGGACTGCCCCAATACGTCGGCTACGCCAGCGGCGACGTGGCGAACAACCTCACCTTCTCGATGGCCTCGTTGTTCCTGCTCATCTACTACACCGACGTGGCCGGCATCTCGGCTTCGGCCGCCGGCACGCTCTTCCTCGTCGTGCGCGTCTGGGGCGGCATCACCGACCTGTTGGCGGGCCGGGCCGTGGATGAGACGAACACCCGCTGGGGCCGGTTCCGGCCCTACCTGGTCTTCGCCTCGGCGCCGCTCCTCCTGCTCCTCGTGGCCCTGTTCTCCATCCCGGGCGGGCTGAGCGACGGGGCCAAGGTGGTCTGGGCATACGCGTCCTATGCCCTGTTCTCCCTCGGCTACAGCTTCGTCAACATCCCCTACGGCTCCCTCGGAGCAGCCATCACCCAGGACCCCGACGAGCGGGCCAAGCTGTCGACGGCGCGCATCGTGGCCGCCAGCCTCACCATCCTCCTGATCGCATTGGTCGTCTCGCCGCAGATATCGGGGGCAGGGGACTTGCAGCGCTCGCTGACGGTCACGACCATCGTGTTCGCCGTCATCGGGATGGCCCTCTACCTGTTGTGCTTCTCGACCTCGCGGGAGACCGTCGTTCGGAGCGCGGCGAGGATCAGCGTGCGCGACACCCTGGGCATGATGGGGCACAACCGACCGCTCGTCATCCTCTGCGCGTCCAGCCTGCTGTTCCTCACCGGGCTGTTCTCGTTGCAGACCGTCGGCGTGTACTACGCCCGGGACGTCCTGGGCAACGCCGACCTCTACATCGCCATGACCATCGTGCAGACGATAGGGATGATCGCCGCCGCGGCCGTGGTCCCCAAGGCCGTTCAAGCGCTGGGCAAGAAGCGCGCCTACGTCCTGTCCGGCGCCGTGGGCGCCGCCGCAGGCGTCGGGGTCGCCGTCGCGCCGGGGTCGGCTCCCGCCGTGGCGCTGGTCTTCTTCGCCGTGCTGGGCTTCGGGATGGGCGTCATCAACACGTTGATCTTCGCCTTCCAGGCCGACACCGTCGACTACGGCGAGTGGAGGAGCAGCGTGCGGGCCGAGGGGAGCAGCTACGCGATGCTCTCCTTCACCCGGAAAGCGGGCCAGGGCGTGGGTGGGGCGGCCGCGGCCTACACCATCGGGGCCGGTGGCTACGTCTCGGGGGCAGCGACCCAGACCGGCGACGCGGTGACGTCGATCAGGATCGCCGCCGGCGTCATTCCCGCCGTGGTCATGCTGGCCGCCGTCGGCATCATGCTCGCCTACCCCCTGACCGAGAAGGCGTTCCGCCTGATGGTGGCCGAGACCGCCCAGCGCCGGGCCGCCGCCAAGGTGCCGCCGACGGTGGAGGCGGCGAGCTAGCCCCCGCTCAAGGGGACGACGAGGGTTGGGGCGGTCGAGGCGTGGACGATGTTCGCCGCATCGGCGCCCAGAAGGATCCGCCGGAGCCCGGTCCGGGCGTGGGTGGTGACGGCCACCAGGCCGGCGGGATGCCGGTCGAGGTAGGTCCTCAGGCCGTCGGCGGGGCTGATCGGGTCGTAGACCACCTTGGCGTCCACCTCGGCGGCGACGTCCTTGAACCTCTCTCTTAGGCCGGCGGCGTAGGCGTCGGCATCCTCCTCGGGGCCATGGCGGCGATGCCACGCGGCGTCGGCGCGGACGGGCGGCGGGGACGGCTCGGCGACGGTGACGATCGTCAAGGACATTCCCAGGGCGTCGGCCCACCTCCCGGCCACGGGCAGCAGGGTCTCCGAGGGTGGCGTCCCGTCGACGCACGCGACCAGGCGAGGCACCGACAGCGGTACTGGCGGCGCCGACTCGGCGAAGGGGCGCGGGCGGTCGGCAACGGGCCCCACGACGACGATCGGCTCTCGCGCCGCCTGCAACAACGATCGGGCGACGGAGCCCACGACTGCGCCGACGATCCGGCCACGCCCGTGAGTGGACATGCAGATCAGGGCGGACCCCAGGTCGGCGGCCGTGGCCGCGATGGCCCCGGCGGCGTCGTCGCCGACGACCACGTGGATCTGCTCCGGCCCGGCGCCCGGGCCCAGCGCGGCCGCAGCCTCGCTGCGCAGGACCTCCACTTCGTCGTCGTGCTCGGCGACGCTCACCGCATGGAGCTCGGCCCCGAATCGTGTCGACAGCGCCCGGGCCGTCCGCAGGGCCGCCGCCGCGAACCTGGAACCGTCCAGGGGCACGAGCACCCGCCGGTACCGCACCGCTCCTCCCGCCGTCTCCGCTTGGGATGTCACTGACCTAGCATTGCCCATCCGGCGAGGGCTCAGGGCGGAAGGAGCAACGGCGTGGACGTCACCATCATCGGCACGGGCAACATGGGGCGAGGCATTGGCGCCCTCACCCTGGCCGGCGGCCACCGCGTCACCCTGCTCGGCACCACCCTGGACAAGGCCCGGGCCGTGGCCGCCGAGCTGTCCGGCGACGTGCAGGCGGGCACAGTGGGCGACCCGATCACGGGCGACGTCGTGGTCCTGGCCGTGTGGTACGCCGCAGTGGACGAGGTGCTGTCCACCTACGGCGACCAGCTCGACGGCAAGGTCGTGGTCGACATCACCAACCCCATCGACCCTCAGGCATTCGAGCCGCTGAAGATCGAGGCCGGTTCCGTGGCCCAGGAGATCGCCCAGAAGGTGCCGGGGGCCCGGGTGGTCAAGGCCTTCAACACCACGTTCGCGGGGACGCTCTCGCAGGGCCAGGTCGCCGGTCAGCCGCTCGACGTGTTCATCGCCTCCGACGACGCCGGGGCCAAGGAGGTGGTCGGCAGGCTCGTGAGCGATGGGGGCCTGCGACCGGTGGACGCCGGGCCCCTCGCCCGCGCCCACGAGCTCGAGGCGCTCGGCTTCCTGCACATGGTGCTCCAGGAGCCGCTGGGCACGGGCTACGGCAGCACGGTGAAGGTGCTGTCGTAGGTCGCCCGGTTTCGGCGGCGCCACCGAGCCGAGATTCGGCCGGTCCTGCCGTTCGGCTTTCTGTGTACGCGGACCGGAACTCGCATGTCTGTCTACCGAGCGTACGAAGGGCTGCGAGAGCGCCGAGTGTGGGCGATTCCGTGTCCTATGCCGCCGCGGATCCCCCACTCTCGAGGATGGCGGCCTCGACCTCGGGGGCCATCTGATGCGGGCAGGACTGCGGCCGCGACGAGCCGTCGACCAGCCGGGCCAGGCCCCCGGCCGCGTAACGGCGCAGCCAGTCGTGCACGCTCTGGCGGACCACGCCGTTGCGGCGGGCCGCGTCGGTCACGGTGGCGCCGTCGAGCACCTCGCACACCGCCTTGTAGCGCTGTTCCACCAACCCCAACTCCACGAGCACGGCCGGCCTCCTTCGGACCTGTGGGCGCGAACGACCACAGCGAAGAAGGTGGCAACCGGAAGATGGTGGACCCTGCTCAGGGCGAGGAGTGTCGTGCAGGTACCGGAGCCACTGTCGCCCAGGTACCGGAACCGCGACCGAGAAGTGTCAGGCAGGTACCGGAGCCACGGTGGCCACTATGTACCGGAGTCGCACAGCTCCGCGGTGGCCCGTCCGGGGCCCAGGCAGGCCATCGGACTGGATCCGGGCCGCCGCAGGGGCGCCGGCATGCCGTCCCATCAGGACTGTGTGGGAGCGGGCGACGGGAATCGAACCCGCGTTCTCAGCTTGGGAAGCTGATGTTCTGCCTCTGAACTACGCCCGCGTGCCGACCACCTTAGCCAAGCGATTCGTAGTTCACCCCGGCGAAACATCCTTGCAACCTTTCGTCTCTATCGTCGTCAGGGATGGACGTCACCATGCTCCGGTGGCCCGAGGAGGAAGGGCGGCGGACCCGGATCAGCCGGCAGGGCGCCCCGCGCCTGCTCCTCGTCCCGGCCGGGGAGGAGCCCCCTGCCGTCGGCGACTGCCTCGAGGACTGGGTGCGGGTGCCGGCCGACGAGGAGGAGGTACGGGCCCGGGTCGACGCCCTGTCGGTGCGGAGCCAGGCTCACCTGGCTAGCGGGGCGGCACCCGTCCTGGACGACTTCGGCGTGCTGCGCATGAACGGCTCCTGGGTGGCGCTCCCCCCGCTGGAGGCCCGGCTGGCCGGGGCCCTGCTCGAGCGCATGGGGACGGTGACCAGCCGCGACCTCCTCGTCCGGGCCGGGTGGCCCACCGCCCCTCCCGGCCGCAACGCCCTCGACGTCCACGTGCTGCGGCTGCGGCGGCGCCTGCGGCCGGTGGGCCTGGCCATCCGTACCGTCCGGTCGCGGGGCTACCTGATGGAGGCCGCGTCCGGCTGAGCCCGAGTGAGGGCGCCGGGCCGCTCCCCTACGCTGGAGGGATCATGAGTTTCGACCTGGCCACCCTCGTTCAGCCCGCGTCCACCAAGATCGTCCTCGTCGTCCTCGACGGCCTGGGCGGCTATGCCGACGCCGACAGAGGCACCGAGCTCGAGGAGGCGGACACCCCGAACCTCGACCAGCTCGCGGCGGCCGGCTCCACGGGAATGCTCGACCCCGTGGGCCCGGGCATCACGCCCGGTTCGGGCCCCGCCCATCTGTCCCTGTTCGGCTACGAGCCGTTCGACTACCACCTGGGGCGCGGCGCCCTGTCGGCCGCCGGTCTCGACGTCCACCTGATGCCCGGCGACGTGGCCGCGCGCGGAAACCTGGCCACACTCGACGAGAACGGCATCATCGTCGACCGCCGGGCCGGTCGGCTCCCCGACCTGGAGGCCCTCGAGGTCGTCCGCCTGCTCAACGAGGGCGTGTCCATCCCCGGAGTCGACGTGCAGTTCGTCCACGAGGCCCAGCACCGGGTGCTGGTCGTCCTGCGCGGCCCCGACCTCGACCCCCACGTAGACGACACCGACCCCCAGATGACGGGTTGCCCCCCGCTGAACCCCATGGCCCAGACCCGGGCCGCCACCCACACCGCGGAGGTGGTCGCCGAGCTCGACCGCCAAGCCCGGGCCATCCTCGCCGACCAACCCCGGGCCAACGCCCTCCTCCTGCGGGGCCTGGACTCGCACCGCCAGCTGCCCACCGTCCAGGAGCGCTACGGGCTGCGGGCCGCGGCCGTCGCGGTCTACCCCATGTACCGGGGCATCGGCCGCCTGGTGGGCATGCAGGTGGTCGGTCCGCCGGCCACGATCGACGAGCAGCTCGTGCTCCTCAAGGAGCACTGGGAGGACTACGACTACTTCTTCTTCCACCACAAGCCGTCGGACTCCGCCGGCGAGGACGGGAACTTCGCCGGCAAGGTGGCCGCCATCGAGGCGCTCGACGCCGTGGTCCCCCAGATCATGTCCATGTCGCCCGACGTGATCGCGGTGACGGGCGACCACTCCACTCCCAGCCAGATGGCCGCCCACTCGTGGCACCCGGTGCCGGTGCTGCTCGCCGGGAACCGCGTCGGCCGGGACCAGGTCACCCGCTTCGGCGAGCGGTGGTGCGTTCAGGGCGCCCTGGGCCGCCGCCCCGCCCGCGAGCTCATGCCGATCATGCTCAACGTGGCCGGCCGCCTGGCCAAGTACGGCGCCTGACATCGCCCTCGCAACCCGAGGTTGCTCGGCGAGCTGATGGCGCTCGGTCGGCCGGGAGAGCCGGCTCTCCCTCGCCATCTCTCCTGGCCGGAAGCCGCCTTTGGCGGCTTCCTACCGCCGCCGGCCGACCGGGCGGACTAAGGGTTGAGATTGCCGGAGCGGAAGCCTTCCAGGTCCAACGTCACCCACCGGTAGCCGGCCGCCTTCACCGCGGCGACGACCTCCTCGCGCCGAGCGAGCGCGGCAGCCAGGTCGTCGATCTCCACCTCGACCCGGGCCACCTCGTCGTGGTGGCGGACCCGGACCTGACGGAACCCGAGCCGGTGCAGGGCGGCCTCGGCCCGGCCCACACCGTGCAGCGTCGACAGGGTCACCGGCGTCCCGTAGGGGATGCGCGAGGCCAGGCAGGCGGCGGCCGGCTTGTCCCACGTGGGCAGCCCCAGCTCCCGTGACACCAGGCGGACCGCGGCCTTGGTGAAGCCGGCGTCGACCAGGGGGAACACCGCGCCCCGCTCGCCGGCGGCCCGCTGGCCCGGGCGGTGGTCGCCCAGGTCGTCGACGTTCACCCCGAGCACGACCGTGGCCTCCTCCGCCGCGGCGAGGGGGCCGATGGCGTCCATGAGCTCGGCCTTGCAGTGGAAGCAGCGGTCGGTGCCGTTGGCCACGTACTCGGGACGGTCGAGCTCGGACGTGGGCACCGCCGACCACCGCAGGCCCCACTGCTGGGCCAGGGACTGACAGTCGGCGTACTCGGACGGAGCCAGCGAGGGCGACACCGCGGTGACCACCAGGGTCCGGTCGCGTCCCAGGGTGTCGTTGGCCATCCAGGCCAGGAAGGCGGAGTCCGCCCCTCCGCTGAAGGCGACGGCCACCCGGCCCAGCTCCCGCAGGCGGGCGCGCAGGGCGACGACATCGGGCATGGGCCCACGGTACCGGGGGTAGACCGCTCAGGATGACGAGCGTGGACTTCTTCTTCGACCCCGTCTGACCGTGGGCGTGGATGACCTCCCGTTGGGTGGTCGACGTCGCTCCTCTTCGGAACGTGCCCGTCCGGTGGCGGGCCTACAGCCTCGACATCAAGAACGAGGGGGTCGAGATCCCCGCGCTGTACCGGGAGCCGTCCGCCGTAAGCCGCGGCGCCCTGCGCGTGGTCGAGGCCGTCTGGGACGAGTACGGCGACGCTCCCATCGGCCGGCTGTACACCGAGATGGGCATCCGCTTCCACCTGCGAGGTGACGTCTCCCGTGCGGCTGTCGCCCAGGCCCTCCTGGCCAGCGGCCTGCCGCGGTACCTGGTCGAGGCGGCCGACGACGAGCGGTGGGACAAGGCCATCCGCTACTCGATGGACGAAGCCATCGACCTGGTGGGCGAGGACGTGGGCGTACCCGTCCTCCTGTTCCGCGACGGCGAGGACGCGGCCGCCGTCTCGGGCCCGGTGGTGTCGCCGGCACCGAGGGGTGACGAAGCCCTCGCCCTCTGGGACCACGTCTCCGCCTTGGCGTGGATGCCGGGCTTCTTCGAGCTGAAGCGGACCCGGACCGGCCCGCCGCAGCTCGTCAGGTGACCGAACCGCCGAGGTATGCGGCCTTCACCGACTCGTCCTCGAGCAGGCTGGCCGCCTCGGCGCTCCGCACGATGCGCCCGGCCTCCATCACGTAGGCCCGGTCGGCCCGCTGCAGGGCCTGGGCCGCGTTCTGCTCGACGAGGAGGACCGTCGTCCCCTGGTCGTTGATCTCGCCCACGATCTCGAAGATCTGGGTCACGAGCTTGGGGGCCAGGCCCATGGACGGCTCGTCGAGGAGCAGGAGGCGGGGGCGGGCCATGAGCGCCCGGCCGATGGCCAGCATCTGCTGCTCGCCGCCGGACAGGGTGCCGCCCGGCTGCTCCCGCCGCTCGGCCAGCCGGGGGAAGAGGTCGAATACGCGGTCGAGGTCGGGTTGCAGGTCGGCCCGCTTGGCCCGGCGGGCGTAGGCGCCCATCTCCAGGTTCTCCATCACCGTCATCCCCGGGAAGATGTGCCGGCCCTCCGGCGCCTGGCAGATGCCCAGCTTCACCCGTTCGTGGGCGGCCACGGGGCCCAGGTCCTTGCCGTCGAGCCTGATGGAGCCCCTCGTGGTCGGCACCAGGCCGGAGATGGCGGACAGGGTGGTGGTCTTCCCCGCCCCGTTGGCCCCGATCAGGGTGACGACCTCCCCCTCCTCGACGGTGAGGGAGACGCCCTTGAGGGCGGCCACTTGGCCGTAGTGGACGGCGACGTCGTCGAGCTCGAGGAGGGCGGCCATCTCAGGTGGGGGCGCCCAGGTAGGCCTCGATGACCCGGGGATCGGACTGGACGTCGGCGGGCCGGCCCTCGGCGATCTTCTCGCCGAAGTCGAGGACGACGACCCGGTCGGAGATGCCCATGACCAGGCCCATGTCGTGCTCGATGAGCACGATGGTGAGGCCGGTGTCGCGCAGGCGGCGGATGAGGTCGACCAGGCCCCGCTTCTCGGTCTGGTTCATGCCCGCTCCGGGCTCGTCGAGGAGCAGGACCTTGGGCTTGGTGGCCACTGCTCGGGCGATCTCGAGGCGCCGCTGGTCGCCGTAGGGGAGGTTGCGGGCCAGGTCACCGGCCCGGTGGCCGATCGCCACCAGCTCCAGCAGCCGCATGGCCTCCTCACGCGCCTCGCGCTCCTCCCGCCGGTGGCGGGGCAGGCCCAGCAGGGCCCCGGGGACGCTCGTGCGGTGACGGGCGTCGACGCCGACCATGACGTTCTCGAGAGCGGTCATCTCCGGGAAGAGGCGGATGTTCTGGAAGGTCCGGGCCACGCCGGCGGCGGTGACCTCGTGGGGGTGCCGGCCGACCAGCTTCTCGCCGCCGAGGCGGACGTCGCCCGACGCCGGGCGGGACACGCCGGTCACCGCGTTGAAGAACGTGGTCTTGCCCGCCCCGTTGGGGCCGATGACGGCCACGATCT
The DNA here is from genome assembly GCA_036260295.1 of Acidimicrobiales bacterium. Lineage (GTDB taxonomy): Bacteria > Actinomycetota > Acidimicrobiia > Acidimicrobiales > AC-14 > CADCTB01. The sequence goes on along the minus strand of DATAAD010000126.1, from coordinate 10,229 downwards.
CGCCCTCGCCCACGGTGAGGTCGAACCCGTCCAGGGCGACCACGCCCCCGAAGGCCACCCGCACACCGTCGAGCTCGAGCACGGGCGCACCCGGCGGGCGCTCCCCGTTCCGGCGCAGGTCCAGGTCGGCGGCGGCTACGTCGCCGGCTGCGCCCACCAGCGCGGGTTCCTCCTCGACGTCCACCACGTCGGCGCCGAGCTCGGCCGCCCGCCGGCGGCTGGGCAGGATGCCCTGGGGACGGAACACCACGACCAGGATGAGGGCGATGCCGAAGAGCAGGACCCGGTACTCGGTGATGTCGCCGGCGTTGCCGCCGATGAGGGTGTTGAGCCAGCGGGTGAGCGTTTCGCCCGCCGCCACCTCCCGCAGGTACTCGGGGATGAAGGCGATGGCGAAGGCGCCCGCGATCACCCCGGCGATCGACCCCATGCCCCCGAGGACCACGGCCGAGAGGATGATCAGCGAGAGGAAGAAGAGGAAGTTGTCGGGGTTGATGAAACCCACGCGCGAGGCGTAGAGCCACCCCCCGATGCCGCCGATCGCCGCGCCCACGGCGAACGCCCACAGCTTCATGCGGAAGGTGGGGACGCCCATGGCCTCGGCCGCGTCCTCGTCCTCGCGGATGGCGGCCCACGCGCGCCCGACGCGCGACCGGTTCAAGCGCACGATGACGAGCACGGCCAGCACGATGGCGGCCAGGGTCAGCTCGTAGTAGGGCAGGGGGTCGAGGCGGAAGGGGCCGGCCGGGTGGGGGATGTTCGGAATGCCGCGCGCCTCGCCGAGCGACTCGGAGTTCTGGGCCACGATGTGGACGATCTCGCCGAACCCGAACGTGACGATGGCCAGGTAGTCCCCCCGCAGGCGCAGGGTCGGAGCGCCGAGCACGACGCCGGCCACGGCGGCGATCACGATGGCCAGGGGCAGCGCCCCCCACGACGACAGCCCCTCGGCCGTGGTCAGCTTCGCCGCGGTGTAGGCGCCGACAGCGTAGAAGGCCACGTACCCGAGGTCGAGCAGCCCGGCCTGGCCGACGACGATGTTCAGCCCCAGGGCCAGCAGCACGTAGATGCCGACCGGGTAGAAGAGGACGCCCTGCCAGTACGGGTCGAGCCCCAGGGGGAGAAGGGCGGCCAGGGCGAGCAGGCCGAGCCCGATGACGAGGCGGGCCACCGGGGTGCGGGCCCCCCACCAGCGGTGGACGGCGGCCACCGGCGAGAACGAGACCCGACCGCCTGCGCTACGCACGCGCGCGAGCAAGCGACTCCCCCAGCAGCCCGGTGGGACGGAACAGGAGTACGAGGACGAGGACCGAGAAGGCGAACACGTCCTTCCACTCGCCACCGAGCACGGTAGCCCCCCAGTTCTCGAGCAGCCCGAGCAGGAACCCGCCGAACAGGGCGCCCCGGATGTTGCCGATGCCGCCCAGCACGGCGGCGGTGAAGGCCTTGATGCCGGGCAGGAAGCCGATGTTGTAGCGCGCCGCTTCGAAGAAGATGCCGAACAGCGTGCCCGCCGCTCCGGCCAGGATGCCGCCCAGCAGGAAGGTCAGGGCGACCACCCGGTTGATGTCGACGCCCATGAGGGCGGCGGTGGACGGGTCCTGCGCCGTGGCCCGGATGCCTCGTCCCAGCCGCGACCGGTTCACGAACCGCTCGAGGGCGACCATGAGCAGGAGCGAGGCGACCACCACCAGCACCTTGTCGGTCCGCACGTTGGCGCCGCCAAAGGAGAACAGCTCCTTCTTCTCGAGCACCCGAGGGAAGCCGAGCTGGTTGCGCCCGTAGCGCAGGGCGAACAGCTCCTGAAGGACGAACGACAAGCCGACGGCGGCGATGAGGAAGGCCAGGCGGGGGGCGTTCCTCCTGCGCAGCGGCCGGTAGGCGACGCGCTCCATGGCCACCGCGAGCACCCCGGAGGCGGCCATGGCCGCCAGCATGACGAAGCCGATGGTGAGGGCCAGGCTGAGGCCCGTGCGGGCGGGGTCGGCCGGATCGAGGCCGATGGCGTGCATGGCGAAGAGGCTGGCGAAGATGCCCACCATGAAGATCTCTGAGTGGGCGAAGTTGATGAGGCGCAGGACGCCGTAGACGAGGGTGTACCCCAGGGCGATCAGGGCGTAGATCGCCCCGAGGGTCAGACCATCGACGGTCTGGGGCCAGAACTGGTCGGCCAGGCAGGAGAAGCAGGCGTCGATGTCGCTCCCTTCGCCTACGTGGGCGGGTGGTCAGTGACTAGCGGCTGAGCTCCTCGGTGGTCCCGAGGGAGTTGAGCCTGCCACCCTTGACCTCGTAGACGAACACGCCGGTGGCCCGGATGTTGCCGTTGGGCTCGAAGCTGATGCTCTTGCCCACCCCTTCGTAGGTGCCCAGGTTCTCGACGTGGTCGAGCAGGGCGCGGCGGTCGGTCTTGCCGTCCTTGATCCCGCTGATGAGAAGGTTGGCCGCGTCGTACCCCTCGGTCGAGTACGTACCGGGGACGGCGTTGTTCAGCTGCCGGTAGGCCCGGGCGAACTCGCCGAGCTTGCCGCCGGCGTCCTCGGTAGCCAGCCGGCACGCGCACGTCATCTGGGCACCCTCGGCGGCCGCCGCCCCGGCGGCGGTGACGAACCCGGCGTCGAGGGAGCCGTCGCCACTGAGGAAGCGGACGCGCACGCCGGCATCCACCAGCTGCTTGCGCAGTCGGCCGGCCTCGCTGTAGTAGCCGCCGTAGAAGATGAGGTCGGGGTTGGCCGAGCGGACCCGGTTGACCACCGCGGAGAAGTCCTGGGACCGGGGGTCGATGGAGTCGCGGGCGATGGTGGGCACTCCGGCGGCCTCGAGCAGCTGGCGGGTGCCGTCGGCCAGGCCCTTGCCGTACTCGGTGTTGTCGTCGATGTAGACCGCCCGCCTGGCGCCCACCTTCCTCACGTAGTCCGCCAGGCCCTTGCCCTGGACGTCGTCGTCGGGGACGAGCCGGTGGAAGACGGTCTGGTTCGGCACCGCGGTGGGGAGGGCGGCGTTGGTAGCCGAGGCGCTGACCATGACCAGCCCGGCCTCCTGCAGGGACTGCATCACGGCGCGGGTCTCACCGGAGAAGGTGGGCCCCACGATGCCGATGATCGACTGGTCGTTGATGAACCGGCCCGACAAGGTGGTGGCCTGCGCGGGGTCGCCCTGGGTGTCGAACTCCTTGAGCTCGATCCTCGGCCCGCTGCCCCTGTTCGCCTCCTCGACCGCCACCTTGGCCCCGTTGCGGATGTTGATGCCCAGGTTGGCGTTGTCGCCCGTCAGGGGGCCGACGAAGGCGATGGAGTAGGTGCGGCGGTCACCTCCCGCCTGGCCGGCGGTCGTTTCGTCGTCTCCTCCGTCGTCGCCGCAGGCGGAGAGCGAAAGAGCCGCGACCGCCAGGACGGCGAGAAGACGGAGCGCACGAGGACTTCTCATTCCCAACCTCCTCTTCGTGGGCCGCGTTTTACCCGCGACCGACCTCGGCCAACACTTCACCCACCGGCGCGACCAGTCCGGTGACGAAAGGCCCGAACTCGGCGTAGATCGCCGAGGCAGGGTCGAACCGCATCTCGTACACGCACTGCTTCAGATCGGCGGGGTCGGCGGCGAAGAGCGTGACCCCCCACTCCCAGTCGTCGAGGCCGGTGGAGCCGGTGACGAGCTGGACCACCCGCCCGGCGAACTCCCGGCCCTTGCGGCCATGGCTCTCCATGAGGTCGCGCCGCTCCTCGTAGGGGAGCATGTACCAGTTCCCGGCCACGCCGCGCCGCTTCGACATGGGGTAGAAGCAGATGACCGGCTTGCCCTCGGGAGGGAGCTTCGGGTGCAGCCTCGGCTCCAGGCGCTCGGGCGGCACACCCTGGGCGTACTCCGACACCTCGGTCATGGAGACGTAGGAGTCGACGACGACCAGGCCGGCGGCGGCGAGGTCGGCCTGCAGGCGGCGGAGGCGCCAGAGGTCGGGGCCGAGGGCCATGAAGCCGACCTCGGCCTTGTGGCCGAGGACGGCGAAGGTGACGACCTGGTGATCCCCCTCCTGGGCCGCCTTGACCGCGGCGGCCACCGCTTCGGCATCGGTGAACGGCCCGAGCGTGCAGAACAGGTGAAGCACCGCCCAGCCCCGGGTGGACGTCACCGGCTCGGCCATCAGAGCTCCTGGGCGCAGGCCACCATGCCGTACTCGTCGGCGGCGTCGGCCACCCGCCTGGCGTTCTCCTGTGCCCCTTCGAGCGCCCGCTGGGCCCGGGCCTGGTCGTTGACCAGCCGGGACTGGTGGACGTCCTGCAGCGAGAGGTACAGGTTCTCCATGGCCGCGATGAAGACGTCGGCGCGCTCGCTGTCCTCCCGGGGCTTCGACACGCGCCTGATGCGCTCGACCGCCTCCTCGACGTCCCGGGCCTGCTGCTCGGGGTTCTCACCGAGGGTGCCGATGTCGGTCTGCAACTCGGCGCAGATGGGATCGACCTGAGCGACGTACGCGGCCTTCGCACCCGAAAGGCCGCCATCGTCACCACCACATGCACTTGCGAGGAGAGCGACGAAGAGTCCGACGGCACAAAGTCGAGCTTTCGAGATGGTCACCGCGGGATGGTAGCGCGCAGCAGCCCCGGCCCATCGGGACCGGGGCTGCGTGCCGTACATGGGAGCGGCTCCTAGAAGTCGCCCATGCCCTCCATGCCACCCATCCCGCCACCTGCGCCGGCGCCCACCTTCTCCTCGGGCTTGTCGACGATGACGCACTCGGTGGTGAGGAACAGGGCGGCGATGGACGCCGCGTTCTGCAGGGCGGACCGGGTGACCTTGGCCGCGTCGATCACGCCGGCCTTGAACAGGTCCTCGTAGTCGCCGGTGGCCGCGTTGAGGCCGGTGGGGCCGTCGAGGTTGCGCACCCGCTCCACGACCACGCCGCCCTCCATGCCGGCGTTCACCGCGATCTGCTTGAGGGGCTCCTCGAGGGACCGGGCGACGATCCTGGCACCGGTGGCCTCGTCGCCGACGAGGGAACCGGCCAGCTCGTTCACCTTGGCCTGGGCCCGCAGCAGGGCCACGCCCCCGCCGGGGACCACGCCCTCCTCGACCGCGGCCTTGGTGGTGCTGACCGCGTCCTCGATGCGGTGCTTCTTCTCACGCAGCTCGACCTCGGTGGCGGCTCCGACCTTGATGATGGCCACACCGCCGGAGAGCTTGGCCAGGCGCTCCTGGATCTTCTCCCGGTCGTAGTCGGAGTCGGTGTTCTCCATCTCGGCCTTGAGCTGGGCCACCCGGCCCCGGATCTCCTCGGGGGAGCCGGCGCCCTCGACGATGGTGGTCTCGTCCTTGGTGACGGTGACCTTGCGGGCCCGGCCGAGCATGTCGAGGGTGACGTTCTCGAGCTTGAGGCCGACGTCCTCGGTGATGACCTGGCCGCCGGTGAGGACGGCGAGGTCCTGCAGCATGGCCTTGCGGCGCTCGCCGAAGCCGGGGGCCTTGACCGCCACCGACTTGAACGTGCCCCGGATCTTGTTGACGACGAGGGTGGCGAGGGCCTCGCCCTCCACGTCCTCGGTGACGATCAGCAGCGGGCGGCCGGACTGCATGACCTTCTCCAGCACGGGCAGGAGGTCGCGGACGGCGCTGATCTTGGAGCCGGCGAGGAGGATGTAGGGGTCCTCGAGGTCGGCCTCCATGCGCTCGGGGTCGGTGACGAAGTACGGCGAGATGTAGCCCTTGTCGAGGCGCATGCCCTCGACCAGCTCCATCTCCATGCCGAAGGTCTGCGACTCCTCGACGGTGATAACCCCGTCCTTGCCCACCTTGTCGATGGCCTCGGAGATGGTGTCGCCGATCTCGCGGTCGGCGGCGGAGATGGCGGCCACCTGGGCGACCTGCTCCTTGGACTCGATCTCGACCGAGATCTCCTTGATGCCGTCCAGGGCGCGGGTGACGGCCTGCTCGATGCCCCGCTTCAGCGACATGGGGTTGGCACCGGCGGCCACGTTGCGCAGGCCCTCCTTCACCATGGCCCAGGCCAGCACGGTCGCCGTGGTGGTGCCGTCACCGGCCACGTCGTCGGTCTTCTTGTCTACTTCCTTGACCAGCTCGGCCCCGATCTTCTCGTAGGGGTCCTCGAGCTCGATCTCCTTGGCGATCGACACCCCGTCGTTGGTGATCGTCGGCGCGCCCCACTTCTTGTCGAGGACGACGTTGCGGCCCTTGGGGCCCAGCGTGACGCGCACGGCGTCGGCCAGCTGGTTCATCCCGCTCTCCAGGGCCCGGCGGGCGGTCTCCTCGAAGGCGATCATCTTCGGCATATGTGTGCTTCCTCCTCTTGGCCCGGGGGACCGGAGCCGTTAGCACTCTCTACTGTCGAGTGCTAACCAGCAAACCACGTGCGGAGGCGCTGCGCAACCGGGCTGCGGAGGCGTTCGGTCAATCGCGGTGCGGTTGGGCCCGCGGATTGACCAGACGAAGCAGGACCAGCCCGAGGGCGGCGAGGGCCAGGCCGGGAAGGGCGGTGTCGAAGCCACCCGTCCGAGGCTGGCGGGTCATCGCCGTCGTGGTGGTCGAGCCGCCGGCGGACGTCGTGGGCGTGGTCCCCGTGGCCCCCGCCATGGTGGTGCTGGTGGGGGTCGTGGGGGTCGTGGGGTTCGGGGCCGTGGCCGCCGGAGAGGCGGGGTCGAGGGTGCTTGGAGGCGCTTGACCGGCGGTGGGACCGGTCGTCGGCGGGGCGGTGGTCGCCGTGGTCGGCGCCTGGGCCGCGGTCTCCCGGGTCTCGTCGTCCTCGTCGACGAGAAGGGCGGAGGCCACGCCGGCGCCCAGCAGCAGCAGGATCAGGAACGCGAGGCCGTTGCGGCGCGCAGGTGTCATGGGAGCTCCTCGCCTGTCCCGGAGGGGACGGGGGAGACGCTATCCGCCGGCGACGGCGGGGATGATCGACACCGTCTGGCCCGGCTCGACCGTGGTGTCGAGGCCGTCGGAGAAGCGCACGTCCTCGTCGGCCACGAACACGTTCACGAAGCGGCGGAGGCCGCCGCTGTCGTCGAACAGCCGCTGGGCGAAGCCGGGGTGGGCGGTGTCGAGCGCCTTGAGGACCTCGCCGACGGTGGAGCCCTCGACGTCGACCTCGGCCGCGCCCCCGGACAGGGTGCGGAGCTGGGTGGGGATGCGGACGGTGGCCATGGTCAGGCCTCCCCCTCGTCGAAGGCGGCGTTGAAGGCGTCCATGGTGGGCGCGATGGTGGCCGTGGGGCCGCACACCGGGGCGACGGCCTCGATGGTCTTGAGCCCGGCCCCGGTGATGTAGGCCACGACCCGCTCGTCGGAGCGGACCACGCCCTTGGCCGCCAGCCGGGACAGGGTGGCCACGGTGACGCCGCCGGCCGTCTCGGCGAAGATGCCCTCGGTGCGGGCCAGCAGCAGCATGGCGTCGACGATCTCCTTGTCGCTCACCGCCTCGAGCCCGCCCTCGCTGCGGCGGACCTCGTCCAGGGCGTAGGGACCGTCGGCCGGGTTGCCGATGGCCAGCGACTTGGCGATGGTGGACGGCTTGACCGGGCGGATGTACTCGTGGCCCTCGGTGAACGCGGTGGCCACCGGCGAGCACCCCTCGGCCTGGGCCCCGGAGATGCGGACGTGGGGCTCGTCGTCGAGCAGGCCGACCTTGTGCAGCTCCCGGAAGCCCCGGGCGATCTTGGTCAGCTGGGAGCCCGAGGCGACGGGGACGACCACGTGGTCGGGCGCCTCCCACCCGAGCTGCTCGACCGTCTCGAAGGCCAGGGTCTTGGAGCCCTCGGCGTAGTAGGTGCGCAGGTTGACGTTCACGAACGCCCAGGTGGGGTGCTCGGAGGCCAGCTCGGCGCACAGCCGGTTGACGTCGTCGTAGCTGCCGTCCACCGCGACCAGCGACGGCCCGTAGACCGCGGTGGTCACCACCTTGCCGGCCTCGAGGTTGGCCGGGATGAAGACCACGTGGCGCATCCCGGCCCGGGCGGCGTGGGCCGCGACCGAGTTGGCCAGATTGCCGGTGGAGGCGCAGGCCGCCACCTTGAAGCCCATGGCCCGGGCCCGGGCCAGGGCGACGGAGACCACCCGGTCCTTGAACGACCCCGTGGGGTTCAGGGTGTCGTTCTTCAGCCACAGCTCGCCCAGGCCCAGCTCGGCGGCCAGGCGGTCGGCCCGGACCAGGGGGGTGAACCCGGCACCCAGGTCGACGGCGCCGTCGTTGACGGCCGGGAGCAGGTTGGCGTAGCGCCAGATGGACGGTGGCCCGGCGGCGATGCTCTCACGGGTCGTGGCCGCGGCGATCTTCTCGTAGTCGTAGACCACCTCGAGGGGGCCGAAGCACCACTCGCAGACGTGGAGCGCCTCGGCCGGAAAGGCGTGGCCGCACTCCCGACACCGCAGGCCTTTCACGAAGCTCGCTGCCGTTACAGCCAAGAGAGTTCCTCCTCATCGCTCCGGGCATTGGCACCTGGTCGCACCCGAACTCTTCGGTGGCGGCTGGTTGTCGCGGTTTCTACGGGCCCGGTCCCTCGACCGCTCTGGATGAAGGTCACATGATACGTCAACCTGCGACCGAGGTCAGATGGGTTCGCACCACCTCCTCGACGCAGCCGGTGAGGTCGGCTGCGGCCCGCTCGACGCCGAGCCGGGCGACGAGGGACACCACCTCCACGGAGGGCGGGAGCTCGGGGAGCTCCTCGGGGACGGCGTCGCCGGCGACGACCAGCACGGGCACGCCGGCGTCGGTGGCCAGGTCGACCACCCCGCCCACGGCCTTCCCCTCGAACGACTCGCCGTCGAGCACCCCCTCGCCGGTGACGACCAGGTCGGCGGCGGCGATCCGCTCGGGCAGGCCGAGGGCGTCGGCGACCACGTCGAAGCCGGGCACGAGGACGGCGCCGGCCGCGGCCAGCCCGCCGGCGAGGCCACCCGCGGCACCGGAGCCGGGCAGGTCGGAGACGTCGACCCCGTAGTCACGGAGGTAGACCTGGGCCAGCCGTTCGAGGCGGCGGCGAAGGAGGGCGACCTGGGCGGCGGTCGCCCCCTTTTGCGGGGCATAGACCTCGGCGGCGTCGACGAAGAGGGTCTGCACATCGCAGGCCACGACCAGCTCGACACCGGCGTGCAGCCGCCGCCCGGGGTTGAGCGCGGTGAGGGCGGCCAGGCCCCCGTCGGTCGAGGCCGAGCCGCCGGCGCCCACGATGACGCGGGACGCGCCGGCGTCGATGGCCGCGGCGATCAGCTCGCCCGTCCCCGCGGTCGAAGCCCGCAGCGGGTCGTTCCACTCCGGCCCGCCCACGAGGGAGAGCCCCGAGGCCCGGGCCATCTCCACCACCGCCGTCCCGCCGGCCTGCATGCGCCACTCGGTTTTGACCGGGTCGCCGAGCGGGCCCCGCACCGTGGCCGTCCGGACCGCGCCGCCCAGGGCCTCGAGCGTGCCCACGCCGCCGTCGGCTACCGGGGCGAGGTCACAGGCCGCGCCAGCCGTCATCGCCGCCCGGGCCACGGCTGCGGCCACCTCGGCGGCACTGGCCGTGCCCGGGAACGTGTCGGGCGCGGCGACGACGAGCACGCCGATTATGTTGGCCGACAGTGGCTGACCCGCCGGTGCTCATCGTCTCCAACCGGGGGCCCATCTCGTTCTCGTTCGCCGATGACGGTGGTCTCGTGGCCAAGCGGGGGGGCGGCGGGCTGGTGTCGAGCCTGGGGCCGCTCGTGCGCGACATCGGGGCCACGTGGATGTCGGCGGCCAGCACCGAGGCCGACGTGGAGGCGGCCAAGGAAGGGGTGATCGAAGCCGAGGGCTTCCGGTTCCGGTCGCTGGCCGTGGACCCCGACGACTACGCCATGGCCTACGACGTGGTGTCCAACGCCACGCTCTGGTTCCTGCACCACGGCCTGTTCGACCTGTCCCGCCGGCCCCGGCTGGACCGCCGCTGGCGGGAGGCGTGGGACGCCTACCGCGAGGTCAACCACACCTTTGCCCAGGCGGTCATCGAGGAGGCGCCCGAGGGCGCCATCGTGCTGATCCAGGACTACCACCTGGCCCTGGTCGGCACCTGGCTGGCCCAGGAGCGCCGTGACCTGCGCGCCGTCCACTTCAGCCACATCCCGTTCTGCGAGCCGGGCGCCCTGCGGGTGCTGCCGTCGGACGTGGCCGAGGAGCTGCTCGTCGGGTTGAGCTCCCACGCCTCCTGCGGGTTCCACGCCCGCCGGTGGGCGGCCAACTTCGAGGGGTGCTGCGACGAGGTGCTGGGGTTC
>DATAAD010000125.1:0-2248 GCA_036260295.1 Acidimicrobiales bacterium | reverse complement strand
CCGAACATCGTGGGCGACGTGGGACCGACCGACATCCCGCCCGGCAGCGACGGCGTGGGTGACGGGCTGCTGGCCGACCCGCCCGACCCCGACGCGTCCGTGGACCCGGCCGAGCCCGTCGACTCCGTCGAGCCCCCGGACCTGCTGGCCGAGTAGGCGTTGGGGGCGACCCTCCTAAGCGGGTAGGACGGCCCGGCGCACGGCGCGCACCACGGTGCGCTCCCCCACGCGGCGCACGGTGAGGTCGTCGGTGAGGGCCCGGACGACGTAGAGGCCGCGCCCCTGCTCGGCGTCGAGGTCGGGGTCCTCGGGGCGGTGGTCGAGCTCCATCCCGGCCCCGTCGTCCTCCACCTCGACCACGACGGCGTCGCCGTCGGCCCAGGCCCGGATGACCAGCGCCCCCGGCGTGCCACTGGCGTGGCGGACGGCGTTCGAGCACAGCTCGGAGGCCACGAGGAGCAGGTCGCCCCGCTCGGCGTCGTCGAGGGGGAAGTGCTCCAGCCAGTCCCCCAGGAGGTGGCGGGCCAGGGGGACGGTGGCGAGGGTGGGAGAGAACCGGTACTCGAAGGCGCCGAGCGGGGGGCTGCCGACGGCGCCGGGGGGGATACGGCGGCGCAGGACCAGGGCCAGAGAGTCGTCGCGGCGCTTGGCGCCGGAGAGCGACCGCTCGACCAGGGCCCGGGCCAGGTGCCGGGCGGGGTAGCGGGCCGTCTCCGACGCGGCCCGGGTGATGCGTTCCAAGCCGCTAAGGATGTCCTTGGTGGCCTCGATCAGGCCGTCGGTGTAGAGCACGAGCGTGTCTCCCCGGCCGAGCGTGAGCTCGACCAGCGACGTCGTCCCCGCCCCCGGGTAGCCGATGGGGATGCCGGGCGCGCTCACCAGGTGCACCTCACCGGTTTGGTCGATGACGAGGGCGGGAGGGTGGCCGCCGCCGGCCAGCCACACGTGCCCGTTCGAGGGCCGGTAGCGGACGACCATCACCGTCGCCACCAGGTCGGGGCTCTGGGCCGTCGTCAGGGTGTCGGCCTTGGCCACCACCTGGTCCATGGGGCAGCCCTCGAGGGTGAGCAGGCGCAGGGCGTGGCAGACGCTCACCGCCTCCTTGGTGGCGGCCACCCCCTTGCCCATGACGTCGACGATCGCCAGGTGCAGGTCCCCGTCGGGGAGGACGAGCCAGTCGTAGAGGTCGCCCCCGGTCGGGGAGCTGGGGTCGGCCGAGACGTAGTGCACGCCGAGCTCGGCGGCCTCGGCCACCACGGCCGGGGGCTGCACCGCCTCCTGGAGCTGGTGCACGATCTCCCGCTGGACGGCCTGGAGCTCGGCCAGGCGTTCCATGGTCTGGAGGTTGTCGAAGGCCACGCCGAGGTGCTCGCCGAGGGCGATGACCGTGGCCTCGTCCTCGGCATCGAACCGGTCGGGCCGCGGGTGGACGAGGAGGAGGGCCCCAAGGGGCATCCCGTCGCCGCCGAAGACGGGCACGGCCAGGCAGCTGGCGTCCTCGGGCAGCTCGAGGCGCTGGAGGAGGCGGCGGTGGCGCCGGTCGAGGGCCAGGTCGGCGGAGCGGAGGACGGCCGGCGTGGCCGGCTGGGGGCGGACGAGCCGGGCCAGGGCCGGGCGGGCGAACCGGTCGATCTCCCCGACGGGAACACCCGCGGCGGCCACCATGTCGGCCTGGTCGCCCAGCCCGACGAAGGCGGCGAAGGACGCTCCGGTCACCGAGCGGGCCTGGTCGGTGACCCAGTCGAGCTTCTCGGCGATCTCACCCGTGCCGTGGACGGCCCGGGCGGCCCGGGCCAGCACCTCCACGTGGGAGCGCATCGGACGGGAGGCTAGCGGGTCGGTAGCGTGCCCCCATGCGCTGGGACGGCGAGGGCGACGTCTCCGAGGGGGTCAGGGAGCGGGCGTTCCAGGTCGACGTCGAGGGGCGGGTGGTGCCGGGGATCCTGTGGCTGCCGGACAGCGACGAGCCCGGGCCCCGGCCGCTGGTCCTCCTCGGCCACGGGGCGACCCGGCACAAGCGGGTCGACTACCTCCTGGCCCTCGGCCGGCGCCTGGCCGGCGATCACCGGTTGGCGGTGGCGTCCATCGACGCCCCCGGCCACGGCGGTCGCCGGGGGCCCGGGCCCGACGACGACATCAAGCTGTTCGGCGCCTTCCTGGCCGAGTGGTCCCGGGAGGGCAGCACCGACGACATGGTGGCCGACTGGCTGGCCACCATCGAGGCCGTGCGGGAGCTGGACCAGGTCGG
>DATAAD010000124.1:0-26011 GCA_036260295.1 Acidimicrobiales bacterium | reverse complement strand
GGGAGCCACACGTAGAGCGGGAGCTGGGCCGACTTCCCCACCGCGCCCACGAACAGCAGCAGGGCGATGGCCGTCGCCGTCCCCTTGGCCAGGGTGCCGGCCTCGGCCAGCACGGGCACGTAGTTGAGTGAACCGAAGGTGGCGAAGATCAGGAACATGGCGAGCATGAACCCGAAGTCGCCGATGCGGTTGACGACGAAGGCCTTCTTGCCCGCCGTGGCGGCGGTCGGCCGCTCGAACCAGAACGAGATGAGGAAGTAGGAGCAGGCGCCGACGCCCTCCCACCCCAGGAAGGTGAGCAGGAAGGAGTTGGCCAGGACCAGCATGAGCATGGCGAAGGCGAACAGGTTCAGGTAGACGAAGAACGTCGGGAAGCGCTCGTCGCCGTACATGTAGCCCACGGCATAGAGGTGGATGAGGGCGCCCACCCCGGTGACGAACAGGGCCATGGTGACCGAGAGCGGGTCGACCAAGAAGCCGATGTCGACCGAGAGCCCGCCCGCGGGGATCCACGAGAACAGCTCCTGCTCGAAGAGGCGGTCGTCCGCCTCCCGTCCCATGAGGTCGATCCAGACGCCCACGGCGACGAAGAACGAGAGGAACATCATCGTCGTGGCCAGGTACCCGGCCTTGGGGTCGCCCAGGCGCCGTCCCGCGGCCAAGAGGATGAGGAACCCGGCCAGCGGGAGGGCGGGTATGAGCCAGACGGCGTGGATCATCGGCGGGGGCCGGCCTCAGGCTTCCCGCTCAGAGGGCCGCTCGGGCCCCGGCTCAGTCGCTTCGCTCATTCGCCTCAGGCTTCCCGCTCAGAGGGCCGCTCGGGCCCCGGCTCAGTCGCTTCGCTCATTCGCCTCAGCCCCTCAGGAGCGAGACGTCGTCGGCGGTGGCTTCGTTGCGGCGACGGAAGATGGAGACGATGATGGCCAGGCCGACCACGACCTCGGCGGCGGCCACGACCAGCACGAAGAACACGACGACCTGGCCGCCGATGTCGTTGAGCATGCGGGCGAAGGTGACGAACGTGAGGTTCACGGCGTTGAGCATCAGCTCCACGCACATGAACATGATCAGGACGTTGCGCCGCACGAGCAGGCCGACGCCACCGATGGTGAACAGCATGGCGGCGAGGCCGAGGTACCAGGCCCCGGGGACGCTCACTGTGCCTCCCAGTCGCTTCGCCCGCCGGCCCACGAGGCCGCGGCTCCGCTCATGAGTCCTGCCCGGAGTCGCGGATGCCGGACGAGGGGCTGTGGCGGGCCAGGACGACGGCGCCCACCACCGCGATGACGAGGAGGACCGACGTCATCTCGAACGCCAGCAGGTAACGGGTGAACAGGGAGCGGGCCAGGTTCTCGACGTTGCCCCCCGGGGCGTCGGCGGCGCCGGCCACAGATTCGGCCCCCGACACCCACGCCGTGCGGGCCAGCAGGAAGATGGCGGCCACGACGCCCACGCCGGCGAGGTAGGCGAGCGGTCGCTGTCCACGAAGCGGCTCGGCGCGGAGGTTCTCCTCACGGTCGACCCCGAGGAGCATGATGACGAAGAGGAAGAGGACGACGATGGCGCCGGCGTAGACGATCACCTGCACGGCGGCCAGGAAGTGGGCCTCCTGGGCCACGAAGAGCACGGCCACGCCGAAGAGGGTGAGCACGAGCATGAGGGCGGAGTGCACCGGATGTGACGACAGGATGACGCCCAGGGCCCCGGCCAGGGCGGCGCCCCCGGCCACCACGAAGACGAGCCAGTCCATCACCGCTTCTTGTTCTCCTTCTCGGGCACGGCGGCGTGCTCCTCGGCCGTCTGCTGCCCGCTCTCGGCCGCGACGGTCTGGCCCTTCTCCGGCGGGCGGACGCCGAACCCGAGCTCGGCGGACCAGCCCACGCGTCCCTCGTAGGCGGCCGAGCCGTTGGGGGCGGTGGCCCGGACCCAGGCCGAGGTGTGCTGCTCGTCGCCCGGTCGCCAGTCCTCCCACGGGAGGTGGCGGGGATGGCCCTTGTCGTCCACCACCAGCTCGGCCTTGGTGTAGATGGCGTCCTGGCGGTCGGTGAAGGAGTACTCGAAGAGCTTGGACTCGGTGATGGCCTCGGTGGGGCAGGCCTCCACGCAGAGGTCGCAGTGGATGCAGCGCAGGTAGTTGATCTCGTAGACGAACCCGTAGCGCTCGCCGGGGGAGACGGGTGCCTCGGGCGGGTTGTCGGCGCCGCGCACGTAGATGCAGCGGGCCGGGCACACCCCGGCGCAGAGCTCGCAGCCGATGCACTTCTCCATGCCGTCCTCGTACCGGTTGAGGACGTGGCGGCCGTGGAAGCGCTCGGGCTTCGGCCGCTTCTCGTCCGGGTACTTGTTGGTCACCGGCTCCTCGAACATCTGCTTGAGGGTGACCTTGAACCCGTCGAGGTATCCCATCAGGCGTCCCTCCTCATGCCGCGGCCTCCACCGTCGCGGCCTGCCGGAGGGCGGCGTTGAGCGCCCCCCACGCCAACACGCCGGCGGCCGCTCCGACACCGAGGACGTAGTACCACTCCCACCCGCGGTCGCGCCCGATGCGGAGGGCGGCGATCAGCAGCAGCCAGTAGAGGGCGAGCGGGATCAACCTCTTCCAGCCCAGGTCCATGAGCTGGTCGTAGCGGAAACGGGGGAGCGTGGCGCGGAACCAGACGTACACGAACAGGAAGATCAGGAGCTTGCCCAGGAACCAGACCACGGGCCACAGGTCGGGCAGGAAGCCGATCTCCGGTCCGTTCGGGCCGCCGAGGAACAGGGTGACGGCGATGGCCGACATGGTGACCACGTTCATGAACTCGGCCAGGAAGAAGAGGGCGAAGGTGATCGACGAGTACTCGGTGTGGAACCCGCCGACCAGCTCCTGCTCGGCCTCCACCAGGTCGAACGGTGGCCGGTTGGTCTCGGCTGTCGCCGCGATCATGAAGATCACGAACGGGACCACACCGAGCACCCACAGGTTCCAGCGCCACCCCTCCTGAGCGATCACGATCTCTCGCGTCGACAGTGACCCGGCGGCCAGCACGACCGAGGCGATGGCCAGGCTCATGGCCGCCTCGTAGGACACCATCTGCGCCGACGCCCGCACCGACCCGAGCAGCGGGTACTTCGAGCCGGACGACCATCCGGCGAGCATGATCCCGTAGACGGCGATCGACGACACGGCCAGCAGGAACAGGACCCCGACGGGAGGGTCGGCCAGCTGGAGGTGCGTCTCCCGTCCGGCGATGGAGATGGTGCCGCCGAAGGGGACGATGGCGAAGGCCAGGAAGGCCGGGACGATCGACAGGTACGGAGCGAGCCGGAAGACGCGCCGGTCGGCCCGCTCGGGAAGCAGGTCCTCCTTGAAGAACAGCTTGATGCCGTCGGCGAGCGTCTGCAGGATCCCCCAGGGCCCGGCCCTGTCCGGGCCGATGCGGGTCTGCATGTCCGAGATGACCTTGCGCTCGAACCACACCATGAACAGCACCGAGACCAGGAGGAAGGCGAACACCACGAGGGTCTTGCCGGCGACGATGAGGAAGACGGTGAGGTCGATGCCCTCGGCGTAGAGCGGGTCGCCCACGTTCAGGTCGCCTTGACCGTCTCGACGCGGACGTCGGTCACCGGCTGGGTGGCGTCGATCAGCTCGGCCGCCCCTTCGCCGGGAGCGTTGAAGGCGAGCACGGCCGATCCGCGCAGCACCCTGGCGTCGGCGGCCACGTCGACGACGAGCGACTTCCTGGACGAAGAGACGCGGACCCGGTCGCCGGTGGTGACGCCCATGCGGGCCAGGTCGGCGGGGTTGGCGCGTAGGCAGGGACCGGGGGCAAGGGGGGCCAGCGACGGCGAGCGCTGCACCGCGGTGGCGGCGTCGTAGAGGTTGCGCCCGGAGACCAGGCGCAGGGAATAGGCGTCGACCGGGGGCGCCTTCGGGGGTGCCGCCCCGGGGCGGAAGCGGATCACCGGCGGCCGGCCCATCGGAGGGGCGGCGACCGGCGGCGCGGGCGCGCCGGCCAGCGGGTCGAGGCGGGCGTCGGAGTCGGGGTCGTTCTCGGGGAGCACGTTCCCCAGGTGGGCCTGGTTGGCCCTGACCTCGATGGCTTCCCGAGGCCGGTCGGCCTCTGTGGGACGGCCGTCGGCGAGGGGCACCATCACGCCGTCGCGGTAGCCGGGCCGGGCCAGCAGCTGGGGCGTGAGCCCGGCGTGCGACGGGGCCAGCCGCTCGATCTCGAGGGCGATGTCGTCGAGGCTGTCGAAGCCGAGGTCGGCCCCGAGGCGCAGGGCCAGGTCGGCGGCGACCATCCAGTCGGGTCGGGACGTGCCCGGGGCGGTCACCTTCTGGTTGAGGCGGCTGACCCGGCCCTCCATGTTGGTCGTCGTCCCCGGACGCTCGCCGTAGCCGGCGACGGGGAGGACGACGTCGGCACGGGTGTGGGAGCCGCTGCCACCCGGGGGAGTAGGGCCGAAGAGGTCGACGACGACGGTGAACCCGACGTTGGCGAGCGCGGTGGCGGCCAGGGCGCGATCGGGGAAGTCGCAGGCCGGGTCGGCGCCGACCAGCACGAGGGCCTGGATGCGCCCTGCGGCCGCGGCCTCGAGGATGCCGCCGGCGTCGAGCCCGCGGGAGGCGGGCACCTGTCCCCACGCCTGGGTGAACCACTCCCGGCCGTCGTCCAGCGACACCCGTCCGGGGAGGATGCCGGGCGCCAGACCCATGTCGAGGGCACCGTGGACGTTGCCCCGGCGCAGGGCGGAGAGGAACGTGGCGCGCGGAAGGGCGGCGGCCAGCACCCCGGCGGCGTCGACGATGGTGTCGGCCGACTCGGCCAGCGACGGTCGGCCCAGGACGATGACGACCGACCCGGCGGCGGCCAGGACCTCGGCCGCCCTCCCGATGTCCTCGGCCGACACCCCGCCGGCACCCTCCTCGGGGACCCGCTCGGCGGCCAGCGCCCGGGCCACGGCGGCGGCCTCGCCCGGCCGGTACCGCAGCCGGAGCTCGGCGTGGGTGCTGAGCCCCGTCCCCTGGGGCGACAGCTCGATGAGCTTGAGGTTCCCCTCGACGGCCTGCTCGCGGAGGCGCAGGTAGAAGACGGGCAGCTCCTCCTTGAGGTCGGGGGCGAGGAGGAGGACGGCGTCGGCCCCGCACGCCTCGTCGATCGTGGCGCGGGGCAGCCCGAGGACGACCTCGGCGGGGAGGCCGTCGCCCATCTGGCAGTCGACGTTGTCGGTCCCGAGCACGCCCTTGGCCAGCTTGGCCCAGGCGTAGGCGTCCTCGTTGGCCAGCCTGGCCCCCCCCAGCACGGCGACGGCGTCGGCGCCGGCGGAGTCGCGGACCCGCCGGAGGCCCTGGGCGACCGCGGTCATGGCCTCGTTCCAGCTGGCCTCGACCAGCTGGTCGCCCGTGCGCACCAGGGGGTTGCGGAGGCGGGCCGGGTTGTCGACCATCTCGTAGCCGAAGCGGCCCCTGTCGCACAGCCAGCCGTGGTTGACCGGGTCGCTGTCGACACCGAGGTGGCGGATCAGGCGGTTGGACGAGGACTGCAGGGCCATGCGGCAGCCGACGGCGCAGAACGTGCACGTCGACTCCACCACGTCGAGGTCCCACGGCCGGGCCCGGAACCGGTACGGCGTGGCCAGCAGCGCCCCGACCGGGCAGATCTGGACGATGTTCCCGCTGAAGTTCGAGATGAACGGCCGGCCCGGGAAGGTGTTGACCTCGGTCATGTCGGCCCGGCCGACGAAGTCGATCATGGCGTCGCCCGCCACCTCGTCGGCGAACCGGGTGCAGCGCGAGCACTGGATGCAGCGCTCGCGGTCGAGGTGGACCAGCGGGCTGATCGGGATGGGCTTGGCCCAGTGACGCTTCTCCTCGACGAAACGGCTCTCCCCCGGGCCGAAGGCGAACGTCTGGTCCTGGAGCGGGCACTCGCCGCCCCGGTCGCACACCGGGCAGTCGAGGGGGTGGTTGATGAGGAGGAACTCGAGGACGCCGTCCTGGGCCTTCTTGACCTTGGGCGAGTCGGTGACGACTTCTTGCCCGTCGGCGACCGGGACGTAGCAGGCCGGCATGAGGGCGAAGCCGCGTGGCCCCTTGATCTCGACCAGGCACATCCGGCACATCCCCACCGGGCGCATGCGCGGGTGCCAGCAGAAGCGGGGGATGTAGACGCCCCCGCGCTCGGCGGCGGCGATGACCATCTCGCCCGGCTTGGCCTCCATGGCCTTGCCGTCGACGGTGATCTGGACGGGATCATCGGCCAAAGGGGCACCTGCCCTCTTTGATGTGGACGAGGAACTCGTCGCGGAACATCCTGATCCCGGACGTGATCGACGACGGGATGGACGGGCCGAGCACGCAGATCGTCGTCTTCTGGGGCGGCCAGCTCAGGCCGGGGGCGATGTTGTCGCACACGTCGAGGAGGAGGTCGAGGTCGGCCTCTCGGCCCTCGCCCAGCTCGATGCGGCGCATGATCTTGTCGAGCCAGCCACCGCCCTCCCGGCAGGGCGTGCACTGGCCGCAGGACTCGCGATGGAAGAAGCGGGTGATCCGCCAGGCGGCCCGCACCATGCAGGTGGTGTCGTCCATGGCCACGACGGACCCCGAACCGAGCATCGACCCGGCCTTGCCGACGGCGTCCTGGTCGAGGGGCATGTCGAGCTGGTCGGGCCCGAACCAGGGCGCCGACACGCCGCCGGGGACGAAGGCCTTGAGCTCGTTGTCCTCGCGGATCCCGCCGCCGAGCCTGGGGTCGTAGATGAGGTCGCGGAAGGTCGTCTTGGCCATCTCGATCTCGTAGTTGGCCGGCCGCTTCACGTGGCCGGCGAGCGAGAAGAGCCGGGTACCTGCCGAGCGCCCGACCCCCAGGCCGGCGAAGGCCTTGCCCCCGTTCAGCACGATCCAGGGCAGGTTGGACACCGTCTCCACGTTGTTGACGATCGTCGGCGCCTTGTAGAGGCCGATGGCGGCCGGGAAGTAGGGCGGCTTGTCGCGCGGGTACCCCCGCTTGCCCTCCAGGCTCTCCAGCAGCGCCGTCTCCTCACCGCAGATGTAGGCGCCGGCGCCCGGGTGCACGACCACGTCGATCGAGAAACCCGACCCGAGGATGTTGCCGCCGACCGCGCCGAAGGCGTAGGCCTCGTTGAGCGCGGCGCTGAGGCGCTCCAGCCCGAGGGCGAACTCCCCTCGCACGTAGATGAAGGCCTGGGACGCGCCGACGGCGTAGGCGCAGATGAGCGTCCCCTCGATGACCTGGTGCGGGTCCTCCTCCAGGAGCATGTGGTCCTTGAAGGTGCAGGGCTCGCTCTCGTCGCCGTTGACGACGAGGTAGACCGGCTGGGCCTTGCGCAGCATCCCCCACTTCTTGCCGGCCTCGAAGCCGGCCCCACCGCGACCGAGGAGGTTGGCGCCCAGGACCTCCTCACCCACCTGGCCGGGCTCCATGGTGAGGGCCTTGCGCAGGCCGTCGTAGCCCCCGTTGTCCAGGTAGGACTGCAGCGTCCACGACTGCGGCTTTCCGATGCGGGCGGTGACGATCGGCTCGGCGTCGGTGATCACGTGGCCGTGTCCTGGGGCGACTTCGAGCCCTCGTCGGTGGCCGTCCCCGGCGGGCCGCCGGCGGTCAGGCCCACCCGGCGGCGCACCCGGCAGAGGGTGCCGTGGGGTGGGACGTCGTCGGCCAGCCGCCCGGCGGCGAGGTCGTCGACCAGCTGGTCGAAGTCGTCGTTGCCGACGTTGCCGAAGAACCGCCAGTTCACGGCCAGGCAGGGAGCGGCGCCGCAGAAGGCGATGCACTCGACCTCTTCGAGGGTGAACTCCCCGTCCGGCGTGGTCCCGCCGGCGGCGATGCCCAGGCGCTCCTCGGCGTGCTCCAGGAGCTCGTCGGCGCCGTTCAGCAGGCAGGCCAGGTTGGTGCATATGGAGACGAGGTGGCGCCCGACCGGATGGGTGAAGAGCATGTCGTAGAAGCTCGCCGTGCCGTAGACCTCCGCCGGGTCGACCTCGAGCAGCTCGGCCACGTGGGCCATGGCGTCGGGCGTGAGCCACCCGTCCTGCTCCTGGGCGATGTGCAGGATGGGGATGAGGGCCGAGCGCGACTGGGGGTAGAGGGCGATGAGCTGGCGCGCCCGCTGGACGTTCTCAGCCGTCAGCCGGGCCATCAGCGCCCGTGTGCGACCCGAAGGCGGTCCATCGGCCGAACCCTAGCGCGGTGGCCCACCCGCTGACCGCCTCGTATCGCGCCTGGGTAGTAGCGTGAATTGCGCACTGCAAAAACGTCTGGGGGAACAAGATGAAGAAGCGCCTCGTGGCGGCCGTCCTGGCCATGATGTTCGTCGTCGCTGCCTGCGGTGGCGACGACGAGGAGAGCGGCACGCCGGGTGCCCAGGGCGGGCAGCCGACGACCACGGCGGCGCCCGTCCGGGGCGGCACCCTCGTGGTGGCGATCACCTCGGACCCCGGGCACCTGAACCCGGCCATCACCACCAGCGGAGTCGTCCATCCTGCCTCGGAGATGATGTTCAACGGGCTGGTCGGCTGGGGCGCCGACGGCAAGATCACGCCCGAGCTGGCGGAGAGCTGGACCGTCGAGGGCAACGGCACCTCTTACCGCTTCACCCTGCGCCAAGGCGTGAAGTGGCACGACGGCCGCGACTTCACCTCCGACGACGTCAAGTTCACCTTCGAGCGGGCCCTGCTCCGGCTGCACTCCCGGACCCAGGCGTCGATGGGCTCGGCCCAGGTCGCCATCGAGGCCCCCGACCCCCGCACGGTGATCTTCCGGTTCCCCAACCCCTACGCCCCCCTGCTCCAGCAGCTGAACGTCACCGAGGCACCGATCATCCCCAAGCACGTCTACGAGGGGTGCGCCGACCTGGCCACCGCCGCCGGCTGCCCGGCCAACCGCCAGCCCATCGGCACCGGCCCCTTCAAGCTCGACTCCTACACCGTCCAGGAGATCCGGATGTCCCGGAACCCCAACTACTTCCGCCCGGGCCTGCCCTACCTGGACGGCCTGATCCAGCGGGTGATCCCCGACCAAGGCACCCAGCTCCTCGCCCTCGAGAACAAGGAGGTCGACTGGGTGGGCACGGTTCCCAACGCCGACGTCGAGCGGATCAAGGCCGTCCGCGACGTGGGCACGGCCGCCGCCCCACGCGGCTCGGGTGGGGGCAACTGCACGACGACCATGATCTTCAACATGAGGCCGCCGGCCGGACGGCCCGGGTTCTTCACCGAGCTGCGCACCCGTCAGGCCGTCTGGCACGCCATCAACAGGGAGCAGGCCTTCCGCACCGTCGCCTTCAGCCAGGGCAAGGTGGCCCAGTCGCCCATCAACAGCGGCATCACCTTCGCCGCCGCCACCGGGCTGAACCTGCCCAACTTCGACGTGAACCGGGCCCGGACCCTGCTGGACCAGGTGGGCTGGAAGGACGAGGGCGGCGGCGTGCGGGTGGCGCGAGGCGTCCCGAACGTGCCCGACGGCACCCGGTTCGAGATCGACTGGCACGGGTTCACCGGTGACCAGACGACCTATGGCGAGCAGATCCGAGGCCAGCTGCGCGACGTCGGCATCGCCCTGCAGGTGAAGACCGAGGACAACGCCACGCTGGCCGCCGCCGTGTTCGGCCGGCGGGACTTCGACACCGCCGTCGCCTCCTACTGCAACGGCGACGACCCGGAGATCGGCTTCCGCCGCCAGGTCGACTCCCGGCAGATCAGCTCGACCGCTTTCAGCAACGGGGCCGGCTACGCCAACCCCGAGGTCGACCAGCTGCTCGATCGGGCCGCCCGCGAGCCCGATCAGGCCAGGCGCACGCCGATCTACCGCCAGCTGCAGGAAATCCTCGTCCGCGACCTTCCTTACGTGTGGCTGGTCGAGAGCGCCCCGCTCCGGGCCTTCAACGCCGGCTGCACCGGGTTCAACCACGAGAACACCGGGCTCTTCGCCGAGGCAGCCAGCTGTAGGAAGTGACCTGTGACAGATGAATAGGCGCTACGTCGTCCGCCGGCTGCTCCAGGTGCTGCCGGCGGTGGCGAGCATCCTCGTCGTCACCTTCGGCGTCGTCCACGCCGCGCCCGGCGACCCGGTCGTGGCGGTGGCCGGCGAAAGCGGCAACGAGGAGTACTACGCCTTCATGCGGGAGAAGTTCGGGCTCGACCGCCCGCTGCACGTCCAGTTCGTGACCTACACCTCCAACGTGCTCCGCGGCGACCTGGGCACGTCGTTCGTCCAGGGGGAACGGGTGTCGACCCTCATCGTCGAGCGGCTCTGGCCCACCTTCCTGCTCATGGGGACCGCGCTCCTGGTCTCCACCGTGGGGGGCATCACCCTGGGGGCCCTGGCCGCCCGCCGGCCCTTCGGGCCCTTCGACCTGGCCGTCAGCACCGGCGCCCTCATCGGGTACGCCCTGCCGGTGTTCTGGCTGGCCCAGCTGGCCATGCTCACCATCGCCTTCCGGACCGGCTGGTTCCCCATCCAGGGGATGACCACCGCCCGGGCCGACTACAGAGGGCTGGCCCACTACGCCGACGTGGCCCGCCACCTCGTGTTGCCGGCGCTGGTCCTGGCCGCGTCCGAGGTCGCCCTCATCAGCCGCATCGCCCGGACCGGCATCCTGGCCGAGATGAGCAGCGACTACGTCCGCGTGGCCCAGGCCAAGGGCCTGTCTCCCTCGGGAGCGCTCGTCCGCCACGCCCTGCGCAACGCCCTGTTGCCGGTGGTCACCGTGGTGGGGACCCGGATCGGCTTCCTCTTCTCGGGCGCGGTGCTGGTCGAGACGGTGTTCGGCTGGCCGGGGCTCGGCCGGCTCGTGCTCTCCGCGGCTCAGACCCGGGACCACCCCGTCCTGCTGGGCATGGTCCTGGTCGTCGCCTTCAGCCTGGTCGTGGCCAACCTCCTCACCGACCTCCTGTACTCCCGTGTCGACCCACGTATCCGATACCGCTGAGCTCGCCCTGCCGAGCGGTGCGCCTCTGGCCGAGGCCCAGGCGCCGCACCGGTGGCGGGTCGCCGTCCGCAACTACGTCCGGCATCCCGCGGGCATGGTGGGGTTGGGGTTGACCCTCCTCGTCGTCGTGACCGGCCTGCTGGCCGACGTGATCTCCCCCGGCGACCCCTTCCGCACCGTTGGCGACCCGCTGCTCGAACCGTCGGGCCGGCACTGGATGGGCACCGACAACCTCGGGCGCGACGTGTTCGACGCCGTGGTCCACGGCGCCCGGACGTCGATGGTCGTCGTCATCGGGGTCGTCTTGATCGCCTCGGTCGTCGGCCTGGGCGTGGGGATCATCGCCGGGTACAGGGGCGGGTGGGCCGACGACCTGCTCATGCGGCTGACCGAGCTGTTCCAGTCCGTCCCCCGGTTCTTCCTGGTCCTGCTGATCGTCGCCCTGTTCGGGGCCGGGCTCGACAACCTCATCTACGTGCTGGCCTTCACCTCCTGGCCGACCCTGGCTCGCGTGTCGCGGTCGGAGGTCCTGTCGGTCCGGGACCGGGTGTTCGTGGAGGCGGCCCGGTCGATCGGCGCCACCGACCGCCGCATCGTCCTGCGCCACGTCCTGCCCAACGTCCTGCCCACGGCCATGGTGGTCATCGCCCTCACCGGCTCCCGGATCATCATCCTCGAGGCCAGTCTCAGCTTCCTGGGCCTGGGCGACCCCGAGGTCATGAGCTGGGGCTACCTGGTCAGCAACGCCCAGCGCTTCCTCCGGGTGGCGTGGTGGATGTCGGTCTTTCCCGGCCTGGCCATCGCCGTCGCCGTCCTCGGCATAAACCTGATGAGCGACGCCCTCAACGACATCCTCGCCACCTACTCCGGCACCAGCCGCCCCCGCCGCCAGCCGTTCCGCCTGCGCCAACGCTGGGCCCGCCGGGGCGATCCCACCGTCGCCCCCGCCCCGGTGGCGACCGTGTGAGAGCTTTCCGGGCCTGCGAGAACCGTGGCGGTACTCCCAGGCCCGGAAAGTGAGGCGCGGGCAGGCGGCGAAGGCTTGGCTGGCCGGAACGGGCTGAGCCCGCCCGGAGGGCGGTCGACGCCTTTCCGTCGACCGCTTCTAGCGGTCGACCTCCCCCATGATGGGGTCGATGCTGGAGATGACGGCCACGGCATCGGCGACCAGGCCGCCGGCCACCATGTGGGGCAGGGCCTGGAGGTTGACGAACGAGGGGCCGCGGACGTGCATCCGGTAGGGCTTGGCGCTGCCGTCGGAGACCAGGTAGCAGCCCAGCTCGCCGCGGGGTGACTCGATGGCGACGTAGACCTCGCCCTCGGGCACCCGGAACCCCTCGGTGAAGATCTTGAAGTGGTGGATCAGGGCCTCCATCGACTCGTCGATGCGGTGGCGAGGCGGAGGAGTGACCTTCTTGTCCTGCACCCGGTAGTCGCCCTTGGGCATCTTCTCGAGGATCTGATAGACGATCTTGACCGACTCGCGGATCTCGTTGAGCCGGATGGCGTAGCGGTCGAAGGTGTCGCCGTACGTGCCCACGATGACGTCGAAGTCGACCTGGTCGTAGTACATGTACGGCAGGTCCTTGCGGAGGTCCCACGGCAGGCCGGTGGACCGGAGGATGGGGCCGGTGACCCCCAGCGCCAGGCACTCCTCGGCGGTGATCACGCCCACGCCCTGCGTCCGCTCCTGCCAGATGGGCTGGCCGGTAAGGAGGGTGTCGTACTCCTCGAGCCGCGCCGGGACCATCTCGAGGATGCGCAGGACGTCGTCGCGCCAGTCGTCGGGCAGCTCGGCGGCCACCCCGCCCGGGCGGATGTAGTTGTGGTTCATCCGCAGCCCGCTGCACTTCTCGAAGAAGGCGAGGATGGCCTCCCGCTCGCGGAAGCCGTAGAGCATCATGGACACCGCGCCCAGGTCCATGCCGTTGGTCGCCAGCCAGAGGAACTGGGACGACATCCGGTTGAGCTCGCACATGAGCATCCGGATCCACGTGGCCCGGGGCGGGATCTCGACCTCGAGGAGCGTCTCGGTGGCGAGGGAGAAGACCAGCTCCATGAACAGCGGCGACACGTAGTCCATGCGGGTCGTGTTCGTAGGGCCCTGGAGGTAGGTCAGGTCCTCGCCCGTCTTCTCCATCCCGGTGTGCAGGTAGCCGATGACCGGCTTCGAGCGGAGCACGGTCTCACCCTCGAGCTCCATCATCACGCGGAGCACCCCGTGGGTGCTCGGGTGCTGGGGGCCCATGTTCACGATCATGGTGTCGTCGTCGGTGGCGACCTCGTCGACGTCCTCGGGGATGTGGGGGATGCGCAGCACGCAGCCCCGTTCCCGGAGGTACTCGAGGCCTCCGGTTCGGGAGGCGGGCTGGAGCTCCTGCGCCCCCTCCGACAGTTCTGTGGAAGAACTCATCTCGCGGGAGGTGCTCCTTTGAACTGGACCGGGATACGGCCCACGCCGTAGTCCTTCCGGAGCGGGTGGCCCTCCCAGTCGTCGGGCATGAGGATGCGGGACAGGTCGGGGTGGCCGGTGAAGACGATCCCGAACATGTCGTAGGCCTCCCGCTCCATGGCCTCGGTGCCCGGATAGAGCTCGAAGAGCGAGGGCACGGTGGGGTCGCTCTCGGGGACCTGCACCCGGATGCGGATGCGCTGGCGGTTCTCAATCGACAGCAGGTTGACGACCACCTCGAACCGCTCGGGCCGGACGCCGTCGGGCAGCGGGCGGCCGACGTGGGACAGGTAGTCGACGCCGGCGAGATCGGAGCACATCCGGTAGCCGTCGCCGTAGAGGCTGCGGGCCAGCTCGAAGTAGCCCTCCCGGGTCGGGTGGACCACCAGCTGGCCTCTCGAGAGAGACGAGACGGCGCCGTGGATCAGCGCCGGCTCCTGCTCGGGCGCCACGCCCTCGGGCTCGTCCACGCCACCGACACTAGACGCCCGCCCTCTACCCTGTGGTGGCCGATGCCCACCTGGACGAGCGAGCAGGTCGCCTCGCTGGCCCCCGACGGCTCCTCCGTCGTCGCCGCCCGTGGGCTGGCCGCTCCCCGCCTGTGGTCGTCGACCGGTTTCGACGACCGGGCGGTCTGGGGGCAGATCCGGGGGTACTCCGTGGCCATCGACCTGGCTGGGCCCGAGCGGCCCTCCGAGCGGGGTGGCCGGCCGGCCGCCTCGTGCACGTGCCCGAGCCGGAAGGTCCCCTGCAAGCACGGGCTCGCGCTGCTCATGCTGTGGGCGGCGCACCCGGACGCGGTGGCGCCGGCCGAGGCCCCCGAGTGGGTCGAGGAGTGGCTGGCCGGGCGGGCCCGGCGGGCGGCCCGGGACGCGGTGGAGAAGAAGCCGGTCGACCCCGAGGCCCGGGCCAAGCGGATGGCGGGGCGGGCGGCGCGGATCGGCGCCGGCCTCGAGGAGCTGGACCTATGGCTGGGCGACCTGGTGCGGCAGGGGCTGGCGTCGTCCCAGGGCCGGCCGTTCAGCTACTGGGACGAGGTCGCCGCCCGCATGGTCGACGCCCAGGCGCCGGGCGTGGGCGGCCAGGTGCGGCGCATGGCGGGGATCGTCCGCAGCGGGGACGGCTGGCCCGGCCGCCTCCTCGTCCAGGCCGGGCGCCTGCACCTGCTGGCCCGGGCCTGGTCCCGGTTCGACGCCCTGCCTCCCGAGACCCAGGCCGACCTTCGCGCTGTCACCGGCTGGTCGTGGACCAGCGACGAGGTGCTGGCCGGGCCACCCGTGCGCGACCGCTGGTCGGTGGTGGCCCGGTCGATCGCCGACGAGGAGCGGTTCCGGATCGTCCGGACCTGGCTGGTCGGCCGGGAGACCGGGCGGATCGCCCTGCTCCTCGAGTTCCTGTCCCCGTACGACCCGCTTCCCTCCGCGCTGGGCCTGGGCACGACGGTCGACGCCGACCTCGCCTTCTTCCCGGGCGCCTGGCCGCAGCGGGCCCTGCTGGCCCGGGCCCACGGCGAGGCCGAGCCCATGTCGGACTGGGAGGGCTCGTCGACCGTCGAGGACGCCCTGGCCGGGCACGCCCGGGCCCTGGCGGCCAACCCCTGGCTGGACCGGCTCCCGATGGTCCTCTCTGACGTGGTCCCCCTCCCCGACGGCGGGCGCGTGCGCGACCGCACCGGTGCCGCGGTGCGGCTGCTGGTCGACAAGCCGGCGTGGTGGACGCTGGTCGCCGTCTCGGGTGGCCGGCCGGTGGGCGTGGCCGGGGAGTGGCAGGACGGGGCGCTGCGCGCCCTCGCCGTCTGGGCCGACCGCGCCCTCACGCCGCTCGTATGAGCTGGGACGAGCTGGTGGCCAGCGCCCTGGTCGGCACGGCCCGGCGGCCGCCGGCCCTCCCTGCCGCCGACCCCGAGTCTCCGCTCGGGCAGGTGCTGGCGGCCGTCGACCCGGACGACCACGAGGGCGCCATCCTCACCGCCGGGGGCGTGCTGGGGCTGTACCGCCAGGCCGGCGCCCGCCCTCCCGCCGACACGGGCCCCGCCCTCCCGGTCTGCCCGCCCGAGCGGCGGTTCCTGTGCTCCCGGGCCGCGGCGGCGCGGCTCGACGCCATCCTCGACGGCCGGTTCCGGGTCGTGCTCGGCGAATGGCTGGACCTGGCCGCGGCCGCCGAACGCCTGGTGCCCCCTGACCGGCTCCCCGCCCTGCTCGACGCGGCCACCACCTCGGCCGGCCTGCGTGGGCGGGTGACGGCCGTGGTCGGCGAGCGCGGGCGGTGGCTGGCCGGGCTCAACCCGGCGTGGGCCTGGGCGACCGGCGCCGCCGACGACACGACGGCGTGGGCCACCGGTTCGGCCGCCGCCCGCCGGCTCCTGCTCGGCCGCCTGCGGGCCACCGATCCCGCCGCCGCCCGCGAGCTGCTGGCGTCGACGTGGGCGACGGAGACGCCCGAGGACCGGGCCGCGTTCGTCGGGCTCCTCGCCACCGGACTCTCGATGGACGACGAGCCCTTCCTGGAGGCGGCCTTGGACGACCGCCGCAAGGAGGTGCGCCAGGCCGCCGCCCACCTGTTGTGGCGGCTCCCCGACTCCCGGCTGGCGGCGCGCATGGCCGAACGGGCCCGCCCCCTGGTGGAGACCTCGAGCCTGCCGGCCGAGGTCGACGCCGGCATGGCGCGCGACGGCGTTGTGGCCAAGCCGCCGCCGGGCACGGGCCGGCGGGCCTGGTGGCTCCAGCAGCTCGTGGCCGCCACGCCCCTGCGGACGTGGTCCGGGCCGTCGCTGGTCGCGCGGGGCGACCCGGTCCTCCGGGCCGCGTGGGCCACGGCGGCGGCCCGGCAGGGGAACGAGGAGTGGGCGCGGGCCCTCCTCGACCTCGACGACGTGCACGAGCCCGCCCTGCTCGACGCCGTGGCGCCGGAACGGGCGCGGGAGGTTGCGACCGGTCGGGTCACCCGGCTGGGCCTCACGCCTGCGGTCCTCGACCTGCTGGACCACGTCCCCCAGCCCTGGGGGCCGGAGCTGAGCGGGGCGGTAGTCGATCGGTTGGGCGAGGCCGTGCACCGCCCGCGGCGCGACCCCGCCCTGCGGGCCAAGATCGTCGACCTGGCCCTGGCCGTCGACCCGTCGGTGCCCGCGTCCCTGGAGGAGCCCACCGTCTGGTGGTCGGACGTGGTGGGCTGGTTCCTCGACCTGTTGACGTTCCGCGCCGAGATGCGGGAGGAGCTTTGCTAGAGCTGCTGCGGCCCCACGCCGAGGAGGTGTTCGCCGACGAGCTGGCCGCCCTCGACAAGGCGGACACCCACACCCGCCCGCCCAGCTGGCGGCTGTCGCCCTGGGCGGTGTGCACGTACCTCCTCGGGGGCGACGCCGACGGCACCCCGATCAGCGCCAAGTACATCGGCCCCCGCCGCCTGATCGAGGTGGCGGTCGCCACCCTGGCCACCGACCGGGCCCTGCTGTTGCTCGGCGTCCCCGGCACGGCCAAGACCTGGGTCAGCGAGCACCTGGCCGCCGCCATCTCGGGCGACTCCACCCTGCTCGTCCAGGGCACGTCGGGCACGCCCGAGGAGGCCATCCGCTACGGCTGGAACTACGCCCGCCTCCTGGCCGAGGGACCGACCATGGCCGCCCTCGTCCCCAGCCCGGTGATGCGGGCCATGCAGGAGGGGCGGCTGGCCCGGGTCGAGGAGCTGACCCGCATCCCGTCCGACGTCCAGGACGCCCTCATCACCCTCCTGTCGGAGAAGACCCTGCCCGTCCCCGAGCTGGACACCGAGGTCCAGGCGGCCAAGGGCTTCAACGTGGTGGCCACGGCCAACGACCGCGACCGGGGGGTCAACGAGCTGTCCTCGGCCCTCAAGCGGCGGTTCAACACCGTGGTGCTCCCCCTGCCCGCCGACGCCGACGACGAGGTGGAGATCGTCCGCCAGCGGGTCGAGGCCCTGGGCCGGGCGCTCGAGATCCCCGCCGAGGTGGCCGCCCTCGACGAGATCCGGCGGGTGGTCACCATCTTCCGGGAGCTGCGCTCGGGCGTCACGGCCGACGGGCGCACCCGCCTGAAGTCGCCCACCTCCACGCTGAGCACCGCCGAGGCCATCTCCGTGGTCACCAGCGGCCTGGCGCTGGCCGCCCACTTCGGCGACGGCCGCATGGGCGCGGCCGACGTGGCCGCCGGCCTGGTCGGCGCCGTCGTCAAGGACCCGGTGCAGGACCGCGTGGTGTGGCAGGAGTACCTGGAGACGGTGGTGAAGGAGCGGGAGGGCTGGGCCGACCTCTACCGCTCCCTGCGTGAGCTGAGCTAGGTGACGGTCCGCTACTTCGGCATCCGCCACCACGGGCCGGGGTCGGCTCGCAGCCTGGAGGCGGCGCTGGAGGAGTGGCGGCCCGACGTCGTCCTGGTCGAGGGCCCGCCCGAGGCCGACGACCTGGTCGCCCTGGCCGGGTCTGAGGAGATGCAGCCGCCCGTCGCCCTCCTCGTCCACGTGGTCGACCAGCCCCGCCGGGCCTTCTTCTGGCCGTTCGCCGTCTTCTCGCCCGAGTGGCGGGCCCTGCGCCACGGGCTGGCCCACGACGTCCCCGTGCGGTTCATCGACCTCCCTGCCGCCAACTGGCTGGCCCCACCGAAGTGGAGCAGGAAGGAGGACGGCGACGACGCGCCGCCCGAGCGGCCGGTCGTCCGCGACCCGCTCTCTCAACTCGCGGCGGCCGCCGGCTACGGCGACGTCGAGCGGTGGTGGGAGGACGTGGTGGAGCACCGCGACCAGCCTGCGTTCGAGGCCGTCGCCGAGGCCATGTCCGCACTGCGGGAGGACGAGCCACCGCCGACCGGGCGCGAGGCGCAGCGGGAGGCGGCCATGCGCCAGAACCTGCGGGCCGCGGTGAAGGAGGGTTTCGAGCGTGTCGCGGTGGTGTGCGGCGCCTGGCACGTGCCCGCGGTGGCGACCATGCCGCCCATGTCGGCCGACGCCATCACCCTGAAGGGCCTGCCCAAGGTGAAGGTGGCGGCCACCTGGATCCCGTGGACGTCGGCCCGGCTGTCGGTGGCCAGCGGGTACGGGGCGGGGATCGCCTCGCCCGGCTGGTACTCGCACCTGTTCACGGCCCGCGACCAGGTCGTGGCCCGGTGGTTCGTGAAGGTGGCCCGGCTGCTGCGCGACGAGGACCTGCCGGCCTCGCCGGCCGCCCTCATCGACGCCGTCCGCCTGGCCGAGGCCCTGGCCACCCTGCGCGGACGCCCCCTCGCCGGCCTGGAGGAGCTCAACGACGCCACCCGGGCCGCCCTGGGCGGCGGATCGGACGCCGCCATGGCCCTCGTCGCCGAACGGCTGATCGTCGGGCGGGAGCTGGGGCGGGTGCCGGCCGAGACCCCCATGGTGCCCCTGGCCCAGGACCTGGCCCGCCAACAGCGCCGGCTGCGCCTCCGGGCCGAGGTCAACGCCCGGGAGCTCGACCTCGACCTGCGCAAGCCCAACGACCTGGCCCGCAGCCACCTGCTCCACCGCCTCTCCCTGCTCGAGGTCGACTGGGGGCAGCCGGTCGAGGTGGCGGGCAAGGCGGGCACGTTCCACGAGGTGTGGCGCATCCAGTGGCACCCCGAGCTGGCCGTGGGCCTCATCGAGGCGGGCATGTGGGGGACGACCGTGGCCGACGCGGCGACGGCCCGGGCCTCGCACGACGCCGGCGCGGCCAAGACCCTGAGCGACGTCACGAGGCTGCTCGAACGGTGCCTGCTGGCCGAGCTCCCCGATGCCGTCACCCACGTCATGGGCGTGCTGGCCGCCCGGGCGGCGCTCGACACCGACGTCGGCCACCTCATGGACGCCCTCCCCGCCGTGGCCCGGGCCCTCCGCTACGGCAACGTCCGCCGCACCGACGCCTCGTCGATCGCCGCCGTGGTCGACGGACTGGTCGTACGCATCTGCGTCGGCCTTCCCGTGGCCTCCTCGTCGCTCGACGACGACGCCGCGGCCGAGACGGTGCGGCGGGTGCTCGGGGTGCACGAGTCGCTGGCCCTGCTCGACCGGGCCGACCTCTCGGACGGGTGGCGGGCCACCCTGCGCCAGCTGGCGGACCGGACCGGCCTTCACGGCCTCCTCTCCGGGCGGTGCACCCGCCTGCTGCTCGACGCCGGCGACCTGGCCCCCGGCGACGCCGCCCGCCGGATGTCGGCCACCCTCTCGGTGGGCGAGGACCCGGCCCGGGCCGCGGCCTGGGTCGAGGGGTTCCTCTCGGGCAGCGCCCTCATCCTCCTCCACGACCGGGCCCTGCTCGAGGTGGTCGACGGGTGGCTGGCCGGCGTGGCCGACGAGGCGTTCACCGACGTCCTGCCCCTGCTCCGGCGGACGTTCGCCACCTTCGGCGAGGCCGAGCGCCGCCAGATCGGCGGGCGCGTCAAGGCGCTGGGCGACGGCGCCGCGCCCTCGGGCGACGAGGACGACGACATCGACACCTCCCGGGCCGAGCTCGTGCTGCCCGTGCTGGCCCGCGTCCTCGGACGATGACCGCCGAGCGGCTGCGCCGGTGGCGGATGGTCCTCGGAGGGGCTGCCGAGGGCGGGGACGGCCTGGAGGCGGTCTCGGGCGACGACGCGGCCATGGACGCCGCCCTGGCCGCCCTGTACGAGGCGGGCGGGGGGACGGTCGAGCGCCGGAGGCGCTCGGGCGGGCTGGAGTCGTCCGCCCCCCGGGTGGCCCGGTGGCTGGGCGACATCCGGACGTACTTCCCGTCCACGGTCGTCCGGGTCATGCAGCAGGACGCCATCGAGCGCCTGAACCTGCGCCAGCTCCTGCTCGAGCCCGAGGTCCTCGAGGCGGTGGAGCCCGACGTCCACCTGGTCTCGGCCCTGCTGGCCCTGAACGAGGTCCTGCCCACCGAGACCCGGGCCACGGCCCGACTGGTCGTGCGCAAGGTGGTCGACGACCTGGAGCGGCGCCTGGCCCAGCGCACCCGGCAGGCGGTGACCGGCGTCCTCGACCGGGCGGCGCGCAACCGCCGCCCCCGGCACAACGAGATCGACTGGGACAAGACGGTGCGGGCCAACCTCCGCCACTGGCAGCCGGCGCACCGCACGGTGATCCCCGAGACGCTGATCGGCTACGGCCGGCGCCAGCAGGGCGTGCAGCGCGACATCGTGCTGTGCGTCGACCAGAGCGGGTCGATGGCGGCGTCGGTGGTCTTCGCCGGCGTCTTCGCCTCGGTGCTGGCCGGCCTGCGGGCCGTCCGCACCCAGCTGGTGGTGTTCGACACCTCCGTGGTGGACCTCTCCGACCGGCTCGACGACCCCGTCGACCTTCTCTTCGCCGCCCAGCTCGGCGGGGGCACCGACATCGACCAGGCCCTGGCCTACTGCCAGTCCACCCTCACCCGCCCGACCGAGACGGTCCTCGTGCTGATCAGCGACCTGGTCGAGGGCGGCTCACGGGAGGGGATGCTGGAGCGGGCCGCGGCTCTGGTGGCGGGAGGGGTCCAGGTCGTCGCCCTCCTGGCCCTGAGCGACGACGGCGCGCCGGCCTACGACCACGACAACGCCGCCGCCCTGGCCGCCCTCGGCATCCCCGCCTTCGCCTGCACGCCCGACCTCTTCCCCGAGCTCATGGCCGCGGCCATCGAGCGCCGGGACATCGCCACCTGGGCCGCGGCCCACGAGGTCGCCCTGGGCTAGCGGGGGGTGGCGACGGCGACCCGGGGGCTGGGGGCGTGGAGGCCGGCTCCCGCGCCCGTCTCGGCCCGCCGCCTGAGGATCTCGCCGGTGCGAATCTGCTCGTGGAGGGTGAGGATGCCGTGCATGAGGGTCTCGGGGCCGGGAGGGCAGCCCGGGGTGTAGACGTCGACGGGGACGACCTGGTCGACGCCCTGGACGATGGCGTAGTTGTTGAACATGCCGCCGGACGACGCGCACACGCCCATGGAGATACCCACTTGGGCTCCACCATCTGGTCGTAGACCTGGCGGAGCACGGGCGCCATCTTCTGGGACACCCGGCCGGCGACGATCATCAGGTCGGCCTGGCGGGGAGAGGCGCGGAAGACCTCCATGCCGAAGCGGGCCAGGTCGAAGTGGGCGGCGCCGGTGGCCATCATCTCGATGGCGCAGCAGGCCAGGCCGAAGGTGGCCGGCCAGACGCTGTTGCGCCGGGCCCACTTGACCAGGTCCTCCACCCGACCGGTGAGGAAGTTGTGGTTGAGGTCCTCGAGGCCCATCAGGCCGCCCCCTGCTCGACGGCCCGGCCTTCGGCCCCGACCCGCCGAACGGTGGAGGCGGTGGTGCGCCGGGGGTCGACCAGCGGGTTCATGCGCTTGACCGGGCCCCAGTTCAGGGCCCCGTTGCCGACGAGGTAGATGAACGAGACGAACACTGCGAAGGCGAAGATCAGCATCTCCCAGAGCCCGAAGGCACCCAGCTCGCGGAAGATGACCGCCCAGGGGTACAGGAAGATGATCTCGATGTCGAAGACGATGAAGATCATCGCCACCAGGTAGAAGCGCACCGGGAAGCGCTCGGCCGGCTCCCGGTCGGGCACGATGCCGCACTCGTAGGGCGCCGACTTGGCCGGCGTGGGGCGCTTGGGGCCCAGGAGCTTCGACGCGAGGATCGACAGCCCGGCGAACAGCGTCGCCAGGATGAGCATCACGAGGAGGGGCAGGTACTGGTCCACGGGCTGAACTCCAGCCTACTCGCCGGGGGCCGCTGGGCGCCGCCGCAGGCGGCCTCGGGACGGCTGCCCGGCCAAGAAGGGACGGCGAGGGAGAGCCGGCTCCGCCGGCCGACCGAGCGCCCCAGAACTCGCCGGGCAACCTACCGTTGCGAAGGGGATTCCTTGAGGGCCATGAGCTCCTTGTCCCGCGTGTGCAGCTGGTAGACGAGGAGGCCGAACAGCAACCCGGAGGCGATGGTGAAGACGGCCGGATTGAGCCGCAGGCTGCCCAGGTCTCGCACCATGACGACGGCCACCGGCGTGGCGTTGGGGTCGACCCTGGGCCGCGGTGGGGCGGCGCCGGGTACGGCTTCCTGCTCGACCACCCCCTGGACCTGGATGATCAGGTAGTGCGGCTCGTGCCAGAGGTTGAACGGCCGGAAGTTGAGGATCCCGAACGGGCCGTAGGCATCCCCGCCCTTCTCCAGGGCGGCGACGGGCAGGTAGTCGGCCGGGCTCTCGAAGAACCCGGCGTCGCCGGTCAGCTCGGCGTCGGAGACGGGGAGGGCGTCGGCCACTGCCGGGTCGGTCAGCTCGAGCTCCTGCCAGCCCCGCGGGAAGCCCTCCAGGACCTCGCTGTCCACCTGGCCCAGGTCACCCTGGACCTCGAACCTCGGCACCCAGGTCGGCGCCTCGCCCTGGGGGCCGATGCCGTAGACCCACCACACGATGCCGATCAGGACCATGAACCCCATGAGCCCGGCGGCCGACACCTGGAAGCCCAGCCGCCCGCCGAGGTTGGTGCCCAGGATCAGGGTGCCCGAGCCGCACAGGACGATCACGGCGATGAGGACGTACAGCCCACCCCGGACCTGAGGGTTCCAGCTCAGGGCCAGCGTCAGGGACTCCGTCATGGCGTGTGCTTTCCTTCGATGTGCCCGCCGGCCCTCGAGGAGCTCCCGGGGCCGGCTTCCGCCTCCGTCGGGCTGGGCCGGTGGCTCGGGCCGGCGCGCTCCCTCACAGGGCCCGCTCGTAGTCGACGATGGCCTGGATCTGCTCCTGGGTCAGGGTGTCGCCGAAGAACGGCATGCGGCCCGAGGAGACGCCCCGCTGGCCGTACTGCTCCCCGAAGGGGGCCGTCTCCGCGATCCACGTCAGGTGCTGCTCGACGGTGGGGAACTGGCGGAGGGTCGCTCCGCCCGTGAGATCGGGCCCGTAGGCGCCGCCACCCTGGAGGCCCGGTTGGCCGTAGGCGGCGCCCTGGGTGTGGCAGCGGGCGCAGAAGCCCTCGAACAGCCGGGCCCCGTCGGTGCCGAACTCCTTCAGGTTGGCGTCCTTGACCTCCTGGGGGTCGAGCTTGATGTGCTCCAGGTAGGCCACGAGGTCGTCGACCTGCTGGTCGTTGAGGGCGCCACCCCCCTCGATCCCCCACGGGGGCATCGGCGTGCCGGCCCGGCCGTAGACGATGATCTGCCTGACCTCCTCGGGACGGTAGCGGAGCATGACCGTGTTGAGGGCGGGCGCCGTCCACTGCACCTGCTGGGGCAGGGCGTCGGGGTTGACCGGGTC
Organism: Acidimicrobiales bacterium; assembly: GCA_036260295.1. Taxonomy (GTDB): domain Bacteria; phylum Actinomycetota; class Acidimicrobiia; order Acidimicrobiales; family AC-14; genus CADCTB01. Next base: position 2,431 of record DATAAD010000124.1, on the reverse strand, counting down.
GGTGAGGGTGTAGGTGGCCACGCCGCCGATCCCGTTCTTGCCGTGGCAGGTCTCGCAGCCGTAGTGGGGCTCCCGGGGGGTGGGAGGGTCGCCCGGCGAGGCTTCGAAGTACCACTTGCCTCGCTTGACCCGCTCCTCCTCGAAGTAGGCCACGCCCCGGTCGAGCCCGCCGCCCTGCTGGCGGAAGGGCTCCCGGACCCAGTAGATGGGCAGCCCGATGGCGGAGATGGCCAGCAGGGCGAAGGCCCACCACAGGTACCGGGTGAGGCGCTTGCCCTCCATGCCCTCGTCGTCGTAGTAGGGCTTGCGGTTGGGAGCCGTGGTCAGCTCGGCGCCCGGCTCGTAGGTGCGCCGGGCCGCGCTGAGCAGGTAGATCACCCAGCCGAGGAGCATGACCAGCACCACGGCGAGGCCGATCCGCTGCTGGGTGGACACTGCGAGGACTCGGGTCACGTCAGTGGTCGGAGACGGCACCGATGCAGTGGGGTCCCTCCGACTCCTGGCCGGTGGTGTTGGTGCCGATGGGGGGGCCGGGGATCACCGTGCCGGTGTCGACGACGACGGTGCCGTTCTCGACGGTGGCCACGAAGTGGTCCATGCCCCGGGGGGCGGGGCCGCCCTTCTTCTCCCCCACCCGGTTGTACTGGGAGCCGTGGCAGGGGCACTCGAACCACTGCGAGGTCTTGCACCACGGCACGCGGCACCCCAGGTGGGGGCACTTCTGGTAGAGGGCGACGACGCCCTGCTCGTACCCCTCGACCAAAGCGGCGTAGGCCTCGACGCCCTTGGCCGCGTCCACGGCGTCGGGCGGGTAGGGGTTGATGTAGGTCCGCCCGGCACCGACGTAGTACGGCTCCTTGGTGTCGGCGATCTCCTCCATGATCTCGTCGAAGGAGCCGACGCGGATCTTCGAGCCGAACCCGCCGGAGAGCGACGGCCACAGCATGGCGACGCAGGCGGCCCCGAACCCGGTGATGGCCAGCGAGAAGGTGGCGACGATGCCCCGGTTCAGCACCTGGCGCCGGGTCACCCCGAGGGCCTCCTCGTCGAGGGGGGCGGGCAGGGCCGGCGGCGGGGCCTCGGGGGTGGCGACGGGTGCGCTGCGGCGCTCCAGGGCCACGGTGCGCTCCAGCTCGCGACCCGACGGCGACGCGTGGCCGGCCAGCACGGGGAGGTTGGCGGTGGCCGCCTCGGCCCGGTCGTCGATCGTCGACTCCTCCTGGGCGCGGTCGGCGTCGCGCCGCCGGGCGGTGGCGAACAGGAACACGAACATGAGCCCCAGGAGGGCCACGGTCGCCAGGAGGAAGACGGTGCTGTTGTCCAACAGGGCTCCTACAGGTCGAAGAACACGCCGTCACGCCACGGGAACGTGAAGTTGAACCCCGGGCCGCGGAACAGGGTGCCGATGATGACGAGGACGGCCCAGAACATGAAGAACGCCGTGAACAGCATGATGGCGAACTTACGGTCCTCGGGCTTGTTGCTGGGGTTCTTGTCGATGTAGGGCGCCAGCATCAGGCCGAAGATGCCGATGCCCGGGATGGTCACCCCCGCGACCATGGGGTGGAACATGGTCAGGAGCTCCTGCAGGCCCAGGAAGTACCAGGGCGCCTTGGACGGGTTGGGCGTGAAGTTGAAGTTGGCGCCGGCCAGGAAGGGGGCGTTGACGACGGCCGAGAACACGAGCAGGAAGGCGCTGCAGGCCAGGCAGGCGATGAACTCGCCGATGAGCAGGTGGGGCCAGGTGTGGACCTTGTCGGTGGGCGTGGCCTTGACGTCCTGGATGGACCCGGCCTTGACCACGGTGAGCAGGCGCTGGGTGTGGCCCTCGGGCCCCTTGGCCACCGGGGGCGGGGCGGTGGCCACCGCGGTCGCCGCCGCCGCGGGAGCCGTGGTCGTGGCCGCAGGGGCGCCGGCGCCCTCGCGGGCCGCCTGGCTCCGGGCCAGCAGGTGGGCGGGGATCTTCCCCCCGTCGTCGGCCGGGGCGTCGGAGGCGGCCGAGCCGCCGCCGTCCGGCGCAGCGGCCCCGCCAGCGCCACCGGCCGGCTCGGCGCCGAGCGCGGCCCGCCGCTCAGCCGACCGCTTGAGCAGGTGTTCGGGGACTTCAGTCACAACGACCCTCCATCGCCGCCGGCGGCCGTCGGACGCCGCCGGAGGCGGCCTCCTTCCGCTGGCGGCCAGAAAGAACGGCGAAGGCCGAGCCGGCTCCGCCGGCCGGCCGAAGCACGACAGCACTCGCCCGAACGGAGCGCAGCGGAGTGAGGGCGAAACTCACAGTGGTCCCGAGATCCCGCCGTCCTTGCGGACGCGCCAGAAGTGGATGGCCATGAAGATCACGATGACGAACGGGAGCATGAGCACGTGGAGGACGTACCAGCGCAGCAGCGTCTCCCCGCCGATCTCCACCCCGCCCAGGAGGACGAAGCGCACC
>DATAAD010000123.1:0-23069 GCA_036260295.1 Acidimicrobiales bacterium | reverse complement strand
CCGCGCCGGCCGGCGCGTTCCGAGGGCGGAGGATTGTCTCGAAGAGCAGCGCCTAGGGCTTCGGGCGGAGTTGTCCGACGAGCAGCACGTAGCCGTCGGGATCGTGAAGTCGGATCTCCCCGGCCGGCATGTGGGACGGGTGCCTCAGCGGTGAGGGATCGAGGCCAGCGCCGACCAGCTGGTCACGCAGCCGCTGGAGGTCGTCGGTGTAGAGATAGAAGAGGACGCCTTGCTCTTCCGCCACCAGGGGCTCGTTGGCTGCGGCCAACATCAGGCGGGCGCGATCCGCCTGCAGGTACACCCACCACTCGTCCTCCCCTCGGCTGCCTACCGTCGAGATGGGCTCGAAACCCAGGAGGGAGTAGAAGTCGACCGATCGCGCCACGTCACGAACGTGCGCGTAGGGAACGAGGTCCCGGACAGGAACCGGCGGAGGCGGTTCGTCGTAGCCATGGGCCAGCCGTCGCCGTAGAAACTGTTGGAACTCCCGCGACAAGTTGCTCTCGCCCGACAGCCCCACCGCGTCAAGGAGCTCGTCCGGGATATAGACCGTCTTCCTCGCCATGTATGCCGACACTAAAGAGTCATACCTCCACGTGTAAAGGTATGACATCGGGAGGAGCCAAGCCGTGGCTGAGGCTGCCCTGCTGGTCGCAGGGAGAGAAGGAGGGTCCCCGCGGTCAGCGGGTGCCTACAGCTCTTCGGCCTTTCGAGCCATCACCAGCGCCAGCACCCGAAGCAACTCCTCGCGGGACGGACGGCTCTTGTTGGCTCGTTCGTGCACCAGGTTCAGGAGGAGCCGTACGAACGTGTCGATGAGAACGAGCGACCGGGCCGGTTCCATCGTCGCCTCGGCGAGGAGGCGGTTGTAGGCAGTGGGGTCGCCGCCGTTGCGGGCGGCGACGAGCGCCACCAAGAGCTCCGTCGCGGCACGGTCGTCCGCCTCTGATCTGCCGGCTCCGACGTCCGGACCACTCACCCTCGCGAGCGCCGCCAGAAGAGACCCTTCGTCAGCCGGAAGGAGGCTGACCGGCGCCCCGATGTCGACCGTCCGATCCGGCCCCGCCCTGCTCCCAGGCTTCCCGACACGCCGCGATGGGTGAGGGTCACCCGGAACGGTCCGAGCTTCTTCGATCTGCGGTACCCGAAACCCATCGCTCTCCCTTCTCGGCCTCGACCCCGACGGCTGCTCGTCAGTCGCTGGGGCCGTCAGGCAATGGCGAGACCGCTGCCCGTGACCCTTTCCGATGGGCCTCGCGTCCAGTCACGAGGCGTCGAGCAGCGCCCGTTTCCTGTGCGCCACAGCCGCCTCCCACGTGTCACCGCCAGGGAAACATACGCGATCCTGACCGAACGCGAGAGCGACTCCGCCGTTGCGGCGCCGTGCCCGTCGGCGCTCACGTGCACACCGAGCCGTGGTGGCGCGGTCTTTCTACGGAACCAAGACGTCGGGCGTGTCGACGGCTACGTCGTCACCGAGCCAGCGGCCGTTGAAGTGTATGGCGGCCCGGCCGCGTCCGAAGAAGAAATGCGAGCTGCACGGCCGGTTGTCCCATCGGAACCATGTCCACCACTCGTGGGTTTTCCACCGATTCGTAAACCGGGGCCCTGGCGCGCAGTTGAACCAAAACCCACCCCCGTCCTGGGTCCACCTCCAGGCGAAGAGATCCTGCTGGACGGTGATCTGTCCGATCTCCGCCATCCAGTGGGGGTCATCGCACCAGTTGCCCCATGAGGCGTCCATCGACGCCACACTCTCCAAACCAGGACGGCCCCAATCGCTGCTGATCGAGGTCTGGCCCCAGGAGCATCGTTGCCCGACCCACCGGAAAGCCGCTGCCGACACTGTCGAAGCGTGGGCAGCCGGCTGAGGGGCGAACAGGACGATCAGTGCCAGGAGGAGAGAGGTGCGACGGATACGGGGGCTCATCGGTCACAACCCTGCGGCGTCGTGGCGCAGGGGGGCGCCGGCGGCTTGCCGATGTCGAGACGTCACCAGGAGTTGTGCCTGTCATGCGGCCTCAGTGACGCCATCGAAGGGCGGCCGACGTCGGCTTGGACGAGTTCTCGGCGCCGGGCCCCAGGCCGCGGCCGCCGAGGGTCTCCTCCTCATCATCACCCCACTCACGTCGACCTGGCGGCGCGGGGGCGAGCAGGTGGCGTCATCCAGCACGGGTCGGACCGTGGGAGTCGGCCCGACGGCCGGCGTCCTCCAGTCGGCCGCCGACCGCTACACACCAAGGGCGCTGCTCGAGGGTGGCGGCGCGGTCGGGCGGCCGGAAGGGAAGGGCGACGCCCCGGCTATCGCACCGGCCCGCCGGGGCCGGGCACCTGGAGGCAGCCGGCGTCCCGGCCGAGCAGCCTGAGCCCGGCGAGGTCGCCGGCGTGGAACTCGGCCCGTCCCGTCTGCACGCCCAGCTCCGGGAACATGATCTGGTCGGAGCGGGCCACGTGGCCGAGGCCGACGATGTGGCCCAGCTCGTGGATGAAGACCCTTCCCCAGGTCGTACCCTCGCCGAAGCCGTTCACGGGCCGGGAGCGGTTGTGGTCCTGAGCCACGGCGTCGACGTTGACGATGAGCACCCCCGTGACGTAGGCGCCTTCGACCTCGAACGACTGGCCGCCGGCCGGGTTCGTCGGCTCCATCCGGAAGCGGTTTCCATGGGCGAAGGCGACCAAGATCGGGGCCCAACGGTTGCCGTAGCGCTGGGGTTGGGCGAGTTGACGGTTCACCACCGGCTCCTCGTCCGTCGGTCCCTCGTGCACGAACCTCAGCCCGGTGGCCTCCTCCACGTGCCGGAAGGCCTGGTGGAGGTCGTCGACCGTCCCGGGTGGGGCGAGGGCGGCGTTGACGACGTAGGGGATGGGCTCGCACGGGTTGTACCGGACGGGCAGGCATCCACCCCTGCGGGCCTCGAGGAAGGCGTAGTCGACCGGAGGCTCCACGCCCGGGCGCCGCCGCCCGTTGAACTCGGCGGCCAGGTGGTCGCGCACGGGACACTCCCCGGAGCCCGGCCCGGCGGTGGTGACGTCCGCCTCGTCCTCGACCGGAGCGGCCTCGTCCGATCCTCCTCCACAGGACACGAGGACGCAGAGGGCGAGGAGCAGCAGCACGATCCGCCGCACCCTGTCCATCCCTCGGAAGGTACACGAGGAACGGCGTCCCGCCTGGGTAGGAGGGGGCCATGCCCGATTCGCGTCTGGAGGCCGCCGCCGAGGTGCTGGCACGGGTCGAGGGGGCCGCCTGCTGGCTGGCCCGGCTGGCCACCCGGGCGGCGCTGGCAGGTGGCGCGGCCGGGCTCGCCGTGTGGTGGTTCGCGGTCGGCGAGACGACCTCGGACTGGTGGCAGGGGACCGCAGCGTCTCTGGTCGTGCTGGTGCTCTGCGTCGCTCCTGCAGCCTGGCTCGTCAACGTGCGGTCGGCGATGGTGGAGCTGGTCGAGCTGCCGGACACCTTGACCGGCGTGGCTCGGAGGCGGGCGGGGGCACTCCGGCCGGTCGGTCGGGTGGATACCCCCGAGGGCGGGCTGGTCGGAGCGGTGCGGTCGGTGCGCGGCGTCCTGCGTGACTACGGCGACGTGGTCGGCTCGTGGGGGACGGTGGCCCAGCTCGCGGTCCCGTCGTTCTGGTTCCTCACCCTGGCCGCGCTCGCCGCCGTGCCCGTGGTCTGCGTCCTCGCAGTGGTGGCGACCCTGCTCGATTCCGGCTGACGGCAAAGGGCTCCGAGGCACTGGCGCGCCCCGGGCGGTCAGCGCCGCTAAGGACGGCGGGCTTCGAGGGCGTCGAGGAGCTCGTCGGGGACACGCAGGTCGCCCTGGCCCACGCCGACGCGGAGGTCCGGCTTGTAGATGCCGTGGTGGTCGGACCCGCCGGTCACGGCCAAGCCGTGGCGGTGGGCGAGGGAGGCCAGACCCTCGCGCACCTCGGGCCGGTACCTCCCGTAGATCGCTTCGATGCCGCCGAGGCCATGGGCGGCCATCTCGGCGACGGCCGCGTCGAGTTCGGGGGCTTCCAGCCCCAGGCTGAGGGGATGGGCCAGCACGGCCACGCCCTTGGAGGCGCGCACCAGACCGATGGCAGCGCTCAGCTCGATCCGGCGCCGCTCGACGTAGCCGGGCCTGCCCTTGGCCAGCCACTCGTCGAAGGCCTCCTGCACCGAAGACACGACGCCCTTGCGCACGAGCACGGCGGCCACGTGGGGCCGCCCCGCGCCCTCGGCCCCGGCCTCGGCCTCGACCTCGTCGATGGTGACGGGGAGGCCGAGCCCGGCCAGGCGGTCGACCAGATGGCGGTTGCGCTCCGCCCGCCACTCGCGGAGACGTACGAGCTCGTCCTGCAGTGCCCCAGGCCGGTCTTCGACGAAGTAGGCGAGCACATGGGCGCTGCCCCACGGCGTCGTGCACGAGAGCTCGCATCCCGCCACCACCCGCACGCCGAGCTCCCGCCCTCGTGCCTGCGCCCGTTCGATGCCGTCGAGGCGGTCGTGGTCGGTCAGGGCGACGGCGCGGCACCCGACCTCGGCCGCGAGCTCCGGGATGCGCTCGGGGGGGTCCGAACCGTCGGAGCGGTCGCTGTGGGTGTGGAGATCGATCAGCTCAGGAGTCCGATCTGGGCATCGCCGGGACGGCCGGGGCCCCGGCGGGTAGCAGCGTGGTCGCCGACCGGCAGGGCGGCCGACGGGCTGAACCTTCGACGACTCGATGCACGTGCCCGGTCTATCTCGTCCAGCACCACCTTCGCGGTGGAGTGCCGACCTCGGTCGGGTGCGCGGTCTTCGCGTCAACGGTGTTCCTGGGCCCACACCCCCACGCCCGCCTCCACGACCAGCCCCAGGGCGGCGCCGCCGACCACGTCGAGCGGGAGGTGGGCGCCCACGTAGATGCGGCACAGGCCCACCACGGGCACGGCGGCCAGCAGGGGGATCCGCGCCACGCCCGCCACTCGGGGGAGCACGGTCGTACCCAGGGTGACGGCGACCGCCGCGTGCCCCGAGAGGTAGCCCAGCCCGGTGGCCTCCCGCCCCCGGTGGTGGGCGTCGGGCAGGAGGGCCGCCGGCCGGGGCCGGCGGATGGCCTGCTTGACCACCTTGGCCAGGGCCCAGCTGGCCGTGCCGCCGACCAGGAGCCGGCGGGCCAGCTTGGGTTGGCCGACGGCCAGGGCCACGCCGGCGGCCGCGGGGGCCGCGCCGAGCGCCCCCAGCTGCATCACCACCCAGGCCGGGGCGAACAGGGAGTCCGGGAGGCCGTTGACGGCCCGGAACACCCGCGTCTCCCGGCGCCCCACACGGTCGCGGCGCACCACCGCTGCGGTACCGGCCAGCCCGACCATCCCGACGGCCAGCCGCGTCCGCGCACCGCCGAACCTCCCGGCGTTGCTCAAGGATCGAGGTCGACGCCGTACTGGTCGTGGATCTCCAGTCCCAGCTCCCGCCGGGGGAAGAGGCCGATCGTCGTCCCCAGCTGCTCCATCAGGGCGATGTGCGGGCCGCGGGCGAAGTCGAACCGGTAGGTGACGCACCCGCCGGCGAACACGTCGGTGAGCGTCCCCGTGTAGCGGGGGGAGACGGCCTCGAGGCGGATCGACGTGCGGACGCCCTCGGCCCGGGGCGTGGTCGCCACCCCGCCCGTGACGTCGCAGGCCGAGGCGAAGACCACGCGGACGGGGCGGGCCCCGGGGCGGTTGGGGACCAGCGTGAAGCGGGTGCCGTCCCGGCCGGCGTGGAAGCTCCGGCTGCTCCACTCCTCGCTCAGCTCCTGGATGCAGGGGACGTAGGACGCGCCGGGCACGGACTGGGCCACCACGGCGAGGCGCTGGCCCGGGTCGCACTTTGGGACAGAGCCGGCGACGGTCGTGCACGACGTGAGCAGCACGGACGCGACCACCACGACGGCGACCCGGAGATGCGGGGCGAGTGGCCCCCGGGGCGGGGTCACATCAGGCCGGCCACGTCGAGGTAGGTGACGACGAGGAGGACGCCGAGCGCCGACAGGGCGAGGACGGCCAGGGAGAGCCCGACCCGGCGGACGCTCCAGAGCTGGATGGGGACCGGCTCCCGTTCCGGGGCCAGCGCGCAGAAGGCCTGGGCCAGGTCGCGGCCGTCCTGCCTGAGGCGGGCCCGGAGCTGGGTGGGGATGGTGATGCCGCGGCTGGCGGCGAAGGCCTCGGCGATGTCCTCGGGAGCGAAGTACCTCAGCGCCCGCTCGTAGACCCGCTCGGGCGTGCTGGAGAGGGCCAGGGTGAGCATCATGTTGGCCAGGTCGACGGCCTGGCGCCACGGGGTGGGCCGCACGGTGGCGAAGGCCACGTCGATGAGCCGGACGTGGCCGTCCTGCACGAGGACATTGGACGGCTTGATGTCCCGGTGGGCGACCCCTGCGTCCCAGAGCCGGCGTACGACCTGGAGCGCCTCGTCGATCACCGCGTCCCCCAGGGGAGCGTTCCCCATCTCCTCCGCTCCCTCGAAGAACTCGGTGACGATGAGGTACTCCCGCTCGGGCGTGATCTCCACGAAGCCGTAGGGGGTCGGCGTGGGCAGGCCGGCGTCGCGCAGCAGGCGGAGCATGTGGTCCTCGTACTCGACCAGGCGCCGCACGCTCGAGAACGGCTTCTCGTCCTCCAGGCGCCCGTAGAGGATGGTCCGGCCCAGCTTGTACCAGCGGTCGGAGCGAAGGTGGTTGGTGGCGTAGAGCTTGCCGAACAGGACGGTGTCACCCGAGCCGTCGTGGCCGCGGGCGCGCAGCCGCAGCGGCGTCGAGCCGGCCGAGCCCTCGAGGGCGAAGGGCTCCAGGGCGACGACGTCGAGGCCGAGCTGGTAGTCGAGCGCCTGCCTGATCGCCTGGCCCCGCCGGCCGCCGACGTCGAGATGGGCCCGCCGCCCTTGCCGGTAGGCCACGGGGAAGACCTCCTCGGGGACGGCCAGCCGGAAGCACACGACCGGCAGGGCCCAGCCCAGGGCCAGGGCGCTGAACACGTCGGTGGGGTGGTCGACGCCCAGGTAGAGGTTGGCCGCGGCCAGCACGGCCAGGACGGCAGCGGAGGCCAGGACCCCTCGCCGGCGCCAGGTGCCGGCCGGGAGGAGGGTGTAGGTCGCCCCTGCCAAGGCCAGCGCCAGCAGGCCGAGCCGCTGCGACGGGTGGGAGTACCCGCTCCAGCGGCCGAGGATCTCCACCCCCGCCGGCCGCATACGGCCGACGGCGAGGTTGGCGGCCGACATCAGCAACGTCCCGGCCAGGACGAGGGTCAGGTACACGGCGAGGTGCTGGAAGCGGCGGAAGGCGAGGAGCAGGGCGATCGTGGCCCAGGCCACGAGGCGGATGGTCCACTGGGACCCGAGGGCCTGCGCGGTCAGCATGGCCGAGATGAGGACGTCGGTCCGCAGCTGCGACACCAGCTCCAGCAGGCCCAGGTCGACGGCGGTGATGCCCGCCACCCCGGGTTGTACGGACAGGGCCCCCCACAGCATCAGGCCGGCGCCGAGCAGGGCGACGTAGGCCTTGGTGCTGCGGTCGATGTGGCGGGGGAGCGGTGGAGGCTCGCCCGACGGCCGCCGGCGCCGACCGACGGGTGAGGCGGAGAGCACGGGCGCGATCCCGCCCACCGGGCGGCCTCGGGCCGGCTCGGTCGCCTCCTCTGCCTCGGGTACCGGTCTGTCCATCACCACCGCGGCGCCGTCCGGGAGGTCCGGACGGATGGTAGGCATGGTAGGAGCGCAGCGAGGGAGGTGAGCGCGTGGTGAGCCCCCGGAGCCGAGCGGCGGCGATCGTCGCCGGTCTGGTGGCCGTGACGCTCCTCGCCTCCTGCCGCGAGTCCCCTCCACCAGCGACGGACGGGTCGCGTCGGGGAGCCGAGGTGGTGGTCGCCTCGTTCAACTTCCCGGAGAGCGCGGTCCTGGCCGAGATCTACGCCCGCGCCATCGAGGCCGCGGGCATCCCCGTCCGCCGGGAGATCGACCTCGGCACTCGCGAGCTGGTGCAGCCCGCCCTGCTCGGCGGCCTGGTCGACGTGGTCCCCGAGTACCTGGGGACGGCGCTGGCCAGCCTCCAGCCGTCCGACGGGGCACCGACCGACTCCGGCGAGGCGCGCCAGCGGCTGGCCGGGGCCCTCGACCGCCGTGGCATCCGGGTGCTCGACGCGGCCCCCGCGCAGAACCAGAACGGGGTGGTCGTCAGCCGGGACACGGCCGAGCGCTACCGGCTCGACTCGGTCAGCGACCTGGCCGCCATCGCCGCCGGAATGGTGCTCGGCGGCCCTCCGGAGTGCCCGCAGCGGCCGTACTGCGGGGAAGGGCTCGGACGGGTCTACGGCCTTCACTTCGAGCGGTTCGTGCCCCTGGAGAGCGAGCAGCAGCGGGCGGCGGCGCTGACCGACGGTCTGGTCGATGTCGCCGTCATGTTCACCACGGACGGCCGCCTGGCCACGGGCGACCTCGTCCTTCTCGAGGACGACCGCCGGCTCCAGCCCAGCGAGAACGTGGTGCCCCTGGTCGCGGCCCGGTCGCTCGAGCGGTACGGCGTGCGGCTGGCGGACACGATCAACGCCGTGTCCGCCCGCCTCACGACCAACAACCTGCGCTTCCTCAACTGGCGCATCTCGATCGCCGAGCGGGACGTCGCCACTGAGGCCCGTGGCTGGCTGGAGCGCCAGTCCCTCGTCCGGCCTCCCTTCTGACCCCCGTGACCCGTCACCCGCCGAACGCGGCCTGAGCCTCGGCCTCCAGCCTGGCCGCGGTGGCGTCGACGTCACCATGGCGCAGGAAGTCCTGGAGGGCCGGGCGCAGGCCCTGGGCCGGTAGCCCCCCGAAGGCGGCGGGCTGGAGGTCGGAGAGGTCGAAGCGGAACTCGTCGCCGGCGTCCAGCAGCCGCCGGGCCACGGACCGGGTGATCTCGTCGGGGTACACCGAGATGTCGAGGTTGCGGTTGGGGGACACGAACCCGCCGCGCGCCGCCCAGACGGCGGCCGCCTCCGGGCCGGCCAGGTAGCGGAGGAACGCCTCACCGGCATCCGACTCGCGGAGGAGCACGGCGGCGTCGCCTCCGCCGACGACGCTCGGAGGTGAGTCGCCGACCCTCGGGAACGGGAACACGTCGGCGTTCACCCCGAGCTGGGCCCGCGTCCGTCCCCGGACCACGCCGGCCACGAAGTCGCCCTCGAACACCATGGCCGCCAGCGGCGGCGTGCCGAAGGTCCTCTCGACCGAGGCCTCGAACGATGTCCGCAACGCCTCCTCGGTGCCGCCCGAAAGGTGCGCGGGGGCCAGGACGCGCGAGAGGAGGCGCAAGGTGTCCTTCACCGACTCGTCCGTCCAGGGGAGGCGGTGCTCGGCCAGGAGGTCGTAGCGCTCGGGCCCGGCGGCCCGCAGGTAGAGGTTCTCGAACCAGTCCGTGAGGGTCCAGCCGTCGGCTCCGCCCACCGAGAAGGCGGGAACCCCGGACGCGGTGAGCGTGCCGGCCACCTCGAGCAGCCGGTCCATGTCGTCGGGGGGCACGACGCCGGCCCGCTCGAAGACGCCGACGTTGTACCAGATGAGCGACTTGTTGGCCGCCTTGAACCAGACCCCGTACAGCCGACCGTCGGCCGATCCGAGCGTCCGCCACACCGAGCCGTAGTTGCGCTCCACGGCCTCCTCGGTCAAGCCACGGAGGGGTACCAGCCGGCCGGCGCCGGCCAGGCGCCGGAGGAGGCCGGGCTGAGGGAGGAAGGCGACGTCGGGCAGGCGATCCTCGGCCAGGCGGGTGTCGAGCTCGGCGGCCACGCCGTGGCCGGCCGAGGTGTACCCCACGCTCACGCCCGTCCGGCGCTCGAACGCCTCGGCCACCCGCCGGAACTGCTCCTGCTCGTTCCCCGACCACACGGCGAGGACCTCGATCCGCTGTCCTCGCAGAGCGTCGCCGTCGCCGTCCTCGGTTCCCGAGCAGGCGGCGAGGAGCACCGCCACCAGGGCAAGGACCGCCGTGCGGGGGCGCCGCCGCCGGCCGGTCACGACGCAGCGAGGGGCGGCCACGGCGTCCCAGCGTAGGGGCGCGGCCGGACCACGTTCAGGCGGCGTCGGTATGGCCGGCCCTCCCGCCAACGTCGCCGGGCGGCCGGCTCCGGTTCCCGGCTCACTTTTCCGGAACTGTTCCGGAAAGCTGCGCCCAGAACGTGCGGCCGGAGAAGCCGCTCAGCAGGGCGGCGGCTTGGGCGCCGTCGTCTCGGGGACGGAGGGGCCCGGGGCGGGGGCGGGGCCCGGGGCACCGGCGGTCGGAGGTGCCTGCAGCCCGTCGTAGTCGGCGCCCAGGACGAGCGCCACGTCGGCGCCGGACAAGGTGCGGTCCTGCTCGACGCTCGCCCCCGCGTTCAGGAGGCTGCGGAGGAACGCGGCCTTCGCCTCCTGGCCGGGCGCGTACTGGACGACGGTCTCCTGGTAGTCGTGGGACGGGGCGTCGCCGGTCAGTGCCACGCGGAACCCGGCCAGCTGGAGGGCGGAGGCGGCCCGGCCGGCCAGCCCCTCGGTGCCGTTGCCGTTGAGGACCTTGACGGACACGTCGCCCGGCTTCACGGACGACGTGTCCACCGTCAACCCGTTGAGGCGGTCGATGTACTCCTGGGCATTCTTGGTGTCCAGGACCTGGACGGCCGCCCCGCCCCCGTAGCCGTCGACGGTGGGGAGGGTGAGCATGTCGACGGTGTCGGGGTCGATGGAGCGGAAACGCCGGGCGAGGGTGGTGATGTCCTTGGTGGACATCTGCTGGTCGACCCGGACGTTGTCCACCCCGATGTCGATCAACCGGTTGAGGGTCAGGGGGTTGGTCAGCCCGGCCGACACCGCCTTCTTCATGATCCGCCGGATGAAGTCCTGCTGGCGGGCGATCCGGTCGAGGTCGGAGTTCGACCCCGAGACCCAGCGGCCCCGCTCGTAGGTCTCGTAGTAGCGGCTCCGGACGTAGGCCAGGGCCTGGTAACCGTCGAGCTCGTTGCAGCCGGCGGAGGGGATGTCGAGGCCGGTCATGAAGTCCCGCGCCGGGTGGTCGACGTAGACCTTGACGCCCCCGATCGTGTTCACGATGCGCTCGAAGCCGGCGAAGTCAACCTCGACGTAGTGGTTGATCTCGACGCCGAGGGTTTCCTTGATCGTGCGGATCAGCAGCGGTGGCCCCCCGACGGAGAAGGCGGCGTTGATCTTGTCCCTGCCGCTCCCCGGGATGGTGACGTAGAGGTCGCGGGGGATGGAGAGAATGGCGGCCTTCTGCTGCTTGGGGTCGATGTGCAGGATCATGATGGTGTCGCTGCGCTGTCCAGCAGTCCCCTCGTCCCCCTTGCCGGTGGCGTCGGCGATGTCACCCGTGGCCGTGTCCCTGGTGTCCGACCCCACCAGCAGCACGTTCATGACGTTGGCCGTGTCGTCGGCCAGGCCGGGGATGTCGAGCCGGTTGAGCCGGCTCAGCTGGTGACGGAAGTACAGATAGCTCGCCCCCACGAGGACGACGCAGAGGGCGACGAAGGCGGCCAGCCCGGTGCGCAACCGGCCCCGCCATGGGCGCTGGCGCAGTCCGGCGCGTGGAAGTCCGGCCGGTTGCGCCACGAACCGAGAGCGTAGCGGCCGGCCGGGTGCGGCCATCGGCATGGACGGGGGCGCGAGTACTGGGAAGTAGCGAGGTACCATCGAATCAGTCAGTGACGGGAGGACCGTGGGCGACGACACCGGCGAGGGAGACCGGGACAGCGACGGGTCGCTGGCTCTGATCCTGGAGCGGCTGGGCGACGGCGAGGAGGGGACGGCCAGGCTGGACTTCGCCCGGGCCGTGCTGCGCCGCGTCCCGTCCGCCCAGCTGGCCCATTCCGACCCGGCGGCGGTCGCGGCGGCGTTGACCGACAGCTTCGGGTTCGTCGACACCCGCCCCCCCGGGACGATCCGGATCCGGGTCTTCGATCCCGAGGCGGCGCTCGACGGTGCGCCTCGGAGGGGCTCCGTCGTCGAGGTGAGCTGCGAGGACCGCGAGTTCATCGTCTCCAGCGTCACCGAAGAGCTGCGCCGCCTCGGGCACCGTGTCGTGCGCGAGCTCCATCCGGTGTTCGGGAGCGTGCGGGACGCGGACGGTCGGTTGACCGCGGTCCTCCCCGCCCGGCCCGCGGCCGACCGGGAGTCGTTCCTCCACGTGGAGGTGGCCAGCCGCATCCCGCCGGCGGCGAGAACGGCCCTCGTGCGCGACCTGGAGGCCGTCCTGGCCGACGTGTTCGCCGCCACCGGCGACTACGCGGAGATGCGCAGGCGGGTGCTGGAAGCGGCCACCCGGGTGCGGTCGGGGGCCGGGAGCCGGTTCCCGCGGGACGAGGCCCAGGAGGTCGCCGCCCTGCTGGAGTGGCTGCTCGAGGGCAACCTCGTGCTCTCCGGCTGCTGCTGGTTCCGGTGGCCGGGGGGCGAGGCGGTCGACGCCCTCGGGGTCCTGTCCCGGCCCGACGCCCGCCTGAGGACGTGGGGGCCGGATCACGAGCAGGAGGAGCTCCTCCGCATCCGGCGCACCCGGGAGGTCAGCACCGTCCACCGCCAGGTCCTCATGCACCGCGTCGACCTGTTGGAGGTCGACGCCCGGGGCCGGCCCGCGGGCGTGTTCCGGGTGGTGGGCGTCTTCACGGGGAAGGCCAACGCCGAGTCGGCGGCGCTCACTCCCGTCCTGCGCTTCAAGCTGCGCCGCATCCTGGAGCTGGAGGACGTGGTGGAGCGCAGCCAGGACGAGGCGGCCCTCGTCTCCCTCTTCCAGGTCCTCCCCAAGGACCAGCTCTTCGAGAGCGACGTGCCCACCTTGCGCCGGGTGCTCCTCGAGCTGCTGGCCGCCGAGGAGGAGCACGACGTGCGTGTCCTCCTCCGGGTCGACGAGGAGAACCACACGGTGACCGCCCTCCTCTCCGTGCCCGGTGAGACGTACAACGCCGCCCTGCGCCAACGCCTCGAGCGGTTCCTCCTGGCCCAGCTCGACGGGGAGCGGGTCGACGCCGACGTCGCCCTCGGGCACCGGCCGGAGGCCGTGGTTCGGATGGTCGTCTACGTGGCCGGGCCCCTGCCCGAGCCGCCGCTGGACTCCCTCGCCCGCGAGCTGCGCCTCCTGTGCCGGACCTGGGAACAGCAGCTGACCGAGGCCCTGGCGGCCGCGGTGGGGGAGCCGGCGGGTTCCCGACTGGGTCGGACATGGGCCGACTGGTTCCCCCCCGCCTACCGCGACGTCACCGCCCCCCACCTCGCCGTGGCCGACGTGCTCGAGCTCGACGCCCTGTTCGCCGGCGACGCTCCGATCCGGATCGTGCTGGCCGCGGCCGGCGGCGCGCCGCCGTGCCGGTTGAAGGTCTTCACCAAGGGCGCGGGGGTGGAGCTGTCCGCGTTCCTTCCCATCCTCGAGAGCCTGGGCCTGTGGGCGGTGGAGGACCGGCCCTACGCCCTCGGGGGCGACGAGCCCCGCGCCCACCTCCACGACTTCGGGGTCAGCGACCCGGCCGGCTCCCTCGACGTCGACCGCCACGGGCCCCGCCTGGCCGCCGCCGCCCTGGCCCTGTGGCAGGGGCGAGCCGACGTCGACGCCCTGAACCGGCTGGTACTGCGGTCGGGCCTGGGCTGGGACGACGTGGCCGTGCTCCGGGCCTACCGCCGCTACCGCAGCCAGGTGGGCACCACCTTCACCACCGCCTACGTCGACCAGGTCCTCGTGGAGCACGCCGCCATCGCCGGCGCCCTGGTCGAGTACTTCGCCGCCCTGTTCGATCCCGTCGGGGATGCCCGCGCCGAGGTGGTGGCCGAGCTGCGCCAGCGGGTGGTGGACGCCTGCGACGCGGTGGCCAGGCTCGACCACGACCGCATCCTGCGCGGCTTCCTCGCCCTGGTCGACGCCACCCTCCGCACCAATCGCTACCTCGACCGATCGGGCGAGGCGACGACGGTCGACCACCTGGTCCTCAAGCTCGACAGCGCCGCGGTCCCGGGGATGCCGGCGCCCGTGCCCTACCGCGAGATCTTCGTGCACGGGCCGCTGGTTGAGGGCGTGCACCTGCGCTGGGGCCCTGTCGCCCGGGGCGGCATCCGCTGGAGCGACCGGGTCGACGACTACCGCAGCGAGGTCCTCGGCCTCATGCGGGCCCAGGTGCTGAAGAACGCGCTCATCGTCCCCACGGGCGCCAAGGGCGGGTTCGTGGTCAAGCGACAGCCGGTCGACGTGCCCCGGGCCTACGCCATCTTCGTGGCCGGCATGCTCGAGGTGACCGACGACGTGGTCGGGGACGACGTCGTGCCCGTCCCCCGCCGGCGCGACGGCGACGACCCCTACCTCGTCGTCGCCGCCGACCGGGGCACGGCCAAGCTGTCCGACCTGGCCAACCGGATCAGCACCGGGCGGGGGTTCTGGCTGGGCGACGCCTTCGCCTCCGGCGGCGCGAGCGGCTACGACCACAAGCGCCTCGGCATCACCGCTCGCGGCGCCTGGGTGGCGGTCCGCCACCACTTCGCCGAGCTGGAGATCGACGTCCAGTCCGAGCCGGTCACCGTCGCCGGGATCGGCGACATGTCGGGCGACGTCTTCGGCAACGCCATGCTGCGGTCGGACCTCATCCGCCTGGTGGCCGCCTTCGACCACCGCGACATCTTCCTCGACCCCGACCCCGACCCGGCGGCCTCCTTCAGGGAGCGAGCCCGGCTCTTCGCCCTCCCGGCCTCGTCCTGGCAGGACTACGACCGGTCGCTGATCAGCCCCGGGGGCGGCGTGTGGTCGCGGCTGGACAAGCGGGTCCCGCTCAGCGAGCAGGTCAGGGCGCTGCTGCGGGCCGACAGCGCCGAGCTCACCGCCCCCGAGCTGATCCGGGCCATCCTGCGGGCGCCCGTCGGCCTGCTGTTTCCCGGGGGGATCGGGACCTTCGTGCGGGCCAGCACCGAGCCCGACCAGGACGTCGACGACCGGGCCAATGCCGACGTCCGGGTCGAGGGGTCGTCGGTCCGGGCCCGGGTGGTGGGGGAGGGCGCCAACCTGGCCTTCACCCAGCGGGCGCGCATCGAGTACGCCCGCCGCGGTGGCCACATCAACACCGACGCCGTCGACAACGCCGGCGGAGTCGACATCTCCGACCGCGAGGTCAACCTCAAGATCCTCCTGCGCCCGGCCGTCGAGACCGGCGAGCTCACCCTCGCCGGGCGCGACCGGATCCTGGCCGAGGTCTGCGACGACGTGGTGGCCGCCGTCCTCCACGACTGCGCCCTCCAGAGCATGGCCCTCACCCGGGCGCGCGCCGCCAGCCCGTCGCGTATGCCCGCCGCCGAGCGGCTGGTGGAGGAGCTCGAGGCCGCGGGCGTGGTCGACCGGGCGGTGGAGGCCCTGCCCACGGCGGCCGAGATGCAGGCGCGCCAGGAGGCGGGCGCGGGGCTCACCCGCCCCGAGCTGGCCGTGCTGCTGGCCGGGGCCAAGCGAAACCTCGTCGCCCGGCTGCTGGCCTCCGAGGTGCCCGACCAGTCGGCGCTGCGCCTGGCGCTGGCCGGCTACTTCCCGAACGCCCTCGCCGAGCGGTTCGGGCACCTGCTCGAGGGCCACCGCCTGCGGCGGGAGCTCGTCGCCTCGGTCGTGAGCAACGACGTGGTCAACCGCATGGGTGCCACGTTCGTCACCCGGCTGGCGGCCGAGACCGGGGCCGCGCCGGCCACCGTGGCCGCCGCGTACTGGGTGGCGCGTACGGTTGTCGATTCCCCGGTTCTGTGGGGCGAGCTGGAGGGGGAGGAGGCGCAGCCCCGCACGGACGCCCTGCTGGCCGCCGCGCCCGTGCTGAGCGACCTCCTCGAGGCGCTCACCCGCGACTACCTGCGCAAGGGGGAGACGGGCGACATCGCCGCCACCGTGGCCCGCGACCGGCCGGCGCTGGCGGAGCTGGCCGCCGCCGTCTTGGACCTGGGGACGCCCCACCGCCGCCGTCTGCGGGCCCGGCGGGCCGAGGCCCTGATGGACAGCGGTCTCGACCCGGCCATGGCCGTGCGCTGGGCCGCGCTCCCGGAGCTGGCCATCGGCCCCGACGCGTCGGACCTGGCCCGCCTCACCGGCCGCCCGGTCACCGCCGTCGCCGGGGCCGTCCTCCAGCTCGGGGAGTCGCTGGGCATCGACCGCCTGGCCGACCGGCTCAGCCAGGCCGTCCCCCACGGACGGTGGGCGACCGCGGCGTGGCGGGGCCTGCACGACGACCTCGACGACCTCCGGCGGGCGGCGGCCCGCCGGGCCCTGGTCGACTACCCGGACCAGCCCGAGCCCGAGGCCGTGCTGCGGTTCCTCGTCGACCAGGCCCACCCCGTGGCCGAGGTCACCCGGCTGCTACGCGACATCGAGAGCGAACCGCAGCCCTCCCTCGACGCCATCGCCGTCGCAGTCCGCGCCGTCCGGCGGGTTGTCGCCTGGCAACCGGAGGGTGCGCTTGGCTTTCCCAGCCAGGGGATGCCCGGCGGGCTCTGACGGGCAGACGAGGCCGCTGTTACTGGCCGCGCCCTATGCCGGCGGCCTTCAACACGCGGGGCTCGACGCCCGCGGCACGCCACGCGTCGTAGCCGATGCCCTTGCGCTGGCTGTAGGGGCCGGCCGCCTTGACGAAGGCGGCCTCCAGGGCGGCCATGTCGACGCCCTCGGACGACGACGCCAGCTCGGCCTCGAGGTCCATCCGCTCCTGGGCCAGGTGGAGGCGGCTGAGGGCGTCGGCCGACGCCAGCCGCTCCTCGATGGCGGCCAGCCGGCGCTGGATCCCTTCCGGCGTCCGCTTGCGGCCTCGGCGCGGTTTGTTGGCCTCCAGAGCCTCGAGATAGCGACGTACGGCGCGCCCCTGCTCCCGGCCTTCGGCCAGCGCCTCTTTGTGGGCGTCGGACATGGAACGGGGCGCCTTCTGGGCCACTGCGGTGCTCTTCTTAGGCACGTCTGCCTCTCGCTTTCCCCGCCGATGTGGGTGAGCGGCCCGAGAATAGCAGCGGTAATAGGAGAATCCGGTGACCCTTATTCGGGCAATCCCGGCGGTTCCGAGCCGGGAGGGTCGCGTTCCTCGAGCGGCTCGATGTGGACGAGGAGGCGAGCTTCTTCACCATCGACCCAGGTCGTCAGCCGCTCCTCGTCAACCGCTTTCCCGGCCGGTGCATTCAGGGAAGGGACCGGGTGGTCGTCGCCGCCTCTTGGCCACAGGGCGCCGACGCCTACGGCCACGGCGATACCCAGGGCGCCTCCGGCGAGGATGTCGGTGAGGTAGTGGGCCCGGGTCCGAACGAGGGACCAGTGGGCGGCGAAGGTGCAGGCGGCCAGCGGGGGGAACAACGCCGGAACGCGCTGGGCGACGCCGAAGACGAAGGCCAGGTCGGTGGCGGCGTGCCCGGATGGGAACGACGAGGTGAGGGGACCGACGCGCGCCTCCTCCGACCCTGGTGGCCGCTTGCGGTGGACGGCCGGCTTGACGATGACGTTGGCCACGACGGCCGCCACGCCGTAGGCCACGCCGCCTCGGAGGGCGGCGTCCCGGCCGCGGCGTCCTCCCAGGGTCACCAGGCCGCCGGCCACGACCGCCCAGATGGGCGGGCGCTTGGTGACGGCTCCCACCCGGTCGAGGGCGGTTACCAGACGTCCCATCACTCCTAGCCTTTCCACAAGCCGCGCTCGGTGAATACCTGCTTCAACAGCGTCGGGCGGTCGGAGAGGACGGCGTCCACGCCGAGGTCGAGGAGCCACTCCATGGTGGGCCGGTCGTTGATCGTGAAGACGTGCACCCCGACCCCCCTGCGCCGGGCCGTCTCCACGAAGCGCCGGTCCACGATCCGGAGCCGTCCCCGGCGCACCGGGACCTGCATGCACCCCGCGGGCGAGCGAGGTGTGGGGACGCCGAGGCTGGCCAGCCGGAGGGCGGCGATCTCGATCCGGCCCATCCACGTGCAGATCCGGCGCTTGACCAGTCGGCGGAGGGCGAGGACGGTCTGGTCGGAGAACGACCCGACACACACCCGGTCGTGGGCTCCTGTTCGCTCCACGGCGGCCACGAGCGGAGCGGCGGCGGCGACCTGCTTGGCGTCGACGTGCACGCGGAGCTGGGGCCAGGCCCCCAGCACGTCCTCGAACAGGGGGATGGGCTCACCCTCGACCCGGGCCTTGCTGACCTCGGCGTAGGGGCGGTCGGCGACCGCGCCCTGCATGTCCGTCACCCGGTCCAGGATGTGGTCGTGGAAGGCGACGAGGACGCCGTCGGCGGTGGCGTGGACGTCGGTCTCGACGTACCGGTAGCCGAGGTCCACCGCGGCGGCGAAGGCCTGCATGGTGTTCTCCGGCTGCTCGGCGCCGCCGCCCCGGTGGGCGACGGGTATCGGGCCGTCCCAGTCGAGGAAGGGCCAGACGGTCACGAGGCTGCCGCCCTCAGCGCCCAGGTATCGACGGGGCGCGCTCTCGGCGCAGGCGCGCGGCACGAGATGAAGGGGAGGGGAGTGGAGGGCGCCCCGGCCGCCTGACGGCGGACCAGGCGGACGAGGGCGCCACGCACACTGTGGCAGATGCGTCCGGTAGATGCAAGACGCATCTATAGATTTTCCCTACGCCGGGCGGGCGCGAGTCGGCCGCCGGCGCCGGGCCCGCTCCGAGGCGGACAGGACCACCTTGCGGAGCCGCACGTTGCCCGGAGTCACCTCGACGGCCTCGTCGTCGGCGATGAACTCGAGGGCCTGCTCAAGCGACAGCGTGCGCGGGGGCGGGAGGCGGACCAGCTCTTCGGCCGTGGAGGACCGGATGTTGGTCAGCTTCTTCTCCTTGGAGGCGTTGACGTCCATCTCGTCGGACCGCGAGTTCTCGCCGACGATCATCCCCTCGTAGATCTCCACCCCCGGGCCCACGAGGAGCTCGCCCCGGTCCTGGAGGTTCATGAGGGCGTAGGTGTTGGTGACCCCTCGGCGGTCGGCCACGATGCTGCCCTTGTCCCGGGTGCGCAGCTCCCCGTGCCAGGGCTCGTAGCGCTCGAAGACGTGGTGGAGGATGCCGGTGCCCCGGGTCTCGGTCATGAACTCGGTCCGGAAGCCGATCAGGCCCCGGGCCGGGACCAGGTACTCCATGCGGATCCAGCCGGTGCCGTGGTTGACCATCTGCTGGAGCCGGCCCTTGCGGGTGGCCAGGAGCTTGGTGACCACGCCAAGGTGCTCCTCGGGGACGTCGACCGAGAGCCGGTCGACCGGCTCGTGCACCTTGCCGTCGACCTCCCGGGTGACGACCTGGGGCTTGCCCACGGTGAGCTCGAAGCCCTCGCGCCGCATCATCTCCACCAGGATGGCCAGCTGCAGCTCGCCCCGGCCCTGGACCTCCCAGGTGTCGGGCCGGTCGGTGGGCAGCACCCGCAGCGACACGTTGCCGACCAGCTCGGTGTCGAGGCGGCTCTTGACCTGGCGGGCGGTCAGCTTGGTGCCGTCCTGGCCGGCCAGCGGGGAGGTGTTGATCCCGATGGTGACGGCGATGCTCGGCTCGTCGATGAGGATGACGGGGAGGGGGCGGGGGTCGTCGGCGTCGGCGAGGGTCTCGCCGATCGTGACCTCGGGCAGGCCGGCGACGGCGATGATCTCGCCGGGCCCGGCGTCGGCCGCGTCCACCCGCTCGAGGCCCTCGGTGACGTACAGCTCGACGATCTTGACCTTGTCGATCGTGCCGTCGGCCTGGCACCAGGCCACCGTCTGGCCCTTGCGGATCACGCCCTGCCGCACCCGGCAGATGGCCAGCCGTCCGACATAGGGCGACCGGTCGAGGTTGGTGACCAGGGCCTGGAGGGGGTGGTCGTCGTCGTACTGGGGCGCGGGGATGCACTCGATCAGCAGGTCGAACAGGGGCTGCAGGGTCGTGCCCCGCTCGTCGGGGTTGCGGGTGGCCCAGCCGGCCTTGGCGTTGGCGTAGACGATCGGGAAGTCGATCTGGTCGTGGTCGGCGTCGAGGTCGAGGAACAGCTCGTAGACCTCGTCGACCACCTCCTTGATCCGGGCGTCGGGGCGGTCGACCTTGTTGATCACGAGGATGACCGGCAGCTGCGCCTCCAGCGCCTTGCGCAGGACGAAGCGGGTCTGGGGCTGGGGCCCCTCGGCGGCGTCGACGAGCAGGAGGACGCCGTCGACCATGGTGAGGGCCCGCTCGACCTCGCCGCCGAAGTCGGCATGGCCGGGGGTGTCGACGATGTTCAGCTTCACGTCGCCGTAGCGGACGGCCGTGTTCTTGGCCAGGATGGTGATGCCCTTCTCACGCTCCAGGTCCATGGAGTCCATGACCCGCTCGGCCACGTCCTGGTTCTCCCGGAAGATGCCGGACTGCCACAGCATGGCGTCGACCAGCGTGGTCTTGCCGTGGTCGACATGGGCCACGATGGCCAGGTTGCGCAGGTCTCGGCGCGCGGGCATGAACTGCCTTTCGATCGGGGTGCCGCGGCGGGACGCAGCCGGCTTCCCATTCTACGTGGTGGCCGGTCCCGGCCGGTACAACCGGGTGGCCGTTCCCGACGGCGGCTTTCCGCCGACCTAGCCTGGCCCGGTCGAGGAGAGGAAGGAGCCGCTGATGCAGCTGGCGATGATCGGCCTGGGGCGGATGGGCGCCAACATGGTCCGGCGCCTCATGCGCGGCGGCCACGAGTGTGTCGTCTACGACCGCAACCCGGAGTCGGCCACGGCCCTGGAGGCCGAGGGGGCGGTGGCGGCCACCTCGTTCGAGGATCTGGCGGCCAAGCTGACCCCGCCGCGCGCGGCGTGGATCATGGTCCCCGCCGCCTTCGCCGGCGACACGGCCATGGCCCTGGCCGAGCACTTCGAGCCGGGCGACATCATCGTCGACGGCGGCAACTCCTACTACCGCCTCGACATCGAACGGGCCGCGGCCCTGTCGCCGAAGGGCATCCACTACGTCGACGTGGGGACGAGTGGCGGCGTGTTCGGCCTCGAGCGGGGTTACTGCCTCATGGTGGGCGGTGCGCTCGAGGCCTTCCAGCGGCTGGAGCCGGTGTTCGCCACCCTGGCCCCCGGCGTGGACGCCGCCCCCCGGACGCCCGAGCGCCAGGGCGAGCCGTCGGCGGCCGAGCACGGGTACCTGCACTGCGGCCCGAACGGCGCCGGGCACTTCGTGAAGATGGTCCACAACGGAATCGAGTACGGGATCATGGCCGCCTACGCCGAGGGGCTGGCCATCCTCCGCAAGGCCAACGTGGGCAAGTTGGTCGACGGGGAAGGGGGCGACGCCGAGACGGCGCCCCTCGTCCACCCCGAGGCCTACCAGTACGACATCGACACCACCGAGGTGGCCGAGGTGTGGCGACGCGGGAGCGTGGTCGGCTCCTGGCTCCTCGACCTCACCGCCTCGGCCCTGATGAAGGACCCCGACGTGTCCGGGTTCAGCGGGCGGGTGTCGGACTCGGGCGAGGGCCGGTGGACGGTGCTGGCCGCGGTCGACGAGGGCGTCCCTGCCCATGTGCTCACCGCCGCCCTCTACGAGCGGTTCAGCTCCCGGGGGGAGAGCGACTTCGCCGACAAGATCCTCTCGGCCATGCGCAAAGAGTTCGGCGGCCACCACGAGAAGCCTCAGGCCAACTGATCGGCACCGACGAAGACGCCCAGTACGAGGCCCAGCTCGACGCCGCCCTGATCGGAGGGCTCGAGGAGCGGGACATCGTGATCGTCGACTACTCGCCCGACTGGCCACGTCGCTTCGAAGCCGAGCGCCGGCGGATCGAGGCGGCCCTCGGGCCGGTGGTGCGGCGCGTGGAGCACGTCGGCTCCACTTCCGTGCCCGGCATGGCGGCCAAGCCCGTCATCGACATCCTCGTCACGCTCGACGACATCGAAGCCGAGCACGCCTACCGACCCGCACTCGAAGCCTCGGGCTACATGCTCCGCGTCCGGGAGCCCGGTCACCGCATGTTCCGGACGCCGGCGCGAGACGTTCACGTGCACGTCTGGCCCGTGGGCTGCGAGGAGGAGCGAAAGCTGCTGGCCTTCCGCGACTGGGTGCGGTCGAACGACGACGACCGTGTCGCGTACGAGCGGGCCAAGCGGCGGCTCGCCGGCCGCTGGCGGGACATGAACTACTACGCCAGGGCCAAGGGCCCGGTCATCGAAGGGATCCTGAAGCGGGCGGGTCAGGCCGGGGCGGGGCAGGGGCCGTCAGGCCGACTTGAGCCGGTGACGAGCGCGGCCCCGAGTGGTATTCCTGTACTTGTGAACGACTTCACAAAGACGGACGCCGTTCCGCCCAAGCTGGCGCCCGACCGGCTGCGGGCCGAGCAGGAGGTGACGCTGGCCACCCCGCGGCGCACGTACAGCGTGGCGGCCCGGGCCCTGTTCGTGCTGCTCGACGTGGTCTACGGGCGGCCGAGGACCCTCTCGAAGTTCAAGGTGCTGGAGGTCATCGCCCGGGTGCCGTACCAGGCCTGGGAGCAGGTGGCGTACGTGGCCGTGACCCACCGGTACTCGCGGCCCAGGTTCGCCCGGCGCATCTTCGACCGGGTGGGCGAGGCCCGGGCCCAGCAGGACAACGAGCAGTGGCACCTGCTCATCCTGGAGGACCTGGTCGAGCGCTCGGGTAAGCGCGAGAGCTTCGTCCGCTACCGGCTCTTCCCCCAGGTGATCGCCCTGGCCTACTACCACCTGTCGTGGGCGCTCTACGTGATCAAGCCGGCGTGGAGCTACCGGCTCAACCTCGACTTCGAGGACCACGCCGAACACGAGTACGCCCTGCTCGTCCAGGAGCACCCCGAATGGGAGGAGACCCCCTACGACGGGCCCTTCACCGAGGAGTACGGGGCGTTCGCGTCCGTCGCCGACCTCTTCCGCCAGATCGGCCACGACGAGCGGGTCCACAAGCTCGAGAGCCTGGCCCGCATGGACGAACCGCGGTTCGTCTAACGCCTCAGGCGGAGGGTGACCAGCTCGAAGGGGCGGAGCGAGAGGACGACCTCGTCGCCCTCGACGGGGAGCTCGTGACGCGGGCGCTCGAGCAGGTCGGTGCGGGACGCCCCGGTGAAGGGCAGGGCGACGCGGAGCCGGGCCCGCCGATGCCCGCCGTGGGACTCGTAGCCCCGCACGACGATGTCGCCGCCGCCGTCGTCGGCCC
>DATAAD010000122.1:0-4232 GCA_036260295.1 Acidimicrobiales bacterium | reverse complement strand
GCGAAGCCGAGAACCGGGCCCGCTCGGTGCTCACGATCAACCGGGCCGTCCTCGACCAGGTGGCCCACGCCCTCATGGAGCAGGAGAGCCTGGAGGGCGACGCCCTCGACGACCTCCTGCTCAACATCAAGGGGCCGAGCGAGACCACTCCCGCGGGGGCGGGCGCCGGCGCAGGTACCGGAGCCGGGGCCGGCTGAGATGGGCGCCGGTGGGGGACGGCGCCTCTGGATGACCGCAGTGGTGACAGGGCTGGCCCTGTTCGCCGCGGCCTGCTCCGGAGGAGGTGACACGGCCGATCCGACGGCGGACCGGGGCTTCGAGAACGCCCCGGGGGAGAAGCAGCTGCAGTTCACGGGGGCCGGGAAGGTCCGCCTGGGGGCCACGCTCGCCGTTCCCCCTGGCGGCGGCCCGGCGCCGGCGGTGCTGATCGTCCCCGGCCCCGGCCTGACCAGCCGGGACGGGCGCACGGTCGGCGCCCCGCTCGACAACCTGTACAAGGACCTGTCCAAGGCCTTCGTCGACCAGGGCATGGCCACCTTCCGGTACGACCGGCGGGGGGCGGGGGCCAGCACCCTCGAGCCCGGGCAGCAGCCGACGTGGGAGGACATGGTCACCGACGCCCAGGAGGCGCTCGAGTACCTGAGCGAGCGGGGTGAGATCGACGGCTCCCGGCTGGCCGTGGTGGGCCACGACATGGGCGGGCCCATCGCCCTCAAGCTGGCGGCCAACGACGCCCGCGTCAAGAGCGTGGCCCTGGTCGCCGCTCCCGGCCGCCCCCTCGTCGACGTGTGGGCCGACGAGTTCCGGGCCCTGAACGGGCAGGAGTCGGCCGATGCCTTCCGCACCCTCGTCGCCGACCTCCAGGCCACCGGGTCGTTCCCGCCCCGCGACAGGATGCGGGCCGAGCACCAGACCCTGCTGCCCATCGGCCAGGACGCCCTGTACAAGGCCATGTTCGCGGTCGACCCCCTGGCCGACGCCGCCGCGGTCAAGGTGCCGGTCATGATCGCCCTGGGGGAGCGGTCGACGTCGGTCTTCCACGACGACGCCACCCGACTGACCCAGGCCCTGGGCGGGCCGTCGGAGGTGGTGGTCGCCCCCAACTCCACCGCCACGCTGCAGACCCTCAAGGCCCCGCCCCGGCTGGTGCCGGGCGGCGACCCCAGCGACATGAGCATGATGGGCGGCGGCCCCATCATCGCCGACGCACCCCGGGAGCAGGGCACGGTGGGCCGCATGGCGTCCTTCCTCGGATCGTCGCTCGGGGCCCGTCCCGCCTAGCGACAGCGGGACCGTTTTTCACTACCCTCTCTCCCCGAAGCCATCGGGGGGAGAGAGGATGAGAAGAAGGACCGGTTTCGCCGCCGCCGCCGCGCTCGCCGTGCTGGCCCTCGTCGCCGGACCGGGCGGGGCGGCGACCGAACCGCAGCTGACCACGCCCGTCAACGCCACCAAGGGCGACATCAACCCGCAGCGGACCTACTCGGCCCCATACCTGCTGGTCCACCCCGACGACCCCGACGTCATCGTCGGCGGCTTCATCGAGTTCCGGGCCCGCAAGTGCGGCCTCATCCGGTCGACCGACGGCGGGGCCACCTGGCGGATCCTCGATTCCACGCCCGAGATCCCCTCCCAGCCCTACTGCCTGGCCAACAACTCGAACATCTTCCACGCACCCCTGGCCTGGGGGAAGGACAACGCCCTCTACCTGGCCACCCACGCGTGGGACGAGACCACCCGCACCCAGACCAGCGTCATCGTGGCCAAGTCCACCGACCTGGGCGACAGCTGGAACACCGTCTTCGCCCGCGACGCCCGCACCACCTCGGGGGACGACCAGGAGAACGACCGGCCGGTGACCGGCCTGGTGGTCGACTCCTCGGGCAACGAGGACATCGTCTACGTGCTGTACCGACGGGCCTACCAGAACCGGACGGCGCCCAACGCCTACCCGCAGCACCCGGTGGTGGCCGTCTCCCGCAACGGTGGCCGGTCGTTCGAGGAGCCGGTGTCGGCGCTCGGCAACCCCTATACCGACGCAGCCATCCGTGAGCAGGCGGTGACGTCGCGGACCACGGCTCCGGGGGCCACGACCACCATCCCCACGCCCGGGGCCCGGAACTCCCGCCCGACCGACATCGAGAACTTCGGGGCCTCGAGCAACGGCCAGGGCCTGGTCATCGACGACGAGGGCAACCTCTACGTCGGCTACATGTCGGAGGTCGCCAACGTCCCCAGCCCGCCGCGTGCGATCGTGGTGTCCAAGTCCACCGACCAGGGCCGGACCTGGCAGGGCGTCATCGCCCAGCCCTTCAGCTACGAGAACGCCCAGAACGTCCGCATGGCGTGGACGCCGGGCGGCGGGCCCCAGGGCACCCTCCACCTGGTGTGGGAGTGGCGGCACCCGGCCGACCTCAGCGCCTACGCCGACGTCGGCTACATCCGCTCCACCGACGGCGGCCAGACGTGGAGCGAAAAGCGCAGCATCGCCGACGACGACCCCAGGAACATGAACGGGAAGTTCCTGCCCATGCTGTCGGTGGCGCCCAACGGCCGGCTCGACGCCGCCTGGTGGGACACCCGTGACGACCCGGGCATCCGGTCCAACGACGTCTACTACGCCTACTCACAGGACGACGGCGTGACCTGGTCGAAGAACTACCGGGTCACCGACCAGACCATCGACCGGCGGTTCGGCGTCTGGGGCAACAACTTCGACCAGAACTCCCCGCCGGCGTTGGCCTCCACCAACCAGTTCGCCCTCCTGGGTTGGGACGACACCCGGTTCTCCCGCGGTGACGACGGCCAGGTGGGGCTGGACAACCCGGCCAACAGCCAGGGCTTCGGAGGCGGCGTCCAGGACATCTTCGTGGCCGCCGTCCAGTT
Source organism: Acidimicrobiales bacterium (assembly GCA_036260295.1). GTDB lineage: Bacteria > Actinomycetota > Acidimicrobiia > Acidimicrobiales > AC-14 > CADCTB01. The sequence continues at coordinate 1,346 of DATAAD010000122.1, read as the reverse complement.
CGAGGCCATCGGCAGCGGGTCGTCGGACACGGCCAAGATCATCCTGGCCGGGGTGATCGGCCTCCTGGCCGTGGGCCTCATCCTGCTCCTCGTCGGCCAGCTCGGGCGCCGGGGTCCGGGACCGGCCCCGGCGTCGTCGTCGGAGGGGCGCACCCGAGCCGGGGTGGGATAGCCGCCCCACTACCATGGCCGCGGTGTTCGAGCCATCGCGGAGCCGCCTGGCCGCCGCGGCCGTCGCCCTGTTGGCCGTCGGCGGCTGTGGCGGCGACGGCCCGTCCACCGCGGCACCGACGACGGCCGCCCAGCCTCCCGGCACGGCGCCCGCCGGTTCGGAGGCGCCGACCACCACCGCTCCGGCCGCCCCGCTGCACGTCCTGGCCACGGCCAAGGTGCCGCGGGTGGACGTGTACGCGTCACCGGTGCAGCCCGAGCCGGCCCGGACCCTCGACAACCCCCAGCCCTCGGGCGCGGCCCCGGGCTCCAGCTACCCCCTGCGCATGCTGGTCGTCGAGGACCGCGGTGATTGGCTCAAGGTGCTCCTGCCCGTCCGCCCCAACGGCAGCAACGGCTGGATCCGCCGCAACGCCGTCGACCTCGAGAGCCACGACTACCGCATGGAGGTCGAGCTGGGAGCCCACCGCATCACCGTCTGGAAGGGCGGCGAGGTGGTGCTCCAGGAGCCGGTGGGCGTGGGCGCGTCCGGGCGGACGCCCACCACCCAGGGCACGTTCTTCACCACCGAGCTGTTCGAGGTGGCGCCCCACCAGCGAAGCGCCTACGGCCCCTACGCCTTCGCCCTGTCCGGCTTCTCCGAGGTGCTCCACTCCTTCGGCGAGGGGGGCACCGGCGTACTGGGCATCCACGGCACCAGCGACAGCTCGAGCCTGGGCCGCGACGTGAGCAACGGCTGCATCCGGATGAGCAACGACGGCATCACCAAGCTGGCCAACCTGCTGCCCCTGGGCGTCCCCGTCGAGATCAAGGCCTGAGTTTCGCCCTGTGCTCGGTCGGCCGGCGGAGCCGGCGTGCCCGGCAGCCGGGGGAGGCCGGCCCCGGCGGCGTCGGCGGCCGCCGGCAACCCCCTCTTCGTTCTGGCTGCACTGACGTGCGCATACGACCGTCGGTGCAGCCAAGACCAAAGGCGGGCCTGGCCCCGGACGCGACACTGCCGGGCCCGAAGGCCCGGCAGTGCGTGTGTGAACGACTGGTGCTGCTAGGTCTTACTTGCGGACCTGAGCGGTGACCGGGACGTCACGGCGGCGGGCCTGACGGACGAAGGCCACGAAGCCAGCGCCGAACAGGGCCAGGCCGAGGGCGCCGAGGCCGACGGTCAGGGCGATGATGCC
>DATAAD010000121.1:0-24392 GCA_036260295.1 Acidimicrobiales bacterium | reverse complement strand
AACACCATGGCCGCCGTGCTGGCCGCCGCCCTGTCCGGGGCCGAGGAGGCCGCCGCCCTGGCCCAGCTGGAGGCCACCCGGGCCGCGGGCAACGCCGCCCTCGACCGGCGGGCCCAGGCCGCGGGCTGCACCGTCGGCACGGCCGGCACGGCCGCCGCCGCGACCACCAACTAACTGCGCTCGCGACCGCCTCCTGGCCGTCGACGCCGGGAGGCGGCGGCGCCGGAGTACGGTCGCCGACCATGAGGGTGCTGTGCACCTGTCTGCCGGGCCACGGCCACTTCAATCCCATGCTGGCCCTGGCCCAGGGCCTGTCCCGGGCCGGGCACGAGGTGGCGTTCGCCACCGCCGAGGACTTCTGCCCCCACGTCGAGAAGACCGGGTTCGCCGCCTTCCCCGCGGGCATGGCCCTGGCCCGCCAGATGGAGGAGGCCCGGCGCCACTACCCCGAGCAGGACGCCCTTGGCGCCATGGAGCGCTTCGAGCAGTTCGTCCCCCGGATGCTGGCCGGGGTGGCCGCCCCTGCCCGCGCCGCCGACCTGATCCCCCTCGTCGACCATTGGAAGCCGGACCTGCTGGTGCACGACGAGACGGAGTTCGCCGGGCCGGTGGCGGCCGCCATGGCCGGCATCCCCTGGGCCGACCAGAGCGTGGGCATCCTCCGGCCCCTGGGGATGGCCCGCCTGGCCGGCGAGACGCTGGCTCCCCTGTGCCGGGAGCACGGGGTCGACGTGGGGCCCTTCGGGGGACTGTTCCGGTACCTGTACATCGACGTGGCCCCGCCCTCTCTCCAGTCGGCCGAGATCGACGAGGTCCCCGTCGCCCATCCGGTGCAGAACGCCACCATCGACCCCGGCGCCGAGGGCGACCGACTTCCGGACTGGGTGGACGACCTGCCCCACGACCGGCCGGTCGTCTACGTCAGCCTGGGCACGGTGTTCAACGCCAGGGCGGGGGACGTGTTCGCCGCCGTGCTCCAGGCCCTGCGGGACGAGCCCCTGACCGCCATCCTCACCGTCGGCCACGACAACGACCCGGACAGCTTCGGCCCCCAGCCCGACCACGTCCACGTCGAGCGCTTCATCCCCCAGTCGCTGCTCCTCCCGCACTGCGACGCGGTGGTGAACCAGGGCGGGACGGCGATCCTGCCCATCCTCGCCCACGGCCTCCCCCTGCTCCTGCTCCCCCAAGGCGCCAACCAGTTCCACAACGCGGCGGCGTGCGTCGCCGCGGGTGTCGGCCGGCGGCTGCTGCCCGCCGAGGTCTCGCCGGACGCGGTACGGCGAGAGGTGCGGGCCCTGCTCGACGACCGGCGGCTGCGGGACGCCGCCCGCCGGGTGCAGGAGGAGCTGGCTGCCATGCCCGGGCCCGAGCGCGGCGTCGCCCTCCTCGAGCGGCTGGCGGCCGAGCGCCGGCCCCTCATGCGGGCATGACGGACGGGTTCGACGCCGGCGGGGCGCCCCGGGTCGGCACCGACATCCCCGGGCCCCGCTCCCGAGAGCTGTGGGCCCGGGACGCGCACTTCCACGGCTCCAACTCCTCGCCACCCGCCCAGTGGCTGGGCCTGGTGCTCGAAGAGGGGCGCGGGGCCGTGGTCCGCGACGTCGACGGCAACCTGTTCGTCGACTTCTCCTCGGGCGCAGTGGTCGCCAACCTCGGCCACGCGCCCCCTCCCGTGGTCGCCGCCCTCACCGAGGAGGCGGGACGGCTCATGCACTACTTCGACTGGGCCACCCCGCCGCGGGCCGCGTTCTTCGAGGCCCTGGCCCGGACGCTCCCCCCCGCCCTGCAGACGTTCCAGATGTACTCCACCGGGGCCGAGGCGGTGGAGGCCGCCCTCCGCCTGGCCAAGTCCTACACGGGGAACTACGAGGTCATCTCCTTCCACCAGGCCTGGCACGGGCGCACGCTGGGCGCCATGTCGCTCATGGGCGGGTTCCCGCTGAAGCGGGGCTACGGCCCGTTCGCCCCCGGCGTGGCCCACAGCCTCAACCCCAACTGCTACCGCTGCCCGCTGGACCTGTCCAGGAAGGACTGCGAGGTGGCGTGCGCCCGCCTGGTGGACCGGGTGTACGAGCAGTCCGGCGAGCAGAAGCTGGCCGCGGTCATCGTCGAGCCGGTCCAGGGCGTCGGAGGGGTGATCCCCTTCCCGCCCGAGTTCCTCGCCCACCTGCGCGACCTCTGCCACCGCGCGGGCGCCCTCCTGATCTTCGACGAGATCCTCACCGGTGTGGGGCGCACTGGCCCCATGTGGGCCTTCGAGGCCTCCGGCGTGGTCCCCGACGTGCTCCTGGCCGGGAAGGGCCTGGGCTGCGGGTACCCCATGTCGCTCATCGCCTCGCGGCGGGAGGTGCTCGACGGCGAGCCGTTCGGGCGGCCGGGCGCAGGGGCGTCGACCTTCGCCAGCGGGAACATGGCCTGCGCCGCCGGCGTGGCCACCCTCGGCATGCTCGAGGACGGGTCGATCCTGGCCAACGGCCGCAAGGTCGGGGCCAGCATGCTGGCCGCCCTGCGCGACCTGGCCGACCGCCACCCGGTGATCGGCGACGTTCGCGGGGTGGGCATGCTCATGGCCCTGGAGCTGGTCGCGGACCGCACCACCAAGGCGCCGGTGCCGCCGGCCACCGTCCGGCGGCTCGTTCTCGCCCTGGCCCGCCGGGGCGTCCTCGTGGCCGGCGCCGGCGCCGTCCTGCGCATCACCCCACCCCTGGTGATCGACGAGGAGATGGCCCTGCACGGCGTGGGCCTGCTCGACGAGGCCCTGGCCGAGGTGGCCGGGTGAGGTTCGGGCCGGTGCACCACGTGGGCGTGACGGTGGCCGACATGGACCGGGCCGTGGCCTTCTGGGAGCGGCTGCTCGGCGCCACGTCGAGGGACCGGCGGGTCCTCCAGGGGCCCCAGCTGGGCACCATGGTCGGCTATCCGGGCATCCACATCGAGTCGTGCTGGATCGACCTCCCCGGGGGCACCGCCTTGGAGCTGCTGCGGTACCTCGACCGCGACGAGCCGCCCTACGACCCGGGCACGGCCCACCCGGGGAACGTCCACGTCTGCCTCCGGGTCGACGACATGGACGCCGCCCACGCCCACGCCGTGGCCTGCGGCGCCCGAGCGGTGAGCGACCATGCCATCGAAGTGCAGGCCGGTCCGCGGGCGGGAACGCGGCTGGCCTACCTACGCGACCCCGACGGCGTGACCATCGAGCTCGTGCAGGAGCCGGGGTGATCCTCCCGGATCTCCTGCGTGACCGGGCGTCCGAGGGCCCGGACACGGTCGCCCTGCGGGTCGCCGACACCGACGCCCTGACATACGGGGAGTGGGACGCCCGGTCGAACGCCGCGGCCCGAGGTCTGGTGGGACGGGGCGTCGAGCCGGGCGACCGGGTGGCCCTCCTCTTCCCGAACGACCGCCTGGTCGACTACGCCGTGTGCTACCTGGCCGTCCACAAGGCCGGCGCCGTGGCCGTCCCCCTCGGGTCGAGGTTCACCGATGCCGAGTTGACCCGCGTGGTCGACCACTCGGGCGCCACCCTCGTGGTCGAGGACGCCGGGCGGCTGGAGGCCGGGCGGCCCGGCGAGCCGTTCCAGGTGCCCGTGGACCCGGACGGGCTGGCCGAGATCCTGTACACGTCGGGGACGACGGGCCTGCCCAAGGGGGTGGCCGTCTCCCACACCAGCCTCATGGTCCACGACGTGCCTGCGGATGCCGGCGGGGTTCGGCCCGGGCCGGTGTCGTTCCTCCACGCCTTCCCGATAGGGACCCAGGCCGGCCAGGAGGCCCTGCGCGTCCCCCTGCGTGTTCGGGGCCGGGTGGCCGTCGCCCTCCCCACGTTCGACCCCCACCGGCTCTGTGCCCTCGTCGAGCGCTTTCGCGTCGTGCGCCTGCAGCTGGTGCCGGCCATGGCCCACGTCCTCGTCGCCTCGGGCGCCTACCGCGACCACGACGTGTCGTCGGTGCGCCGGGTGGTCCTCTCGTCGGCCCCGGCGGCGCCCGCCCTGTTCCGGCGGCTAGCCGAGGCCTTCCCCCAGGCGACGGTGTGGAACGCCTACGCCCTCACCGAGGCGGGCCCGGCCCGCACGCTCATGGAGTGGGATGACACCCGTCCGACGGCGGTGGGGAAGCCGGTGGGTAAGACCGAGATCGGGATCGTCGACGGCGAGATCCTGCTGCGCCGGCCGGGGGCACCGCCGCGGGAGTACTACCGCGACCCCGAGGCGACGGCCGAGGTGTTCGCCGACGGGTGGGTGCGGACCGGCGACCTCGGCTACGTCGACGCCGACGGGTACCTCCACCTGACCGACCGCAGGAAGGACCTCATCATCACCGGCGGGGCCAACGTGTCGTCGGTGGAGGTGGAGAACGTCCTCTACGAGCACCCCGCAGTGGTGGACGTGGCCGTGGTCGGCCTCCCACACCCGGTGCTGGGCGAGGACGTCGCCGCGGCCCTGGTCGTCCGCTCCCCGACGACCGAGCGCGAGCTGCAGGACCTGGTGCGCTCCCGTCTGGCCGAGCACAAGGTCCCCCACCGCATCGTCCTCGTCGACCGCCTGCCCCGCAACCCGTCGGGCAAGGTGGTCAAGGGGGAGGTAGCCGCCCTCCTCGAGGCGCGGCCCGGCGATTTCGCGGCCCCGAGGAACGAGACGGAGGCCACGGTGGCGTCGGTGTGGGAGGCGGTGCTCGGCGTGCCCCACATCGGGGTCAACGACGACTTCTTCGCCCTCGGGGGCCACTCCCTCGCCGCGGTGCAGATCGCCGCCCGCCTGCGGGACGCCTTCGGCATCGAGCTGCCCGTGGTCGCCGTGTTCGAGGCCCCGACGGTGGCCGAGCTGTCCCGGGCGGTCGACCAGGCGGCTACGGGCGCACCGGCGGGCTGACCGGAAGCTCCGAGAGCCGCAGGCGCGGGTCGGCCGCTACGGCGCCGACGATCCGCTCGAGGTCGGCGGCCAGGCGGTCGACGGTGGACGCGTCGTAGAAGTCCTCCTTGTAGCTGAACCGGCCGGTGATGCGGGCGCCGTCGTCGAGGAAGGTCACGCTCATCGGGTGGAGCTGGCCCCGGAAGAACAGCTCCTGGTCGTCCTCGACGTGGAAGTACTGGAACTCCACCGGGAGGGCGGCGGCCAGCTCCGGGCCTCCGGTGGGGAAGTCGGGCAGCAGGGCCCGGCGCACCCGCATGAAGGGGACGTCCTGGTTCTCGAACATGCCGAGCACGCGGTCGCGGGCGCGCACGACGACCTCCTCGAACCGAGGATCCCCCGAGAGGTCGGTCCGGAGCCGGCCGATCCCCGAGAACATGCCGACCAGGTTCTCCACCTCGGCCCGTGTCCGCCCGCTCAGGGTCGTGCTGAAGACCACGTCGGTCGTCCCGCCGTGGCGGCCGAACAGGGCGGCGACGGCGGCCACGGCCACCGTGAAGAGCGTGCTCCCCGTGGCCCGGGCCGTGTCGTCGAGCCGCGCCCGTCTCGCCTCGGGGATCAGGACGTCTCTGGAGGCGATGCGCCGGGTCGGGCGGTCGGGGATGCGGTCGAAGGGGACGGCCGGCCCGACCGGCATCCCGGCCAGGGTCTCCGTCCACCACGCCAGCTGCCGCCGCAGGACGTCCTCGGTGACGTGGGCCCGCTGCCAGGCGGCGAAGTCGGCGAACTGGACGGGCAGCGGGGGGAGGGCGGGCGCCCGGCCGGCGACGGTCGCCTCGTACGCCTCGACCAGGTCGTGCACGAGGATGGAGGCACCGGTCCCGTCGCAGATCAGGTGGTCGACGGTGACGGCCAGCCGGTCGGGCAGGACGAGCCCGACCCGGAACAACGGTGGTGACGACAGGTCGAACGGCAGCGCGTCCTCGGCGGCGACGTCGTCGCAGGGGGTGATCGGCACGTCGCCGACGGGCGCCAGGAACTGGTAGGCCCGCTCGCCGTCGACACCGAAGCCGGTGCGCAGGATCTCGTGGCGCTCGACGACGAGGGCGACGGCACGGCGCAGCGCTGCTTCGTCGACGGGCGTCTCGAAGCGGTGCAGGGCCGTGATGTTGTAGAGCCCGGGTGGGTCGGCCGCCCTCTCCAGGGCCCACATCTGCTCCTGGGCCAGCGAGAGCGGTACTCGTTCGCCCGGGCCCCTGGGTCGCGGGGCCAACCGGGGCCCACCCTCGTCGGCGGCACCCTCGGTCTCCACCACCGCGGCGAGCCCGGCGACGGTCGGCGCCTCGAAGATGGCCCGCAGCGGGGTCTCGGTGCCGAACTCCTCCCGCACCTGGGCGACGACCTGGGTGGCGAGGAGGGAGTGCCCGCCCAGGTCGAAGAAGTCGTCGTCGGGCCCAACGTCACCGACCTCGAGGCCCAGGACCCGCGCCCAGATGGCTGCCATCCGGTGCTCTGCGGGCGACCGCACGGGGGCGGCCGACGCCGGTCGGGACGGCTCGGGCAGGGCGGCCCGGTCGACCTTGCCGTCCGGGGTGAGGGGCAGGGCGTCGAGGACGGTGAAGGCGGCCGGGACCATGTGGGCGGGGAGGCGGTGGGCGAGGAACGGGCGGAGCTCGGTGGGGCCCACCGGGCCGACCACGTAGGCGAGGAGCTGTTCGTCGCGGACGACGACCGCGACGGCCGTCACCGCCGGGTGCCGAGCGAGGGCCGCCTCCACCTCGCCCGGCTCGACCCGGAAGCCCTGGACCTTGACCTGGTCGTCGATGCGCCCCACGTAGTCGAGGTCGCCGCTCTCCAGCTCGCGGACGAGGTCGCCGGTGCGGTACACGCGGTCGCCGCCGGGGCCTCGGACGAAGCGTGCGGCGGTGAGGTCGGGCGCGTTCAGGTAGCCCCGGGCCAGCCCGGCGCCGCCGATGAGGAGCTCGCCGGTCACACCGGCGGGCACCGGGCAGAGACCGTCGTCGACCACGGTCACCGTGGTGTTCGGGAGGGGACGTCCTATGGGTGGGTCCCGGTCGTCGTCGCCGTCCCCCGGCTCGTAGAAGGTGGACATGCACGTGGTCTCGGTGGGGCCGTAGGCGTTGACCCACCGCGACCGGCCCCCGCTGAGCTTCCTCCAGCGGCGGAGCACGGATCCGCGGGCCTTCTCCCCGCCGACGATCACCAGCCGGACGTCGTCGGGGACGGCCTCCAGGTCGCTCGTCCACGCATGCCAGTAGGCGGTGGGCAGGTTGAGGACGGTGATCCGTTGCTCCCGGAGCCAGTCGGCCCATCCCCCGCCCAGGAGCGGGACGTCGTCGGGCCGGAAGACGACGGTCGCGCCCGCGCTCCACGTGGGGAGCATCTCCTCGATGCTGGCGTCGAACCCGAGCGAGCAGAACTGCAGGACGCGGTCGCCCGGGCCCAGCTCGTAGAGCGCGGCCGTGGCCCGGTGGTGGTTCACCAGTCCCCGGTGGGTCAGGAGGACGCCCTTGGGCCGGCCGGTCGAGCCCGAGGTGTAGATCACGTAGCCGACGTGGTCGGCGTTCGTCGTGCGCGTGAGGGGGCGCTCCCCTGCGCCGGAGCCTGCATCCGGGCGGATCACCGGGACGGTGGGCGGGAGGCGGCCGGCCAGCGCGTCGGTGGTGACCACGGCGGGCAGCGCGGCGTCCTCCACCATGAACGCCAGCCGCTCGGGCGGGTAGGCGGGATCGAGAGGGACGCACGCGCCCCCTGCCTCGAGGACACCGAGGAGGGCGACGGCCAGGTCGAGCGAGCGGCCCAGGCAGATGCCGACCGGCACGTCGGGGCCGACGCCGCCGCTCTGCAGGTGGCGGGCCAGCCCCCTGGCCCGGGCGTCCAGCTCCGCATAGGTCAGCGACTCGTCGCCGGCCACGACGGCCGTAGCGAGCGGGTTCTGGGCCACCGCGGCCTCGAACAGATCGGCGACCGTCTCCATGAACGTCACCCTAGGAGGGCGCGTAACGGGAGGAGCGTGGCAACGGACGAGAGAGGCATGAACCACAAACTCGTCCTCATGGGCCGGGCGGCAGTCGCCGGGCTGCTGCTCGCCGCCTCACTCACCGCCCTCGGCGCCGGGCCGGGCGTCGCCGCCGAGACCTACTCGTTCGACACGAAGGCGTGGACGTTCGACTACCAACCCACCTTCAGCGACCTGACCGCCGCTCGCATCGCCAAGGTCGGGATCACCCCGATCCCCATCCCGTAAGAGGGCGGTCGGGATCGGCGCTCGGGATGGCGGCGCCGGCGCGGCGAGCGGGGCTCAGCCCGGGGCGGGCAGCTGCGACATCGGTAGGGCCGGGCCGGCCACCGCGCCGTCGAGCACCCGGCGGTACCTCGCCGCCAACCGCGACATGGTGGTGGGCTCGAAGAGGTCGGCGGCGTAGACCAGGCTGCCGTCCAGGGCGCCGTCGGCGGCCTCGGCCACGAAGAGCTCGACGTCGAGGCGGGCGGTGATGGCGCCGCCGTAGTCGCCACCGGTGTAGCCGCCCACGTCGACGAGGCCGACGGCGCCGCCCAGGTGGTCGGGCAGGGGGACGCGGTCCTGGAACTCGAAGGCCACCTGGACCACTGGGTTGCGGCTGACATCCCTCGGGGGCTTGATGCGCTCGACCACCTTGTCGAACGGGGCGTCCTGGTGGTCGAAGGCGTCCAGCATGGTCCGGCGGACGCGGTCGAGGACCTCCTCGAAGGTCGGGTCGCCGGACAGGTCGGTGCGCAAGGCCAGCGGGTTGACGAAGAGCCCGACCAGGTCCTCGAGCTCACGCCGGTGGCGTCCCGCCGCCGTCCCGCCCACGACGACGTCCTCGGCGCCGGTCTCCAGGGCCAGCACCACCTTGAAGGCGGCCAGGAGCGTCATGTTCAACGTCGCCCCTCGCGACCGGCCCACGGCCCTCAGCCGCTGGGCGACCCCGGTGGGCACGTCGAACCGCTCGATGGCGCCGGCGTAGGACGGCCGGCGCGGCCTCGGACGGTCGACGGGGAGCTCGAGCACCGGAGGGGCACCGGCCAGCCGGGCCTGCCAGTGGCGCAGGTGGGCCTCGAGCACGTCACCGTCGAGCCAACGGCGCTGCCACACGGCGTAGTCCGCGTACTGGACCGGCAGCGGCGGGAGCGAGGAGGGCGTGCCGTACAGGGTGGAGAGCTCGCGGCGCAGGACGTTCGTCGACCACCCGTCCGACACGATGTGGTGCACGGTGACCAGGAGGACGTGGTCCTCGGGGCCGAGACGCAGGAGCCGGGAGCGGAGGAGGGGCCCGCCGGCCAGGTCGAAGGGACGGACGGCCTCGTCCCCGGCCCGTCGTCGCGCCTCGGCTTCGTCGCCGACCGCGTCCACTTCCAGGTGGACGGCCGCGGGGGGCGACACCCGCTGGTGAGGCCGGCCCCCGGGGGCCGGGAAGCTGGTGCGGAGGGCCTCGTGTCGGGCCACGACCTCGGTCAGCGCCTGCTCCAGCCGCCCGACGTCCAAGGGCCCGGCGAGCCGGTACGCCGAGGGCATGTTGTAGAAGGGGTTCTCGGGCACCAGCTGGTCGAGGAACCACAGGGGCTCCTGGGCGAACGACAGCGGCAGCTCGGCGCGGTGGCGCGGGACCGGCACCAACGGAGGCGCAGGCCGCGGCGCGTGGCCGCCGGCTTCGGCGGCCCGGGCCAGGCCGGCGACGGTCGGCCGGTCGAACAGGGCCCGGAGCGGGAGGTCGACGCCCAGGACGTCCCGCACCTTGGACACCGCCCTGACGGCGAGGAGCGAGTGGCCGCCGAGGTCGAAGAAGTCGTCGTCCACTCCCACCTCCTCGACCCCGAGCACCTCCGCCCAGATGGCGGCCAGCGCCCGCTCGGTCGGCGTCTGCGGCGGCGTCCCGTGCGCCCCGGCGTGGTCGTCCTCCGGCGGGGGCAGTGCGCTCCGGTCGACCTTGCCGTTCGGGGTCAGCGGCAGCTCGTCGAGGACGACGAAGGTGGAGGGCACCATGTAGTCGGGCAGCGACGAGCGCAGGGCGGTGCGCAGCCGGGCGGCAAGGGTGCGCGACCGCTCGGCGCCCCGGCGGGCGGCGAGGGGATCGGTGGAGAGCGGTCGGCCCTCACCGGTCGAGGACGGGAAGTCGACCACGATCCGCCGGCCATCCTGGGTTCGAGGAAGGAAGGCGGCGTCGAACCCACCTCGCGGGTCGGCTCGCGCCCAGCTGCACTCCACGGTGAAGCCCAGCTCCTCCCCCAGCGCCCACAGGTCCTCGGGGTCGACGCCGCCGGTGGGAGCGGGGTCGGCGATGCCCAGCCGGGCCAGCGCCCGGAACGGCTGCTCGACCCGAGCGTTGGGGATGCCGACAACACCGAGCGGCGCACCCGCCCCCAACTCGGTCCGCAACGACTCGAGGGTCGACCACTCGACCCGGCGCGGGATCCGGACCCGGTCCCCGCCGTCGCCGGCGTGGAGGAGGACGTCGTAGCGGAAGCGGGTGAGCTCGTTGTGGTGCCTCCCCCGCTTCAGCAGCACCTCGGCGCCGGCGAAGAAGGCGGGATCGAGCACCAGCTCCCGCTCCTCCCGCAGCCGCCGCTCGAACGCGGCCCGGAGGCGGGCCACGGGCGTCGCCCGGTCGGCCGTCTCGACGACCACGGAGGCGTGGAAGGCGGCCAGCAGCGGGAGGCTGCGCACGTCGCCCAGCATCACCGCCCCACCGTCGCCCACGTGGGCCATGGCCTGGTCGAGGACGCGCCGGAGGTACTCGGCGCTCGGGAAGGCCTGGACCACCGAGTTGGCGACGACGAGGTCGAACGGCTCGTCGGGCAGGCCGGAGAAGTCGGCCGCCTCGCGGTGGAGGAGGCGCACGTCGGTCATGCCGGCGGCGGCCAGCCGGCGCTCCAGCACGGCGAGCGTCGCCGGCGAGAGGTCGGTGCCCACGTAGGTCTCGCAGTGGGGGGCGACCCGCCACAGCAGCAGCCCCGTCCCGCAGCCCAGCTCGAGGACCCGTTTCGGCCTCATCGCCAGGATCCGGGCGACGGTCGCCTCGACCGCCTCGGCCATCTCCTCGGGGGGGATCGGCTCGCCCGTGTAGCTGCTCACCCACCCCGAGGTGTCGAACCTCGGATCGGCGACCTCGGCCGGCCGGCCCTGGGCCTGGTCGTAGACCTGCTCCCAATCGGCCACCTGGACAGCGGCCAGCTCGGCCGTGTCGGCGGCGTCGGGCGCGGGCACGACGTAGGCCACCAGGCGGGTGTCGCCGGGCCTGTCCTCGCGAGCGACGACGACGGCCGACCGCACCCCGGGCTCACCCTCGAGCACCGTCTCCACCTCCCCGCACTCGATGCGGAACCCCCGGACCTTGACCTGGTGGTCGACGCGGCCGAGGAACTCCAGCTCGCCGTCCGGCCGCCACCGGGCCAGGTCGCCGGTCTTGTACAGGCGGGCGCCGGGGGTGGGGTCGAACGGGTCGGGGACGAACCGCTCGGCGGTGAGGTCGGGGCGGCCGTGATAGCCCCGGGCCAGGCCGGCCCCACCGATGTGGAGCTCACCGTCGAGGATGTGGACCGTCGTGTCGGCGATCGGCCGCCCGATGCTCGGCGGCCGGCCCCGGGTCGTCACCCGGGCGACGGTCGACCAGATCGTCGTCTCGGTCGGCCCGTAGAGGTTCCACAGCTCGACGCCGCGGTCGAGGAGGGCGTCGGCCAGGGCGACCGGCAGCGCCTCGCCCCCGCACAGGGCCTTGAGGCCGGGGCGGCCGGGCCACCCGGCGTCGACCAGCATCCGCCACGTGGCCGGGGTGGCCTGCATGACGGTCGCCGCCGACTCCTCGAGGAGGGCGCCCAGCAGCCGCGGGTCGGAGGCGGCTTGGCGGGAGGCCACGACCACGTGGGCGCCCGTCACCAGGGGCAGCCACAGCTCCAGGCCGGCGATGTCGAACGAGAGGGTGGTCACGGCCACGAGCACGTCGTCCGGGCCCAGGCCGGGCTCCTCGGCCATCGACGTGAGGAGGTTCACGAGCGAGCGGTGCTCGACCTCGACGCCCTTCGGTCTCCCGGTCGACCCCGACGTGTAGATCACGTAGGCCAGGTCCTCCGGGCCGGCGCCGGCCGGCGTCGCTTCCCCGGTGAGCCCACCGCCGTCGACACAGACCACGCGTGAAGCGGGGAGGCCCGGCGCCAGGGCCGACTGGGTGACGACGACGGGCGCGCCCGAGTCCTCGAGCATGAAGGCGACCCGCTCGGCCGGGAAGTCCGGGTCGAGGGGGACGTAGGCGCCGCCCGCCCGGGCGATGGCGAGCAGGGCGACCACCATCTCGACCGACCGCTCGAGGTGGACACCCACGAGCGCGCCGGGCCGCACCCCCAGCCACGCCAGGTGCCGGGCCAGCCGATCGGCGCGCCGGTCGAGGTCGGCGTAGGTCAAGGTGGTCGTCCCGAAGGTGACCGCGGGCGACGGCGCCCGCCGGACGACCTGGGCGTCGACCAGGTGGGCGACGGTGGTCGTCACCGGAGGGCCATGGCCGCGGCCAGCATCTCGGGCGTGCGGCAGCGAACGACGTCCTGGTCCGAGATGGTCATCCCCTGGGCCCGGAGCTGGGCCAGCGCCGGCAGGAACGAGAAGTCCTGCCAGTAGACGGACCGGGGGCCCACGGGTCTGCCGCTGGCCTCGGCCCACGTGGCGGCCAGCGCGGACGCCACCGGGTCGACCACGCCGTGGACCAGGTTGGCCTCGGCCGGCCACGGGGCCCCCGGCCGCGCCGCCCAGACTGCGGAACGGAGCTGGGCGAGCGTCGGTGCACGCCGGCCGGCGGGCACCACGGTGGCGACGAGGCGGTCGGCCTCCACGGCCAGCGACACCTGGGCCACGCCCGGGCACCGGGCGAGCGCAGCCTCCAGCGGCGAGCGCCGCAGCCGGAACCCCCGTAGCACCAGCTCGTCCTCGGCCGGCGGGCGCACCGGCCCTCGGAGATCGGCCACCGGTCGAGAGGGGTCGGCCACGACCTCGCCCAACAGCGACTCGAGCTCCTCGAGCAGGCGACGGACCGTGGGCCGGTCGAACACGCCCCGGGCGATCAGCGCCGTGCCCTCGTCGCTCTCGAGCAGCGAGAGGATGAGGAACGTCCCCAGGTAGATCCCGTCGCCCCAGGGCTGGGCCCCCGAGCTGAAGTGGCGCTCCCGCCGGGTGGCCTCGTACGGGCGGACGGCGAGCCCGGGCAGGCTCAGCTTCACCCGCCGCGGCGTCTCGGCCTGGAACACGACCGACACCTGGGGGACGACGCCGTGGTCGGCGGCCGCCCGCCCCACCCCCTCCTGGACGGCGGCGTCGAAGGCCAGGTCCTGGTGGGACAGGGAGCCCAGGAGCGACGAGCGCGTACGGGCCACGAGCTCCGGGAAGGTGGGGTCGCCGTCGACCCGCAGCCGCAGGGGGACCTTCTTGGTGAAGCACCCGATCAGCGGCTCCACGTCGCTCCGGTTCCGGTGGGCGACGACCGTGGCGATCAGCAGGTCGTCCTGGCCGGTCCGGCGGGCGAGCAGCACGGAGAAGGCGGACAGGACGGTCATGTACGGCGTGGCCCGGAGGGTCGGGCCGAGGGCGCGGAGCGCGGCGGCCAGCGGCGCGGGGAGGTCGAGGCGCACGGGCTCGCCACCGTCCGGTGTGCCGGGCCCGATCGGGAGCTGGACGGAGAGCGGAGCGCCGTCCAGCTCCTTGCGCCACCAGGCGCGCTCGTCGGCGCCCACCGGGCCGGCCAGGCGGGCCCGCTGGCGGCGACAGGCGTCGGTGAAGGAGATCTCGGGCTCGACCAGCGGCGACGGCGCCCCCTCGAGCCGGGCCGCGTACAGCGCCGACAGCTCGCGGCGGAACAGGTCGACCGACCAGTCGTCGAAGACGGTGTGGTGCAGGCGGACCACGAGCAGGTGGTCGCCCGGCCCCAGGCGCACCAGGCGGGGCTCGAACAGCGGCCCGGTGGCCAGGTCGAAGGGACGGCCGGTGGCATCGGCGACCATGTCGGCAACCCGGTCGTCCCGCTCCTCCGGCGGGAGGCCGGCGAGGTCGACCACCGCCAGGTGGAAGGGGTGGTCGCCCACGACCTGCCGGGGCTCGCCGCCGACCACGGAGAACGTGCTGCGGAGCGGCTGGTGGCGGCGGACGGTCTCCGACAGCGCCCACTCGAAGGCGTCCACGTCCAGCGGCCCCTCGTAGCGGCGGACCAGGCAGGGCAGGTTGAAGCTGCCGGGCACGAACCGCTCGTGCCAGATCATGGGCTCCTGCGACACGGCGACGGGAGCGTGCTCGGACACCCGATGCACTCTACGTAGGGTTGGCCCATGCGGGCCCTGTGCACGTGCGTGCCGGGGTACGGCCACTTCCATCCCATGGTGCCCGTGGCCCGGGCCCTCCTGCGCGCAGGCCACGAGGTCGCCTTCGCCACCGAGGAGCGGTTCTGCCGCCGGGTGCGGGCGGCCGGCTTCCCTGCCTTCCCGGCCGGGCTGGGACCGGGACGGGTCGCCCGACGCACCATGGCCCTCCCGGACCTGGCCGAGGACCCCTGGCGGTTCGGCGCCCAGATGTTCGCCGGGGTGGCGGCGCCGGCCAAGGTCCCGGACCTGCTCGGCGTCGTACGGCAGTGGCGCCCCGACGTGGTCGTCTCTGACGTCACCGACTTCGCCGGCCCCGTCGCCGCCGCATCCGCCGACGTGCCCCACGCCGCCCACAGCCTCGGTCCGCTGTTCCCCCTGGAGCTGCACCGCGTGGGGGGCGAGCTGGTCGCCCCCCTCTGGCATGAACGTGGCCTGCCCCCACCGTCGCTCGGCGGCATGTTCGACGCCGTGTACCTCGACATCTGCCCACCGAGCCTCCAGTCGCCGGCCATCGAGGAGGTCCGGGCCGCCGCCCGCCCGCTGCGACCCGTCCCCTTCGACGCGGTCCCGGGCGAGACGCTGCCCGACTGGGCCGACGACCTCGCCCCCTGGCCGACGGTCTACGTCACCCTCGGCACGCTGGACAACGACGCGCCCGAGGTCTTCACCGCCGTGGTGCAGGGGATTCGCGACGAACCGGTCAACGTGGTCGTCACCGTCGGGCCCGACGGAGAACCCGACCAGCTCGGCCTCCAGCCCCCCAACGTGCGCGTCGAGCGCTACGTGCCCCAGTCGCTGCTGCTCCCCCACTGCGACGTGGTCGTGGCCCACGGCGGGTCGGGTACCACCCTGGCCGCCCTCGCCCACGGCCTGCCCCTGCTCCTGCTGCCCCAGGGGGCGAACCAGTTCTGGAACGCCGAGCGCTGCGCCGACCTCGGCGTCGGTCTCCGGCTGCTCCCCCCCGAGGTCACCCCGGGCGCCGTCCGCCACGCGGTGCACGCCCTCCTCGACGACCCGGCGTTCCGCGAGCGGGCCGGCGACGTGCAGGACGAGATCGCCCGCATGCCCTCGCCCGCCGACGTCGTGCCGCTCCTCGAGGAGCTCGCTCAGAAGGGATAGGGGGCGATGTCACCCCGGATGGTCACCCACTGGGTCTCGGTGAACGCCTCGACGTTCGCCTCCGGCCCACCCAGCCGTGCCCCGGTCCCCGACGCCGCCACCCCGCCGAAGGGGGCGTGGGCCTCGTCGTTCACCGTCTGGTCGTTGATGTGCACGATGCCGGCCGGGATGCGGTCGGCGAGGGCCAGCCCCTTCATCACGTCGGTGGTGAGGATGCCGAGGGCCAGGCCGTACTCGTCGGCGGCGGCGAGAGCGGCGGCCTCGTCCAGCGAGGAGAAGGTGACCACGGGGGCGACGGGGCCGAACACCTCGTTGGCGTAGGCGGGCATGTCGGTGGTGACGTCGGTGAGGACGGTCGGTCGGTAGAAGAGGCCCTCGCACGTCCCCCCCGCCGCCAGCCGGGCGCCGGCGTCGACGCTGGTCGTCACCATCTCGTGGACCCGGTCGCGCCGCTCCTCGTCGATGATCGGCCCGAGGGCGACCTGCTCGGTGGCCGGGTTCCCGACCGGCAGGTGCTCGGCCCTGGCCGCCAGCCGCTCGACGTAGTCGTCGACCACCCGCTCGTGGACGAGGTGGCGACCGGCGGTCATGCAGATCTGGCCCTGGTGCAGGAACGACCCCCACGCCCCGGCGGACGCGGCGCGGTCGACGTCGACGTCGTCCAGGACCACGAGGGCGCTGTTGCCCCCGAGCTCCAGGTGGGCCCGCTTCAGGAGCGAGGCGGCGAGCCGGCCCACCTGGCGCCCGGCCCGCGTCGACCCGGTGAAGGCGACCACCCGGACGTGGGGATCGGCGACCACCGCCTCCCCGACCTCGGGGCCGCCGGGCAGGAGGTGGAGCAGTCCCGGGGGCAGCCCCGCCTCCTCGAAGACGCGGGCGATGGCCACGCCTCCGCTGACCGCGGTGCGGGGGTCGGGCTTGAGCAGCACGGCGTTGCCGAGGGCCAGGGCGGGGGCCACCGAGCGGATGGCGAGGATCAGCGGGAAGTTGAACGGGGCGATCACGCCGACGACGCCGGCAGGGACCCGCCTCGACATGCTGAGCCGGGGCGAGGCCGACGGGAGCAGGCGACCGTACGGCTGCGAGGCCATGGCCGCCGCCTCGTAGCACTCGTTGGCCGCGCCATGGCTCTCCACCGCGGCCTTGGCCGTAACGGAGCCCGCCTCGCGGACGAGCCACTCGTGGACGTCGGCGGCGCGCTCCTCCCACAGGTCGCCGGCCCGGCGCAGGACCCGGGCCCGCTCCTCGTACGACGCCCGGGCCCACGTCTTCTGAGCCTCGGCCGCGCCCGCTCCCGCTCGCTTCACGTCGTCGGCATGGGCCAGCCCGACGGTGCCGAGGGTCGCGCCGGTGGCCGGCTCCACGACGGCGCGCTCGCCGCCGAGGGGGGCGAACCACCTCCCGTCGAAGATCCTGCCGGCCCAGGCCTCGGGATCCATCAACGACATCAGGACCGCCCTCCTTTGGTGCGACGACGTGCCCCGTCGACCGCCGGAGGGGTGGGGATAGGGTGGCATCCCTCCGATGTCCGCGCACGCCTCCAAACTGGTGCTCCTGGGCACGGCGGGCGGACCGCTCCCGTCGACCGCCCGATCGGGCATCGCGTCGGCGGTCGTCGTCGGGGGCCGCACGTACCTGGTCGACTGCGGCAGCGGCGTGACCCGCCAGCTCCGCGCCGCCCGCCTGCTCGCCCGCCTGCACCGGGTCTACCTGACCCACCTCCACTCCGACCACACGTGCGACTACTTCAACCTCTTCCTCCTGGGCTGGCCCATCCTCCAGTGGAACCCGCCCGTCCGCGTCTTCGGGCCGGGGCCGGCGGGAGGCGCCGGGTCGCTCCCGCCCGACCTCCCCGGGCGCCCCGTCCCGCTGCACGAGCCCGGCGACCCCACCCCCGGGCTGCTCGAGCTCACCCGGGCCCAGTTCCACGCCCACGCCTACGACATCAACATCCGGATGCGGGAAGCGGGGCGCCACGACCTCGCCGCCCTGGTCGTCCCCCACGAGATCGCCCTCCCCGAGGGGGTGGGGGCGTCGGCGCCCGACCGGGTGGCGCCCGACATGGAGCCGGTGGTCGTGGACGGCGACGGTGACGTGCGGGTCACGGCCGTCCTGGTCCGCCACGCGCCGGTGTTCCCGGCCTTCGCCTACCGGTTCGACACGCCCGACGGCTCGGTCGTGCTCTCCGGCGACACGGCCCCCTGCCCGAACCTGGTCCGGCTGGCCGAGGGGGCGGACGTCCTCGTCCACGAGGTGTTCGACGACCACGACGCGGACGAGGAGCCGGAGGCCGACGCCGACGACGACGACGCCTGGGAGGCCGCCCGCCGCCACCACCACATGGTGACGTCGCACACGCCCCTCGGCGAGGTCGGCCGGGTGGCAGCCGAGGCCGGGGTGCGGCGCCTCGTCCTCACCCACTTCATCCCGGGCGACGACACCCTCCCCGACGAGCACTGGACGGAGGGCGTGAAGGACTTCGACGGCGACGTGGTCGTGGGCCGGGACCTCATGGAGCTGCCGCTCTGAGGGACCGCGTCCTGGTACGGGACCTGCCGGCGCGGGCGGGCTCCGTCGTCCGCCTCTGCGGGTGGGCCCACACCGTCGACGACCGCGGCCTCGCGCTGCGCGACCACACGGGCCTGGTCGAGCTCGTGGCCCACGAGGGGCTCGGCGAGGTCACCCCCGAGTCGGCGATCGAGGTCGAGGGCACGGTCGTGGACGGTGGTGCCAGGGTCGAGCTGCGGCGGCTGGAGGTGCTCGGCTCGGCGGAGGCGCCCCTTCCCGTCGACGAGGCGTCGCCCCTCGACGAGCGGCTGGACTGGCGGTACCTCGACCTGCGCCGGCCGCGGAACCGGCTCGTCTTCGAGGTGCAGACGACGGTCGAGCGGGCCATGCGCGAGTGGTGGGCGGCGCACGACTTCCTCGAGCTGCACTCCCCCCGGTTCCGGGCCATGCCGAACATGTCGGGACGGGAGCTGTTCACCGTCGACTACTTCGGCCGCCTCGCCTACCTGGCCCAGTCGCCGCAGTTCTACAAGCAGATGGCCATGGCCGCCGGCTTCGAGCGCGTCTTCGAGGTCGGGCCGGTGTTCCGGGCCAACCCCCTGCTCACCCCGCGCCACGACACCGAGTTCGTCAGCGTCGACGTGGAGGTCTCCTGGATCGAGTCCCACGAGGATCTGATGGACCTCGAGGAGCGGTGGCTGTGCCACGTGGTGGCCACCGTCGAGCGCCGGCACGGCGCCGAGGTGGCGCGCCTGTTCGGGAGGACCGTGCAGGTGCCCGACACCCCGTTCCCGCGGCTCACCATGGCCGAGGCCCAGCGCATCCTCGCCCGGCGCGGTCATCGGCCGTCGGCGCCCGAGGGCGACATCGACGCCGCCGGCGAGCGGCTGCTGGCCGAGCACGTGGCCGAGACCTTCGGTCACCCCCTGGTGTTCGTCACCGAGTACCCCGAGGCCGTCCGGCCCTTCTACCACATGCGCCTGGACGACGGCTCGGCGGCGACGAGGAGCTTCGACCTCCTCTGGAACGGGCTGGAGGTGACCACGGGGGCCCAGCGCGAGCACCGCTACGAGCGCCTCGTCGCCCAAGCCGGGCGGAACCCCTCCCGGGTCGACGTCATCCGCCCCTACCTCGACTTCTTCCGCCACGGCTGCCCGCCCCACGGCGGGTTCGGGGTGGGCCTGACCCGCCTCCTGACGTGCCTGCTCGGCGTCGGCGACGTCCGCGAAGTCACCTTTTTGCCCCGTGATCGTGAGCGGCTGACCCCCTGAGGAGGCGACCCTTGACACCCGATTTGCCGCTCTTTAGGTTACGGGGCCTACTGCGGATGAAAGGTGCCTTCTGTGCCTGCTGCTGACAAGTCCGTCCGGCTGACTCACCTCGGCCTGCCGGTCACCGACCTCGACAAGAGCATCGCTTTCTACAAGAAGTGGGCCGGGATGGAGGTCACCGAGCGCCCCAAGGATCCCGTCGGGATCAAGGGCGCCCGCATGGCTCAGAAGGGCGGCGGCCACTTCGTCATCTCCCTGCTCGAGATGCCCATGGCCATGGCCCTGCCCATGCCCGGCGTCATGCACCTCGGCCTCGAGTGCAACAGCAAGGCCCAGGTCGACAAGATCGCCAACGACGCCAAGAAGGCGGGCATCCTGATCTCCGGGCCGGTCGACAGCGGGCCCGACCTGGGGTACCAGACCTACATCGCCGACCCCGACGGCAACAACCTCGAGTTCTCCTTCGGCCAGAGGGTCGGGATCACCGAGGACTGATCGCCCGGTTCCTCCGGGGTCACACGGGAGGGGCCGGGTCGTACTGGATGAAGCGGCGGACCTGGCGGGCCCGCTCGGGGCCGGCCAGGCGCGCCACCAGGTGCAGGGCCATGTCGATCCCGGCCGAAACCCCGGACGACGTGACGACGTCGCCGTCGTCGACGAAGCGGTCGTCGGGGCGGACCTCGATGTCGCGCCCCAGGCTGGCCAGGTGGTCGAGCGACGCCCAGTGGGTGGTCGCCGGGCGGCCGTCGAGCAGCCCGGCGTCGGCGAACACCAGCGCGCCCGTGCACACGCTGGTCATGAGGGTCCCGGCCCCGGCCACCCCTCGCACCCAGGCGCGGATCGTCTCGTCGCCCAACTGGCCGACCGTCCCCTGGCCGCCGGGGTACACGAGCACGTCGAGCGGCGGGGCCGTGGCCCAGGTCAGCTCGGGCACCACCAGCATGCCCATGGCGCAGGTGATGGTGCCTTCCTCGCGCGCCAGCATCACCACGTGCTGGCCGTCGTCGGGCCACACCCGCTCCCACGCCCGCAGCACCTCCCACGGGCCGACGAAGTCGAGCTCCTCCGCCCCCGGGAACACGAAGACGCCGACCGTGGTCATGGCCGCAGATGGTAGGCGTGCGTTGGGAACCGACGCCGGTGGGGTACGTCCCCGCTGGGCGGACCGCAGGCTTACAGTTGCGACACCGGTTCGGACAGGAGGTTGTCCCTTTGGCCACGTACGTGATGCTGATGAAGTTCATCAATCCCACGGTGGAGTCGATGAAGGAGGCCAGCGCCGCTCGCGCCGCGGGCAAGAGGGCGGCCAAGGCGCTGGGCATCACCTGGAAGCAGCAGTACCTGATGATGGGCGAGTACGACGTCATGACCATCCTCGAGGCGCCCGACGACGAGACCATCGCCAAGTTCGCCCTCATGGGCATGACCGGGACCCTCACGATCAGCACGGCGCGGGTCTTCACCGAGAGCGAGGCCGACAAGCTCATCAAGGGGCTCCAGCCTCCCGGTTGACCCCGACCGTAGGATCGGCTCCGTGACGTCCGAACCCGCAGCCGTGCCGATCCCACCCGAGGTCATCGCCTTCGACCTGCTGGGGACGCTGTTCTCCCTCGCCTCCCTGGAGCCTCTGCTGGCCGCGGCCGGCGGCGACGCGTCGTCGCTCGACGTGTGGTGGTCCCAGCTGCTGGCCGACGGGTTCGCCCTGACGGCGGCGAGGGAGTACCAGCCGTTCCGCGACGTGGCCAAGGCCAGCCTCCGCACCGTGCTTCCCAAGGGCAAGGCCGCGGCTCGCGACCGCGTGGTCACCGGGCTCAACCGGCTCGAGGTCCACCCCGACAGCGGTCCGGCCATGGGACGGACGGTGATGAACGCCCGGGTGGCCGTCGTCAGCAACACCAGCAGCGACCACACCCGCAAGCTGGTGGCCCGGGGCGGGCTCGACGCCTTCGTGGAGACCATCACCACGGCCGAGGACGTCAAGAGGTGGAAGCCGGCGTCCGACCCCTACGCCCTGGCCGCGGCCGAGCAGGAGGTGCCCCTCCAGCGCATGGCCATGGTGTCGGCCCACCCCTGGGACATCATGGGCGCCCGGAGGGCCGGCCTGGTCACGGGGTGGTGCAACCGCACGGGCGCCACCTTCCCGACCACCTTCGGGAAGCCCGACGTCACCGGCGTCAACCTCCTCGACGTGGTGGAGAAGCTCTTCGTCCTCACCGGTGCCGCGCCTCAGGCCACGCCGGCGAAGCGCAGGAAGTCCACCATGGTGAAGTCGCCCGCCCGTTCCGACGGCAGTTCCGGCCGCCAGGAGGGCGCGGCCCGCAGATAGGACGCCGGGTCGCCGGCCAGCAGCCCGACCAGCACCTCGGCCACGATCGTCGCCCCCGTGGGGCCCAGGCGCACCCCGTCGTTGTCCACCTCGGCCTCCTTGAGGAGGTAGTACCAGAGCGGGGTGGGGCCCTCGAGCCCGAGGTCGGAGCGGGACGTGCCCATGTGGGCGGCCACCGCCTGGCCCGAGGGAAGGCCCAGGGCCCGTCCTCGCAGCAGGTCGAGCAGGGCGAGCGACCGGCCCTCCTTGTCGAAGCTGGGCGGGAGGGTGGCCAGGGAGCCCGTCATCTTGGTGTCGATGCGGCGGCTCATCTGGGGCGTCGACCCGTCGATCTCGAAGAAGAGGTCCCAGCTGACCTTCCACCCCTTGGGCAGCGGGCGGAACCCCTCGAGGGTCTCCATGGGGTCGGGGTTGTGGAGGGGCATGAGGATGTGCTTGGGCTGGAGGCCGCGGTTGAGCACGTAGGTGGCCCGAATCTGGGTGTGGCCGAAGCGGAAGGCGGCGACCGAGAACTCCACCGGCATGAACGGCTCCCGCTTCCACGTGAACCACTTGAGGTCGGCCCGCCGCCGGCCCGATGGCTCCTCCACCAGGACCCGCCGGAGGACGTCGGCGCCGACCATGCGCCGGAGGTAGTCCTCGACCACGACCCACTGGTAGTGCCAGCGGGTGAGGCGCTGGGCCTCGGCGAAGACGTCCTCCTCCGGGGTGGCGTTGTCCCGCAGGTGGTCCACCGCGGCGTTGTGGAAGCGGAGGAAGGCCAGGCCGAGCTGGGAGATGATGACGTGGACGTCGTTGCGGGGGTCGCCGATCAGGGCCCGGCCCTGGGCGTTCCGGGGGAGGTCCTCCCGCTCCTGCCCGCGGCCCCGGTTGCGCCCGACCAGCAGCTTCACCGGGTCCTCCTGGTCGTACAGGAAGGGCTGGTCGGCGGGGCCGGCGCCGTACATCGAGTCGAGGTCGAACCGGGGGGTGCGGTAGTTGACCAGGGCGTCGGGGTCGTTCTGGCGCTGGAGGGCCGACGCCGGGTCGAAGGTGATGTCGTGGTCGACGAACTGGCCGACGTAGACGTAGCCCGCGGGGATCTCGGGGTTCTGGCCGGGCGGGACGGTGCCGGGCGGGGGCGGGGGCTGGCCGGGCACCGGCATGGGCGGGTCCATCGAGGCGGCGAGCTTCAGGAGGGTGGCGTCCCGGGGGAGGTAGGGGCGCAGCTCGCGGAACATGCGCCCGTACCGACCACGGTCGATGCTCGAGTGAGGGACCCGATCGAGGCCCCGGGGAGAGCGGGCGCCGTGGTTGCTGGTGGGGGCGAACCGCTCGCCGACGCCGTCCGCCGCCATCTCCGGAACTGTACGGCTCGGCCCTTCTCGGTGCACGGAACTCTATGGTCGTCGCCGTATGGGGGTTGGGCACGACCGCGGGACGACGTCGCTCACGCGCTTCCAGCGCATGCTCGTAGGGACGGACGGCACCGTCACCCATCTCCTGGAGGCGTATGCCGGCGAGCCGATGGAGGTCGTCAAGCTGCTCCAGGAGCTCGAAACCCTCGACGACGTCGACCCGGAGCTCGACCTCGCAGCCGGGGAGAAGGTGCTGCGGCGCCGGGTCGTCCTCCGGGGCCGGCACAGCGGGAACAGCCTGCTGCACGCGGAGGCGCTGGTGGCCCTGTCCCGGGTGGAGCCGGGCTTCGTCGACACCCTGGTCACGACCGAGAAGCCGCTGGGGATCGTGCTCGCCGAGCGCCGGGCCGAGACGTTCCGTGAGATCCTGACCGTCGGCCTGGAGCCGGCCGGCCCGGTGGGCGGCCACTTCGGGCTCGACCCGACGGCCGCCGTCGTCGCCCGCACCTACCGGATCGTGGCCGACGGGCGACCGCTCATCGTGGTCACCGAGAAGTTCCCGGAGGCGTTCTTCCGCAGCGTCCCGGCCTGATCACGGGCAACTCGTTGTTTCCGCTTCGCGGTATGTGGAAGACTGCGACACATCGGCGCTGTCGGCGGCGAGGGACGACGAGGAGCTACGACATGGTAGGGCGAAACCCTCTGCGCATCCGCAGACTGGCGGTGGCTGTTCTCGGCGCCGTCGCCTTTGGAACCGTCGTACTGACCGGGTCATCGAACGCAGATGTCACCGCGGTCCAGGGCCAGGCCATCGGCTACTACACCGACGTGAGCCTCTTCGGCGGGCCCGTCGGCCGCCGGGGCTTCAACCAGGTCGTCTGCACCGTCAACAACCCGCCCTCGCCGCCCGGGTGCGTACCCACCACCCAGGCCGAGGCCGCGGCCAGCCCAGCAGTGACCCTGCCGCCGACCGGCGGGAACCAGACCCAGACCAAGGCGGAGGGGGCCCGTGCCGTGTACGGCCCGGCCGTCATCTTCGGTGGGCAGTGGCCTGAGACACTGCCCGCGGCCCCGCCCTCGGGACCGATCACGACCGCGTGCAACGGGACAACCGGTCCGGGGGGATCGGTGACCTGCTCGGTCGACATCACCCTGCCGCGGGGCGTCGGGCCAGGACCGTTCATCGCCGACGAGGTGCACAGCACCTGCTCGGCGACCGAGACCGACCCCTCCACGGGGGCCAAGACCGTCTCTGGTTCCGTCACCATCGTGAACGGCGTCCTGGAGCTCGCGTACGACCCGGAGACCCAGTTGCCCACGGTCACCGAGCCGATCCCCACCAACCCACCGCCGAACTACACCCGCGAGGGAGAGATCACCCACGTGGGTGACAGGTACCGGATCGTGCTCAACGAGCAGATCATCAACCCCGACGGTTCCATCACCGTCAGGGCGGCCCACATGTATCTGCTCGGGCCCACCGCCGTCGGCGACATGATCGTCGGCGAGGTCACCTGCGGGGTGACCACGGTCGCCGTCGCGACCACCACCACCACGCAGCCGACGACGACCACCACGCAGCCGACGACGACCACCACGCAGC
>DATAAD010000120.1:0-7042 GCA_036260295.1 Acidimicrobiales bacterium | reverse complement strand
GATGACCGTGTCCTCACCGCCCTTGGCCGACGCTGCGCTGGCCGCGGTCCGCGCCCACTGGCGGACCTGGTCGGAAGTCGTCGTCATCTACGGCCAGAGTACAGGCCACGCTCCCGGATGCGGGTAATTGCGGGCATGGGGATGAGGTGCTCGAGGGGACGGCCGTCGGCCGCCCGGGCCCGGAGGTCGGAGCTGGAGATCTCGAGGGCGGGGATGCGCACGTGCTCGACCCGCCACGGGGGCCCGACGTGGACGGTGGGCGATCCGCCCCGGGTGACCACGGCGAGGGTGGCCAGGCGGGCGACCACGTCGGTCCGCCGCCAGGTGTCGAGCTCGGCGGCCACGTCGGCGCCGACCACCAGGAACAGCTCCCGGTCGGGGTCCTCGGCGGCCAGCTGCTCGAGCGTGTCGGCCGTGTACGTCTCCCCTCCCCGCTCGATCTCGACGGCGCTGGCCTCGACGCCGTCGGTGCCGGCCACCGCGGCCTCGACCACGGCCAGGCGGTCGGCCGCGGGCGTCATCGGGCGCCCGCTCTTCTGCCACGGACGGTTGGCGACCACGAGCAGGACGCGATCGAGGGCCAGAGCGTGGCGCACGTTCACGGCGGCGACGAGGTGGCCGATGTGGACGGGGTCGAACGTCCCGCCGAGGATTCCGAGACGCTCACCGATGAAATCGATTCTACGGACCGGGGGCGTGGGCTCTAGCCTTGTCCCCGACCGGCCATGACCACCGACACCACCTCCTGGAGCCCGAGCAGCTGGCGCGGCCGGCCGGCGGCGCAGCAGCCGGACTGGCCCGACGACGGCGCGCTCGACGACGTCCTCAAGCGGCTGGGCACGCTGCCGCCGCTGGTGTTCGCCGGCGAGGTCCGCCAGCTCACCGGGGCGCTGGCCCAGGTCGCCGCCGGCCGGGCCTTCGTCCTCCAGGCCGGCGACTGCGCCGAGTCCTTCGAGGCCTTCACCGCCGACGCCATCCGCGACAAGCTCAAGGTGATCCTCCAGATGGCCGTCGTCCTCACCTACGGCGCGGGCGTCCCCGTGGTGAAGATGGGCCGCATCGCCGGCCAGTTCGCCAAGCCCCGGTCCTCGGCCACCGAGATCGTGGGCGACCAGGTCCTCCCCGCCTACCGGGGCGACATGGTCAACGACCTCACGCCCGACCTCGCCGCCCGCACCCCCGACCCCCGCCGCCTGCAACGGGCCTACGACCAGTCGGCGTCCACCATGAACCTGCTCCGGGCCTTCACCAAGGGTGGGTTCGCCGACCTCAGCCAGGTCCACATCTGGAACCAGGAGTTCGTCGCGTCCAGCGCCGAGGGCCAGCGCTACGAACGCATCGCCTCCGAGATCGAGCGGGCCCTGCGGTTCATGGCCGCCTGCGGCATCGAGCTGGCGTCCGAGGCCAGCCTGCACCAGGTCGACTTCTGGACCAGCCACGAGGCGTTGATCCTGGGCTACGAGGAGGCGTTGACCCGCCGCGACTCGCTGACCGGCGACTGGTACGACTGCTCGGCCCACATGGTCTGGGTGGGTGACCGCACCCGCCAGCTGGACGGGGCGCACCTCGAGTTCCTGCGGGGGGTCAACAACCCCCTGGGTGTGAAGCTCGGGCCTACGGCGTCTCCCGAGGAGGCGGTCGAGCTGTGCGAGTCCCTGAACCCCACCCGGATCCCCGGCCGGCTCAGCCTGATCACCCGTCTGGGCGCCGAGCGGGCCGAGGAGCTCCTGCCCCCCATCGTCCGGGCCGTGCGTGACTCCGGCCACCCCGTCGTGTGGGTGTGCGATCCCATGCACGGCAACACCTTCGTGAGCGCGGGAGGGCGGAAGACCCGCCACCTCGACCACGTCCTCAGCGAGATCGAGGTCTTCTTTCGAGTTCACCGGGCGGAAGGCACCTGGCCCGGAGGCGTGCACGTGGAGCTGACCGGCGACGACGTCACCGAGTGCCTGGGCGGGGCCGAGGAGGTTTTGGATTCTCAGCTGGATCTCCGCTACCTCACGTCCTGCGACCCCCGCCTGAACGGCCGGCAGTCGCTGGACCTGGCCTACCGGGTGGCCGAGCTGCTGCGCGAGAGCTGAGGGCGGCCAGCGTCCGGGCGGTCGTCGTGGGAAGGCGCACGACCTCCGTCCACGTGAACCGCCCGCACAGCCAGCCGGTGGCGGCGACCACCGCCGTCTCCCGCCGGGCGTCATGGACCGGCTGGTCCTTGTGGTGCCGGCCGTCCAGCTCCACGAACAGTCCCAGCTCCGGCCACGCCAGGTCGAGCCGGGCGTGGGCGTCCTCGATCCACAGCTGCCGTACGGGGTCGGGCAGGATCGGGCGGGCCAGCTGCACGAACAGCGTCTCCAGCAAGCTGTCCGTGGGCGGGGCGCCCTCCGGGCGTCGCTCCAGCACCGGGTGCTTCAACTCGCCGACCGCCACCAGGCGCTTGCGCAGCGCCGACTCCAGCGCCTGCTCCCAGGTGAGGTCGTCCAGCGACCCGGCCAGGTCGACCATGGTCTGGAGGCCGTCCGTGCAGCGCAGTCCGGCCACGGTCACGATCCGCTCTCGCGGGAGCTTTCGGCGGCGGGCGTGGGCACGCCGCCCGTTCCCGCTCGGTGGGAGCGTCAGCCAGGTGCCGTCGAGTGTCACCGAATCGAGGCCGTGCAGTACGCCGGCCAGATGGTGGCTGGCCACCCCGCCGGACGCCATCACGGCAGCCCGGGCCCGGTCGAGCTCACTCGGCTCCTCGGGCCCCTCGGCCCAGACTCCACGCTCGACACACCGCCATCGACCATTTCGTTCGCCCCACCGCACTGCCGACCGGGTCAACCCGTCGACCATCGTGAACAGCCGGCGCATGACCGTCCTCCCACAACGCGTGCTCCAGTGGTCGTGAAATCGGCCATTTCGGGCCACATCACGGCCACTCGGGCACGACACCGGATGGGGGAAGGGCTAGCGGAGACGATAGAGGCTGCCGACCTCGTCCTGCAGGATGAGCTCGAGCGGGAGGGCGGCCTCGAGCTCGGTGCGGGAGGGAAGGACCGAGCGCCGGAAGGTGAGGGCGTCGAAGTAGGCGACGAGGCCGCCGCCGGCCCGCATGGCGGCCAGCTCCTCGGCGTAGCGGGGGTTGGCCCGGCCGGTCAGGTAGTCCTCCTCGGCGGGGATGGGACGGGTCGGGCGCCCGGTGTGCAGGAACACGGCGTCGAAGCCGTTGGTGTACACGGGCTCGTGGGCGGTGGCCAGGCGGGCGACGATCGGCGAGCGCTCCCAGGCGGCCGCGGTGTAGCCCCGGCGGCCGATGCCGTCGTCGGTGAGGCCACCGGCGGTCCAGGCGACGGCGCCCGCCACCTGGGCCACGGCCAGGAGGGCGAGCGCCGGGCGGAGGAGCGGGCGGCGCCACAGGGCGGGCACCACGACGAGGACGGCGACGAGGTGGAGGGGCAGGAGGAAGCGGGCGTCGAGGCGGCCGGTGGCGTCGGTGAACGTCCGGTAGCCCAGCAGCACGAGGAGGTAGACGACCGAGAAGGCGACCAGCAGCATCGGAAGCGGGTGGCGGTCGGCGGTCGCGGGATGGCGGCGGGCGAGGACGACGCCGGCGGTGACCAGCGCGACGGCGAGCACGAATCCGACGGGTGGCCCGGGCCACGGGACGAGCCAGCGGGTCAGGGGCCGCACGGCCTGGCCCAGGTAGTCCCAGCCGAAGGGGTGGAAGACCACCGGCCGGTCGCCCGTGCCGGCCCAGGCCAGCCAGGCCACGACGGGGACCACGCCGATCGCCCCGAAGACCAGGGCGTCGATCGGACGGCGACGCCACAGCAGCCCGGCGACGCCGGCCACGACCAGCGCCACGCCGACGTACCGGGTGAGGAAGGCGGCGGCCACCAGCGCCGCGGCACCGATGAGGACGCCGGTCCGAGGCCGTTCGAGGTGGGCGGCGAGCACGACCAGCCCGCCCAGGGCGAGGAGGACGAACACGGGCTCGCTGAGAGCCGAGGCCGAGTAGGCAAGGAGGTCGTGGGCGGCGACGGTGACGAGGGACGCCAGGAGGGCGGCGGGCACCGATGCGGTGCGGGAGCGCACCACGAGACCGACCAGGAGGACGATCCCGGCGAAGGCCAGGGTGTTGACCACGCGAGCCCCGCTCAGGGGATCGATGCCCGACCCGGCGAGGAGCACGGTGAACAGGGGCGGGAAGTGCTCGAGCGGCGGCAGGCCCGGAGGCGGGGTGAACCCACGACCGTCGAGCCAGTTGCGGGCCGTGCCCACGTAGAAGACGGCGTCGGGGCTGACGTAGAGGCCCTTGGCAGTAGCCGCCACCACGGCCACCACCCCGGCCAGTGGCGGCAGGGCCAGGAGGGCCCGCCCTCCCGTGCCCGTCACCCGATCTGGGAGACGAACGCCTCGAGCTGGCGCAGGTTGCGGCATTCGAAGACCCCCGAGCAATGGCGCGCGTACTCCGAGACGATCGAGTCGCCCGTGTCCCAGTAGGAGCGGGGCTCCGGGTTCAGCCACCACACCCGCCGGGCCCGGCGGCGCACCTCGGCCAGCGCCTCGGCATGGGAGGCGTGGTAGTTGTTCCGGGCGTCGCCCAGGATGACGACCGACGTGCGGGGCGTGATCTCCCGTCCCCAGCGGGCCCAGAAGGCCGACAGGGCCCGGCCGTAGTCGGAGTGGCCGTCGGCGGCCACCACGTCGGCCTCCTCGTGGACCCGGGCCAGGGCGGTGCCCACGTCGTCGGACCGGTCGAAGAGGCGGGTGACCTCGTCGATCCCGTCGATGAAGACGAAGGTCCGCACGGCCGAGAACTCGCCGGCCAGGGCGTGCACCAGCTGCAGGGTGAAGCGGGCGAAGGTGGCGACCGACCCCGAGACGTCGGCCAGCACGACGATCTCGGGCTTGTGGGGATGGGGACGGCGGAAACGGGGGTCGGCGGGCACCCCGCCGGTCGACAAGGACCGGCGGAGCGTGCGGCGGAAGTCGAGCCGCCCATGGCGGCCGTGGCGGCGCCGCCGGGCGAGGCGGGCGGCCATGCGCCGGGCCAGCGGCCGCAACGCCCGGTGGAGCGCGGCCAGGTCCTCGCCGCTGGCGTGGAGGAAGTCGACGTCCTCGGGCAGCGGGCGGCGCACGGACCGGGCGACGGCCTGCGGCCCGCGCTCGGCCACCAGCCGGCGGCGGACCTCGGCCTCGACCTCGCCGCGTAGCCGCTCGCCGGCGGCGGCCAGGTCGTCGCGCTCCAGCCAGGTGCTGCCGGCCAGCAGCCGGGCCAGGGCGCCGTCGACGTCGAGCAGACGGAGCGTCTTGAACACGTAGGCGCTCCCCCGGACGCCCCGACCCTCCTCCATCCCGGCCAGGCGGGCCACGGCCAGCCGAGCGAGCCGGCGCACCGCCTCCTCGTCCCCCGAGCGCAACGTTTCCTCGAGCAGGGACACAAGGTCCTCGCCCTCGTCGCCGAGGGTCGAGGGAGCCAGGGCGAAGAACGAGTCGAACACCGCGTCGAACGCGGGGCGGTGCTCGGGGCGCTTCACCATGGTGGCGGCCATGGCCGTCCGCAACCCCTCGCGGTCGTCCAAGGCCACGTGGCGCACGGCGTCCATGGCGTCGATGTTCTCGGTGAGCGACACCGGCAGCCCGGCCGCTCGCAGCTCGCCGACGAAGCCGGCCAGCAGGTCGAGCACCGGATGACGCCTAGCCCGCCGTCTTGAGCTCGCGGGCCGCGGCGGCGATGTCGGCCCGGTGCTTGAGGAGGACGTGCAGGGTGGACTCGGTGACCTCGGCATCGAGGGCGTCCACGCCGAGGAGGACGAGGGTGCGGGCCCAGTCGAGGGTCTCCGACACCGAGGGCGGCTTGCGCAGGTCGAGCAGGCGAAGGCTCCGCACGATGCGGGCCACCTCGCCGGCCAGGTGGGCGGGCAGCTCGGGCACCCGGGCGAGGACGATCTCCCGCTCCCGCTCGACGCTCGGGTAGTCGAGGTGGAGGTACAGGCAGCGTCTCTTCAGCGCCTCCGACAGGTCGCGGGTGCCGTTCGAGGTGAGGAACACCAGGGGGATCCGGGTGGCGGACACCGTCCCCATCTCGGGGACCGAGACCTGCCAGTCGGAGAGGACCTCGAGGAGCAGGGCCTCGGTCTCGACCTCGACCCGATCGACCTCGTCGATGAGCAGGACGACGGGCTCGTCGGCCCGGATGGCCTCCAGCAGGGGCCGGGGGAGAAGGAACTCCTCGGTGAAGATGTCGTCCTCCAGCTCGGCCCAGGAGGCGTCCGCCCCCTCCCCGGCCTGGATGCGCAGGAGCTGCTTTCGGTAGTTCCACTCGTAGAGGGCCTTGGACTCGTCCAGTCCCTCGTAGCACTGGAGGCGGACGAGGCGGCTGCCGGCCCAACGGGCGACCGACTTGGCCAGCTCGGTCTTCCCGGTGCCCGCCGGCCCCTCGACCAGCACGGGCTTGTCGAGCCGGTCGGCGAGGAACACGACTCCCGCCGTGGCCTCGTCGGCCAGGTACTCCACGCCGGCCAGCCCCGCCCGGACCTCGGCTGTCGACGCGAACCTCTCAGCCACGCACCTGCCCGTCGCCGGTGACCACGTACTTGAACGTGGTCAGCTCTCGTGGCCCCATCGGCCCCCGGGCGTGGAGCTTCTGGGTGCTGATGCCGATCTCGGCGCCGAACCCGAACTCCTCGCCGTCGGTGAAGCGGGTCGACGCGTTCACGATGACCGCGGCGGCGTCGACCTCCCGCTTGAAGCGCTGTGAGGCGGCCAGGTCCTTGGTGCAGATGGCCTCCGTGTGGCCGGTGCCGTAGCGGTTGACGTGGGCGATGGCGTCGTCGAGGGAGTCGACCACCGCGACGGACATCTTCAAGTCGAGGAACTCTTTGCCGAAGTCCTCCTCGCTCGCCGGCCCCATCGACGGCACGAGCTGCCGGGCGCGCTCGTCCCCCACCAGCTCGACGCCGGTCAGGGCGGCCGCCGCCCGGGGCAGGAAGGACTCGGCGACCGCGGCGTGCACGACGAGCGACTCCGCCGCGTTGCACACCGACGGCCGCTGGGTCTTGGCGTT
>DATAAD010000119.1:0-17012 GCA_036260295.1 Acidimicrobiales bacterium | reverse complement strand
CGCCACCAAGGAGCAGCTGCGCGACCGGCTGGCCCGCATCGAGGGCCAGGTCCGGGGCGTGGCCCGCATGGTCGAGGAGGACCGGTACTGCATCGACGTCCTCACCCAGATCAGCGCCATCCAGGCCGCCCTCGACCGGGTGGCCCTCGGGCTGCTCGACGACCACGCCCGCCACTGCCTGATCGGGGGCAAGGGCGGTCCCACCGACCCCGAGGACCAGGTCCACGAGCTCATGGGGGCGGTGGGGAGGATGCTCTCCCGCTAGGCCCGAGCCCCAGCCGCGCCGCCCTCTCAAGTCGCCCTCCGGCCATGTCGACGTTGACCCGACACGTTACGGCGAAGGGCGAGGACGCGATGGCACCAGCGGTGGTCCGGCGCCGCAGCCGGAGGGCTACTCCCAGCGGAACGTAGCGGCGGCGGCCAGCGGGGTGGCGACCGCCCAGGCGGCCAGCACCAGCCAGGCCCGGGCGGGGACGGACGCGGCCGTGGACGCGGCGTGGAGCACGTCGGACAGGGCGGCGGCGGGCAGGGCCCGGGCCAGCCCTCGCAGGGCGGTCGGCAGCTCGGCGACGGGGACGACCATGCCGCCCAGGAGCAGGAGGACGAGGTAGAGGCCGTTGGCCGCGGCCAGCACCGCCTCGCCGCGGAGGCGGCCGGCCATCAGCATCCCCAGGCCGGCGAAGGCCACCGTGGCCAGGACGATGGCCGCGGCCACGGCGGCCACCGAGCCCGACGGCCGCCACCCGAGGGCGAGCGAGACGCCGGTGAGCACGGCCACCTGCAGCACCTCCACGGCGAGGACGGCCAGGGTCTTGGCCGCCAGCAGGGCGGGACGGCCGAGTGGGGTAGAGCCCAGCCGCTTGAGCACGCCGTACTGGCGCTCGAACCCGGTGGCGATCCCGAGGCCGACCATGGCCGTGGACATGACGGCCAGGGCCAGCACGCCCGGAGCGAGGAAGTCGACCGGGTCGTCCGTGCCGGTGGGGAGGACGTCGACGGTCGAGAAGAAGACCAGCAGCATCACGGGGATGCCGAGGGAGAGCAGGATCGACTCGCCCCGGCGCAGGGTCAGGGCCAGCTCCACCCGGGCCTGGGCCAGGATCTTCTTCATGTCTCGGACGTGAGCCGCAGGAAGACGTCCTCGAGCGACTGGCGGCCGGCCCGGAGGTCGCCCAGGGGGAGGTCGTGCTCGGCCAGCCAGGCGGTCAAGGCGGCGACCGCGGATGGCGACGGCGGGGTGGCCACCGAGTACTCCCCGGGGCCGGCCTCGACCACGGTCGCGCCCACTGCGGCCGACAGGGCGGCCACGTCGAGCCCGGGAGGGGCGCGGAAGTCGATCGTCGCCCGCGCCGAGGTCGACATCAGCTGGGCCGGCGTCCCCTGGGCCAGAAGCCGGCCGCGGTCGACGATCGCCACCCGGTCGGCCACCCGCTCGGCCTCGTCCAGCTCGTGGGTGGCCAGCAGCACGCACGCCCCCCGCCCCCGCAGCTCGCCGATCACCTGGCGGATGACCTGGCGACCGGAGACGTCGACCCCGGCCGTCGGCTCGTCGAGGAAGACGACCTCCGGCCGGCCCACGAGGGCGAGGGCCAGGGACAGCCGCTGCTGCTCCCCGCCCGACAGCCGGCGCCAGGGCGCCCGGGCCACGCCGGTCAGCGCGAGGCGGTCGAGCAGGGCGGCCGGGTCCTGCGGAGACTCGTAGAAGGCGGCGAACAGCCGGAGGGCCTCGACCGGGCGGATGCCGGGGTAGACCCCGCCCTTCTGGAGCATGACCCCGATGCGGGGCGTGAGCCGGGCGTGGTCGCGTACGGGGTCGAGCCCGAGTACCCGCACCGTGCCCGACGTGGGTGCCTTGTAGCCCTCCAGCGTCTCGACCGTCGTGGTCTTGCCCGCCCCGTTCGGGCCCAGCAGGGCCACCACCTCGCCGGCCTCGGCCGAGAACGACAGCCCGTCCACCGCGGTCACCCCACCCGGGTACCGGACCACCAGGTCGGAAACGTCGAGGGCCGGCACTGTGTCTCCTTCCCGGCGGGACCCCAGCCCCGCCTCCTCCCCGAGGGCGGGGCCCCCAAACCCCGCGCCGGTGCGGTAGCCGGCACGCTACCGTCCCCTCCATGCTCGACCCCAGGCGGCTGCGGACCGAACCGGAGGCGGTCAAGGCCGGTCTGGCCCGGCGGGGCATCGACCTCTCCGACCTCGACCGGGCCATCGCCCTCGAGGCCGAGGAGCGGGCGCTGAAGGCGCGGGGCGACGAGCTGCGGGCCCGGATCAAGGCCCTGTCCAAGGAGGTGGGCCAGGCCCGGCGCACCGGTGACACGGCCAGGGCGGAAGCCAAGGCGGCCGAGAGCCGGGCCCTGGGCGAGGAGGAGGGCAAGGTGGCGGCCCAGGCCGACGGCGCCGGCGCCGAGCTGCGCGACATCCTCCTGCGCACGCCGAACCTCCCGGGCGACGACTGCCCGGACGGGGCGTCGGAGGCCGACAACGTCGTCCTGCGGGTCGAGGGCTACGACGCCGGCGCCTACGGCGACCACCAGCGGGTGCCCCACTGGGAGGTGGGCGGGGCCCTCGGCATCCTCGACCTCGAGCGGGGAGCCAAGCTCTCCGGCTCCATGTTCCCGGTGTTCCGCAAGCAGGGGGCCACGCTCGTGCGGGCCCTGTGCCAGCTGGCCCTCGACCGCAACTGCGATGCCTTCGAGGAGATCCGCCCGCCGAGCCTGGTCCGCACCGACACCATGGTCTCCACCGGCCACCTGCCCAAGTTCGCCGACGAGGGGTACCACCTCGAGCGGGACGACCTGTGGGCCATCCCCACCGCCGAGGTGCCCCTGACCTCCCTGGCTCGGGACGAGATCCTGGCCGAGGCCGACCTGCCCATGCGGCTGATGGCCTACACACCCTGCTTCCGCCGCGAGGCGGGGGCCGCCGGCCGAGACACCCGCGGCCTCCTGCGGGTCCACGAGTTCGACAAGGTCGAGATCCTCGCCTACTCCACCGCCGAGCAGGCCCGAACCGTCCACGCGGACCTCGTGGCCCGGGCCGAGGGCTCGCTGAAGGCCCTGGGCCTGGCCTACCGCGTCGTCGACCTGTGCACGGCCGACCTGGGCGCGTCGGCGGCCCGCACGTTCGACCTCGAGGTCTACGCCCCCGGCTGCGACATGTGGCTGGAGGCGTCCTCGGTGTCGTGGTTCAGCGACTACCAGGCCCGCCGGGCCAACATCCGCTACCGCCCGGCCGGCTCCGACAAGGGCGGCACCGTGGTGGCCCACACCCTCAACGGCTCGGCCCTCGCCGTCCCCCGGGTGTGGGCCGCGGTGGTGGAGACCTACCGCCAGCCGGACGGGAGCGTGGCCGTCCCCGAGGCCCTGCGGCCCTACTTCCGGGGGGCCGAGGAGATACGACCGTGAGCGGGGCCCAGGTCATCTTCGCGGTCGCCCTGGGGCTCATCGCCCTGGTCATCACCGGTTTCGCCCTGTACGTGGCGTCGTCCACCATGTGGGGCGACCGGTGGTACGGACGCCGCGAGCCCGACGACTCGGTGAGCAGGTGAGGGGCGAGCACGGCGTCCCGGCCTGCCGGCCCACCCGGGGCACCGCGCCGCCTCCGGGCCGCAACCGAGCGGAGGCCTTCGCCGGAAGACCGTCGAGGGCCGGCGAGCGCCGCGACCAGGAGACACGGTGAGCCCGGCCAGCACTCGGTACCGGGGCAAGGCGGGCCAATGGGCGTTCGTCGGTCACCGGGTGAGCGGGTTCCTGGTCTTCCTGTTCCTCCTGCTGCACATCGTCGACGTCTCCCTGCTCCGCTGGCCGGAGACCTACGACGACGTCCACCGGCTCTACGGGAACGTGCTCCTGCGCGTGTTCGAGGTCGGCCTGCTCTTCGCCCTCCTGTTCCACAGCTTCAACGGGCTGCGCATCGTCGCCGTCGACTTCTTCCCCGAGGCCGTGCGCAACCAGCGCCGGCTGCTGCAGGCGGTGGTCGCCCTCACCCTGCTGACCGGCATCCCCGGCGGGATCGTCATCCTCTGGCCCTTCGTCGAGGGACGGATCCTGTGACGGAGCACGCCGGCCGGGCCCGCCGGCCCTCCCGGAGCGCCGCGGAGGCCCCGGCCGGGAGGCCCTCGAGGGCCGGCGCACGCAGCGACCGGGCGGCATCGTGAGCGCCACCGACACCCGGGAACGCGAGGAGCACAAGCGGTACCGGGCCGGCGGCGAGGCCAAGTCGTGGGCCTTCATGCGGCTGTCCGGCCTCCTCCTGCTGTTCTTCGCCCTCGTCCACTTCGCCATCACCCATATCGTCAACGACGTGGTGGAGACCGACTACGACTTCGTGGCCGAGCGGTGGCACAACCCGGCGTGGCGGGTCTTCGACTGGATGCTGCTCGTCCTCGCCCTGAGCCACGGGCTCAACGGGCTGCGGTGGATCGTGGACGACTACGTCCGCCACCCCGGCCGGCGCAAGGTGGTCAAGGGCGTCCTCTACGGGCTCACCGGCGTCCTCGTGGTGGTGGGGACCCTCACCATCCTGGCCTTCCCCAGCCGCTCTCGGTAGCGGTCCCGGCGGCGTTACCGTTTCTGTGATGGACGAGGACGACGCCCCCAGGTCGTCGTCCCTGAACGACAGCACCAAGACGACTGTCGCGGTGCTGATCGCCCTGGTCGTCGTCCTCATCGTGGCCGGCATCGGCGTGGCCACCGTCCGCGACGCCACCGAGACGCTGCGCGAGGCCACGGCGACGACGGTGACCACCGCCCCCGCCGGCGCACCGGCGGCGCCCTCGACCCCGAGCGACCTCACCCCCGAACAGGCGCGGGTGGTGGAGGAGGTCAAGGCCCAGGTGGCCGAGATCCGGGGGTTGGAGTGGCGGCGTTCGCTCCCGGTCAGGATCCTCACCAAGGACCAGCTGTCCCAGCGGGTCCGGGAGCTCAACGCCAAGGAGATCGCCGAGCACCGGGAGGAGCTGACCGCCGACGAGTCGGTGCTCAAGCTCCTCAAGCTCATCCCCGAGGACCTCGATTACGCCAAGGTGCTCGACGACGTCCTGGCCGGCGCCGTCCTCGGGTACTACGACGACGAGAGCAAGGAGCTCTTCGTCGGCGACTCCGGGTCCGCCCCCCTCGACGCCGCCACCCGGTCGGTGCTGGCCCACGAGCTGACCCACGCCCTCACCGACCAGCACTTCGACTTCGCGGCGAGGACCGAGGCGCTGGACGACGAGAACCGCACCGAGGAGCTGGCCGCGCTCAGCGCCGTCATCGAGGGTGACGCCAACCTGGTCGAGGCCCTGTGGCAGGAGCGCCACCTCAGCGACCGCGAGCGCGTTCAGGCCGCGCTCGGGGGGTCCACCGACGCCGGCGCCCTCGACCGGGCGCCCCGGTACCTCCTGGAGTCCCTCTACTTCCCGTACCAGGACGGCCTGGCCTTCGCCCGCAACCGCCACCGGGCGGGCGGGTTCGCCGAGGTCGACAACGCCTACCGCCGGCCTCCGACGTCGACCGAGCACATCCTCCACCCCGAGACCTACGTCGCCGGCCAGACGTGGACGCCACCACCGCTCCCCGACCTGGCCGCGGCCACCGGCTGCGCGGCTGTCGACACCGGCACCCTGGGCGAGTTCGACATGGCCCAGCTGCTGGGGGAGGAGATCAGCCGCTCCGACGCCCGCAACGCCGCCGCGGGCTGGAGCGGCGATGCCTACGGCGTCGTGCGCTGTGGGGCGGCCCTGGGCCTGGCCGACCGGTGGGTGGCGGAGAACGCGGGCGAGGCCGACGAGCTGGCCGACGCCCTCGCCCGGTGGGCCCGGGGCTGGTCGGGCTCCAGCCGGGCACTCGACGCCGAGGGCCGCTTCTCAGGCCCGTCGGGCAGCGGCCGGGTGGTGCGCAACGGCGCTCGGGTCGACCTCGTCCTGGCCGACGACGTGCCCACCGCCGACCGCCTGGCCCGCGCCCTCGGCTAGGCCGAGGGTCTCGGTGCCCGGGCCCGTTCCGGAGCCGGGGAAGGGACGTCGCTCCTGCCGGGGGCGTGGCCCATGGCCAGCCGGGGGACGACGAAGGCGGCGGCCAGTATGCCGGCGAAGCCGAGGTAGGGCAGGAGCCCGACCAGGTCCGACCAGAACGACGACGCTGCACCCGCTTCGTCGGGCCGCTCCAGCACGTACAGCCCGGTGTTCCGGTCCACGACCACGACGTGGTCCGGGAGGAGGCCCACGCCCACGACGGCCGCCTCCGCGGGGATGAACTGGGCGACCGCCCGGGCCCGCACCTGGCCGAGGTCGACCACCCGCAGGCCGTCGCCGTGCCAGGCCACGTAGGCCAGCTCCCCGCTGCCTACCAGCCGTCCCGGGGAGGCGCCGGTCGTGAACCGGACCGGGTCGCGCTCCTGGGGGGCACCGGCGGACAGCTCGAGGAGCCGCAAGCCCGGGCCGCCCGTCGCGGGACAGGCGCCGTCGGGCCCCTCGTCGGCGACGACGGCCAGGGTGCGGGCCCCGACGGGCATGGCCGCCACGTACCCGCCGCGCCCGGCCGGCGCGGCCTCCTCCCCGGCCGCGGTGGGATGGGCCGGGTCGGTCAGGTCGAGCTGGTAGACCCGCCCGTCGGTGAGGACGACCACCGCGCCCCGCCCGTCGTCGTGAAGGACGGCGCTGCGCACCTCCCCCCGTGGGCACGCCGAGGGGGACTCCGGCGCCGACCACCGGCCGAGCGCCGCCGGGCGCCGCGGGTCGGTCACGTCGTCGACGACCACGCCGGCCAGGGGCCCGGGCCTCAGCGACAGGGCGGGCCCGTCCGCTCGCTGGGCGAGCGACACCGAGGCCGGGCAGCCGGCGCACGCCGGGCTCTCGCCCAGGAGCCGGGGGTCGGCGACGGCCGACACGTCGTAGTAGGCGACGGCGGGCCCGGTGCCGGTGCCGCACGGGGCCAGGGCGACGGCCACGAGGTCGCCGGAGAACGAGGGCGTCACCACCGCGGCGGCGTCCAGCTCGGCGGCCCGCATCGCAGGGGGCAGGGGCAGCGCGGCCACCACCGACGGCCGGCGCGGATCCTTCACGTCGACGACGTTCACCGTCCCTCCCGGGCAGTGGCCGGCCACGACGGCGGTCGTGCCCACCACGGCCAGATCGTCGAACGGTCCCGCGCCGGCGAGGCCGCTGCGGCCCACGACCGCGAGGTTGGCCTCGACCACCTCGGCGGCGGGCGCGCCGCCGCCCACGAGGGCCACGGCGGCGGCGACAGCCGCAGCCCACCGCAACGGTCTAGGACGCGGGGGTCTTGGAGTTGGACGAGTCGGCCGGGCGCAAGGCCTTCAGCAGGTCGACGCCGGTGGCGTTCTCGATCTGCTCGGTGAGCCCGATGACGGCGGCGGGGAGCTGGTTCATGAACCCGGGGACGCCCGTGCCCTGCCCCCCGCTGTCGATGATCGACACCTTCTCGATGTCGACCGACGCCACGGTGGACACGATCTTGTCCATCAGCTCGGGCAGCATGCGGAGGACGAACACCCGCTGGGCGTCGGCCCCGGCCGCCTGGTACTGCTCGACGAGCCGGCGGAACACCTCGATCTGGGCGTTGCCCTCCTCGACGATCTTGGCCGCGTCGGCTTTGGCCGCCAGCTCCTTGGCCTCCAGGTCGGCCCGCGCCGGGGCGACGACGAACGCCTCCAGCCGGCGGGTCTCCAGCTCGACCCTCTCGGCCTCCAGCGCCT
The DNA here is from genome assembly GCA_036260295.1 of Acidimicrobiales bacterium. GTDB lineage: Bacteria > Actinomycetota > Acidimicrobiia > Acidimicrobiales > AC-14 > CADCTB01. Next base: position 9,317 of record DATAAD010000119.1, on the reverse strand, counting down.
GTTCGGCGACGACTTTGGCCTTCTCGCCCGCCACCTTGGCCTCGGCCTCGGCCGCCCCGGCCACCGCCTCCAGCTCGGCCTGGCGCACCCGCAGGGCGTTCTGCTGCTCGACGATCTTGAGGTCGGCCTGGGCGGTGGCGATCTCGGCCCGCTGGCGGGCCAGGGCCTCGGACTCCTCGGCCTCGGCCTTGCGCATGGCCTCGGCCACCCGGGCCTCCTTCAGGACCTCGGCGGTCTGGCGGCGCCCGACCGAGTTCAGGTAGCCGACCTCGTCGGTCACGTTCTGGATCTTGAGGACGTCGAGCTCGAGGCCGAGCGTCTTGATGTCGTCGTCGGCCTCCTCGATGAGCGTCTGGGCGAACTTCAGCCGGTCCTCGTTCACCTCCTCGGGGGTGAGGGTGGCCAGGACGCCCCGGAGGTTGGCCTCGAGGGTCTCCTTGGCGATGGCGGCGATCTCGGTCTGGGGCACGTCGAGGAAGCGCTCGACGGAGTTCTGCAGCAGGCCCTCCACGCTCGACACCTTCACGTTGGCGATGCCCTGGACGTGCAGGGGGATGGCGCCCCTGGAGTAGGCGTTGGCCACGGAGACCTCGATCGGGATGGTGTTCAGCTCCATCCACGACACCCGCTCCAGCAGCGGGACCCGCAGCGTCCGCCCGCCCCGGATGGCCCGGTAGCCGACGGTGCGACCGTCGCTCAGCTGGCGGGACCGCCCGGAGATCACCGCCACCCGGTTGGGCGGGCAGATGATGATGAGGCTGCGAATGGTGGCGATGATCGCCAGGACGACGACGGCGATGACGCCGCCGAGGATGAGTCCGGTCATGTCGGCTCCTTGGGCTAGGTGAGCTCGGGGTCGAGCTCGGTGACGCTGGCAATCCCGTTGCGGACCTCGACGACCAGCACGGGCGACCCCACGTCGAGCTCGGCCGGGGAGGGCGGCAGGGCCTGGGCCGACAGGTGGATCTGCTGGTCGCCGACGGTGACCGCGATGCGGCCCCGGCGCTCGCCGCTCACCGGGACGATCACCCGGCCGATCTTCCCCGCCAGCTCGGCGTCGTCGACCGCGGTGGTCGACTCGGACCGGCGGAGGTAGGCGAACAGGGTGCTGTTGAGGGCGCCGGCCACGACGCCGGCGACGGCGGCGGCGACGAAGGTCGTGCCCGTACCGGCTCCTGTGGCGCTGAGGGCCAGGCCGCAGACGCCGAAGGCGGCGGCGACGAAGGCGAGCGTGCTGAGCGGCAGCCAGCGGAACATGACGGAGGCCACCCCGTCGTCGCCTCCGCCCCCGTCCTCACCGCCGGCCAGCACGAACCACAGCACGAGGGGGACGCCCGCGGCGGCGGCGAACAGGTAGAGCCCGGTCATCGCACGCCGTCGAACACGACTCGACGGTAACCCACGCCCGGACGAAACGGGGCGCACGCGACCCCGCGCCCGCCTTGCCGAGGGTCAGAGGCCGAGGGGCAGCTGGCTGCCGTTGAAGGCGGTGGTGCCGAGCGCCAGCTGGACGGCCGTGAACTCGCTGTGGGCCCGCATGTAGTCGGAGGCCCGGGCCAGGTCGCTGACGCCGTTGTTCACCCCGGTCGGGACGCCGACGTTGATCGTGCTCAGCACGCCGAGGGCGCGACCCTGTGAGTCGAGGAAGGCGCTCCCGGAATCGCCGGGGATGCCGGGCGTCACCGTGTTGACCAGGTGGGTCCAGCCGCCTCCCGCGTCACCCAGGCTGATCCCCCGCTTGGGGCTGAGCAGGGTCAGGCCCAGTCGGAGCTCCGAGTTGCCGTAGCTGTAGACCTGCTGGAACAGTCGGGTGCCGGAGGTGTTGAGCCCCATGGGGCCGCCCCAGTGGGGGATGGAAGGGTTCACCCGCCCGGCGTCGGCCGGGTCGAGGCGCAGCAGGGCGAAGTCGTTGTACTGGCAGGTGTCGGGGTCGGTCTCGCCGAGCGCCTGCATGGTCAGCCACGAGTTGTAGACCATGGTGGCCGGCTGCGAGGCGCCGCCCACCGTCACCGGGGTGCCGAGCGGATGGGAGGCGGCGATGCACCCGTTCGTGTCGGTGGCCTGCCCCGTGGACGAGCAGTGGGCCGCCTGGCCGATGTAGACGTCGGACGCGTCGAAGAACACGAAGTTGGCCGTGCACTGGCCGCCCTCGGTGAACGTCTGCACCCCCGGGTGGATGGTTGCCGTGGCCGCCGGCGCCCACTGCGGCGCCGACCGCGCACCGCTGGGGGCGACCACGGAGCCGAGGACGGCCAGGACCAGTACGAGGAAACCCCGCCGTAGGTTTGTCATGCCCGAAGGGTACGCTCACGGGCGCCGGCGGGAAAGGGGTCAGGCCCGGGTGACGCCCAGCCGGGCGAGGACCTCGGCGTCGTTCTCGTCGGACTCGGGACCGTAGCCGAGCACGGCCGTGCCCTTGGCCCCGCAGCTCGGGCACACCAGGCCCACGATGGCCAGCATGTCGTCGGGGTCGGAGGCACCCTCGGTCCGCCGCTGGGCCTGGAGCTGGAAGGTGGCGGCCGGGCTCTCCGTGCGGCAGTTGAAGCAGACGAGCACGCCGTCGGGGCGGGCGGCCATCTGCGCGGTGAACCCGGCCGCCTCCAACGTGCGCAGGATCTCGCCCAGGGTGGCGCCGTAGGGGGGCTGGGTGGGTCGTTCGCTCAACTGGCCAGCTCTACGCGCTGCGTCACGTTGTCCTCCAGCAGGTCGAGGACTGCTTCCTCGATCGGGCCTTGGGTCAGCAGCGTACCGGCCTCGGCCGCCTCCGCGGGAGCCTCCACCAGGGCCTGCTCGAGTGCGGGGGCGATGGTGGCGCCGGCCAGGTAGCGGTCGATGATGCGGGGGTCGACGTAGGACGACCGGCAGACGGCGGGGGTGTTGCCGAGGTAGTGGGCCACCTCCTTCATGGCCCGGGCGATGGCCCGCTTGCGGGCCGTCGGGCTGGCCGCCCCGGTGGAGACGGCCAGCGCCGTGGCCGCAAGGACCGTGGCGTTCCACGTGCGGAAGTCCTTGGCCGAGAAGTCCCCGCCGGTGACCTCCTTGATGTACTGGTTGATGTCGGGCGACCGTACGTCGACCCACTCCCGCCCCCGCTGCCACGCCAGCAGCTCCGGCTTGCCGCCCCGGCGGCGCTTGAGGGCCTCGACGACGACGTAGACCTCGGGGTCGACCACCGACTGGAGGCGGCGCTTGCCGCCCTTGGCCATGTAGTCGAAGTTCACCGTGCTCGGCGGCTCCAGCTTGACGTGGCGCTTGTGCATGGTGGCCAGGCCGTAGGTCTGGTTCTCCTCGGCGTAGCCCTCGGTGCCGATGCGGAAGAAGCCCAGGTCGAGGAGGCGGGCGGCGCAGGCCAGCACCCGCTCCCGGGTCAGCTCGTCCTCGGCCAGGTGCTCCTTGGCGTAGTGGCGGAGCTTGGGCAGGGCCCGGGCGAACTCGAGCATGTGGTCGAACTTCTCCCGGTCCCGCCGCTCCCGCCACACGTCGTGGTAGCGGTACTGGCGCCGCCCTCGGGCGTCGACCCCCGTGGCTTGGATGTGGCCGCGGGGGTCGGTGCAGATCCACACGTCGGTCCAGGCCGGGGGGATGACCAGGGCCCGCACGCGGTCGAGGACTTCGGGGTCGGTGATCCGGGCGCCGGAGGGATCGAGGTACACGAAGCCGCGGCCCGCCTTCCGCCGGCGGATCCCGGGGGCGGAGCAGTCGACCCTTCGGAGGCGCGGCGCCATCGCAACCGGTTCTCCCCGAGCCGGACGACCGGCAACCGCCAGGGTTTCCTCCCAACCGCCATCGGGTACCCGCGCGACATGTCCCAACCGGATCCGTACCCGCCGATCGACAGCCCGCCGGCGCCGCTGCCCGACCCCGAGCCGCTGCCCACGCCGCCGTCACCCCAGCCGCCGATCCCCGACCCCCAGCCCATCTGATGGCACGGATCTCCGGGCAGAACCTCGTCGCCACCTTCCCCGACCTCGACAAGGCCAACGACGCCGCACTGGCCCTCAGCCGGGCGGGCATCGAGGCCGACCGCATCTCCATCCTCGGCCGTGAGCAGGAGGAGGCGGCGAGCGACCCCGACACCCGCCTGCGCGACATGGAGGCCACCGGGGAGGTGGCCAAGAAGGCCGGCGCCGCCGGCGCGGCAGGCGCCGCCCTCGGTGCCTTGGCCGGGGCGGCCGCCTTCGCCATCCCGGGGGTGGGGCCGGTGATCGGCAGCGGCATCTGGGCCGGCATCCTCGCCGGTGGCGCGGCGGGCGGCGCCGTGGGCGGGATGGTCGGTGGGGTGAGCGTCCTCAGCATGGAGGAGTTCGACCTCAAGTACCAGGGCACCCTCCGCGAGGGCAAGGCCATGGTCGCCGTCGCCGTCGACGACGACGAGTCGGCCGCCGAGGCCCGGGCCCTGCTCGAGAAGGAGATCCCGGAGGACGTCCACATGATCGACAGCCAGGGCCAGCGGATCGGCGAGGAGTAGGCCGGGCGCGGTGCCCGTCTGGATCGGCACCTCGGGCTGGCAGTACGGCCGGGCCGCCCTGACCGGCTGGGCCCGCCGCCTGGCCGACCTGTTCGATCCTGACGAGGACGTCTACGCCTTCTTCAACAACGACCCCCGCGGCTGCGCGGTGCGTGATGCCCGGCGCTTCGCCGGCGCGGTCGAGCGGACCGGGCTCCGGCCCACCCGGGTTCCCTCACCGCGCGAGGTGGCCGTCGCTCGGGCGTAACGTGCAGATCCCACGACCGCGGGAGGCGCGAGATGAAGTTCCTGGTCATCTGGAAGCTGGAGATCACCCGGCTGTCCGGGGAGCTGATGAAGGCGGTGCTGCGCATGCGCGACCACGCCCAGCCCTTGGAGGAGCAGGGCAAGGTCATCGGCCGCTACCACATCGTCGGCAGCCACGGCGGGGCGTGGATCTACAACGTGTCGAGCAACGACGAGCTGGAGATCCTGCTGGCCCAGTCGCCCGTCTACAACTTCGCCCACTTCCAGGTCTACCCGCTGGCCGACATGAGCTCGCTGCCGGTGGCGCCGGCGGAGTAGCAGGCGCCATGTCGGGAACCGAAGCGGTACGGGAGCTCGTCCACCGGCTGGCCACCTCGGAGAGCGTCGATCGAGTGGGAAAGCCGGCGTCGGCGGCCGTGGCCAACGTGGTGTCGAACCGGACGCTCAAGGACGTGCTCAGCGGCACGTGGCTCGGCCACCCGCTCCATCCCATGCTGACCGACCTGCCCATCGGCTCATGGACGAGCGCCTTCGTGCTCGACCTGGTGGGCGGCCGGCGGGGTCGCCCCGCGGCCGACAAGCTCGTCGGCTTCGGCGTGATCGCCGCCCTGCCCACGGCGGCCGCCGGCCTGTCCGACTGGGCCGACACCATCGGTGAGGAGCGCCGGATCGGGACGGTGCACGCGGGGGCCAACGTGGCTGCCCTCTCGTTCTACAGCCTGTCGTGGCTGGCCCGCCGGCGGGGGAGCCGGGGGACGGGTGTGGCCCTGGGCTTCCTGGGCGCCGCCGCGGCCACCGTGGGCGGCTACCTGGGTGCCCATCTCATCTACCGCAAGGGCGTCGTCGTCGACAACAACGCGTGGAAGCACGGCGGCGACGACTGGGTCGAGGTCGCCGACGACGCATCCCTGCAGGCGGGCGAGCCCCAGGTGGTGAACGTGGGCGACGACGACGTGCTGCTCGTCCGCACCGGGCTCGAGGTGAGCGCCATCTCCAACGTCTGCGGCCACGCCGGCGGGCCGTTGAACGAGGGGTCGTTCGACGAGCCGGGGTGCGTGACCTGTCCCTGGCACGGTAGCGTCTTCCGTCTGGCCGACGGCCACGTCGTCCACGGCCCGGCCACCGGGCATCAGCCCCGCTACGACGTGCGGGTCGAAGGCGGGAGGATCTCGCTGCGCCGGGCACGGACCAGCGCCTGAGGGCTCGCCGCTACGGGTTGCACTCGAGGGCCGCGTCCCCCCCGTCGGTGAGGCACACGTCACCGCTGGCGTGCAGCCCGCCGGCGGCGGGTCGCCGGGGTCGAAGTTGGCGGTGAACAGGAAGTCGTCTCCCGCACCACCCGCCAGCCGGTCGACGCCCTCGCCGCCGTAGAGCCTGTCGTCCCCCTCCTCGCCGGCAAGGTCGTCGTTGCCCGCCCCGCCGAAGACGGTGTCATTCCCGGGGCCGGCGGCCACATCGTCGTTGCCGCCGCCGGCGAAGATGGTGTCGTTGCCGCCGAGCCCGGCGATCCGGTCGGGGCCGGCCGAGCCGCAGATCACGTCGTCGCCCTCGGTCCCGAGGATGTCGCCGGACCCGGTGACGGTGCAGGGGACGGCCCCCGGCTCGCAGGTGCCTTCGGTGATGATGCGGAGCTCGTCCTGCCACTCGAAGATGCGAGTCTGGAAGGTGACCGTGCGACGGTCCTCGGACACGGTGACCAGGTCGGTGGCATCCTCGTAACCACGGGCCCAGGTCGCGGTCGAGGGGTAGGCCGTGCCCGGTGCCCCGACCACGGGGTTGTAGGGGCCTTCTTCTACCACGACCACCGCCGGTGCTCGGCACCGCCTGGGTCGGGGCAGAATGGCCGGGACATGGGGTTCCGTGACCGCGCCGACGCCGGGCGGGCCCTCGCCGCCCGTTTGCGTCACCTCGCCCGGCGGGACGACGTGCTCGTGCTGGGCCTGCCGAGGGGCGGGGTGCCGGTGGCCCACGAGGTGGCGTCGGCCCTCGGCGCGCCGCTCGACGTCCTCGTGGCCCGTAAGCTGGGCACCCCGGGGCAGTCCGAGCTGGCCATGGGCGCGGTGGCCTCCGGCGGCGTCCGGGTGCTGCACCGGGCCGTGGTCGACGCCCTCACCCTCCGGCCGGAGGTGGTCGAGCAGGTAGCCCGCCGGGAGGAGGCCGAGGTGGCCCGCCGGGAGGAGTCCTATCGCAAAGGCCGTCCGCCGCTCGACGTCGCCGGCCGGGTGGTCGTCGTCGTCGACGACGGCGTGGCCACCGGCTCCACCATGCGGGCGGCCGTGACGGCGTTGAGGACGCTCGGCCCCCGGCGCATCGTCGTCGCCGTGCCCGTCGGCGCCCCGGAGACCTGCGCCGAGCTGGCCACCGAGGCCGACGAGGTCGTGTGCCTGGAGATGCCGGGCGCCTTCCGGGCCGTGGGCCAGTGGTATGACGACTTCTCGCAGACGACGGACGACCAGATCCGGACCCTGCTGGCCCAGACATTCCGCTCAGAGGGCCGCTCGGCCCAGGGACGAAGGAGGACGACGATGGCCAATGAGGTGCGGGGCGTGGTAGCCGGCGCCAAGGGCGAGCCGGTGACGGTGGAGACGATCCTCGTTCCCGACCCTGGCCCGGGCGAGGCCCTGGTGCGGGTCCAGGCCTGCGGTGTCTGCCACACCGACCTCCACTACCGGGAGGGGGCCATCAACGACGAGTTCCCCTTCCTGCTCGGCCATGAGGCGGCGGGCACGGTGGAGGCGGTGGGCGACGGCGTGGCCGGCCTCGCGCCGGGCGACTTCGTGGTCCTGGCCTGGCGAGCCCCGTGCGGCACGTGCCGGTCCTGCCTCCGGGGGCGGCCGTGGTACTGCTTCGACAGCCGCAACGCGGCCCAGAAGATGACCCGGGCCGACGGCACGCCCCTCAGCAACGCCCTGGGCATCGGTGCCTTCACCGAGCTGTCGCTGGTCGCCGCCGGCCAGGCCGTGAAGGTCGACCCGGCGGCCGACGCCCCGGCGGCCGGGCTCATCGGGTGCGGCGTGATGGCCGGCTTCGGGGCCGCGGTCAACACCGGTGCCGTCACCCGGGGTGACACGGTCGCCGTCTTCGGCTGTGGTGGCGTGGGCGATGCGGCCATCGCCGCGTCGGCCCTGGCCGGGGCCCGCACGGTGATCGCCGTCGACCTCGACCCCCGCAAGCTCGAGTGGGCCAAGGAGTTCGGGGCCACCGACACGGTGAACGCGTCGGAGACGGACCCCGTCGAGGCGATCAAGGGCCTGACCGGAGGGTTCGGCGTCGACGTCGCCATCGAGGCCGTCGGGCACCCGGCGGTCTTCCGCCAGGCCTTCTTCTCCCGGGACCTGGCCGGCACCCTCGTCCAGGTGGGTGTGCCCGACCCCACCATGACCCTCGAAGTCCCGATGATCGAGTTCTTCGGCCGGGGCGGGGCCCTCAAGCCCTCCTGGTACGGCGACTGCCTGCCCACTCGGGACTTCCCGCTGCTGATCGACCTCTACCTGTCCAGGCGCTTCCCGCTCGACCGCTTCGTCACCGAGACGGTGTCCCTCGACCAGGTCGAGGAGGCGTTTGCCAAGATGCAGCGCGGGGAAGTCCTTCGGTCGGTGGTGGTGTTCTGACGCCTCCGATTGCGCGAAGTGGAAGCGCCTACCGACCGGTAGGTAGACTTGCACCTACGGCGACGAAGCAGCCGTCGCCCCACGGGAGGACAGAGTGAACGAGGTGGACCTTCTCCACGAGCTGGCTCCCGAGGCGGAGCGGTTGCTGGAGCGCCACATCACCCAGTCCAGGGAGTGGTTCCCGCACGCCCTCGTCCCCTGGGACGAGGTCGGCAGGCACGACCCCCGCGACGACTGGAGCCCCGACCTGGCGCCCATGCCGGACGCCGTGCGCCGGGCCCTGTTCGTCAACCTGCTGACCGAGGACAACCTCCCCTACTACACCACCGAGATCACCCGGCTGTTCGGGCTCGACCACGCGTGGGGGGCGTGGAACCGTCGCTGGACGGCCGAGGAAGGACGCCACTCGATCGTCATCCGGGACTACCTCACCGTCACCGGCGCGGTCGACCCCGTGGCGATGGAGCGGGGCCGCATGCAGCACGCCGAGTACGGCTTCCACCAGCCGATCATGGGTTCCGCCGACGGGTTCGTCTACGTCGCCCTCCAGGAGCTGGCCACCCGGATCAGCCACTGGAACACGGGCAAGCTCATGGAGGACAAGGCCGGCTACGAGGTGATGAAGCGAGTGGCCGCCGACGAGAACCTCCACTACCTCTTCTACAAGGACGTGACCTCGGCGGCCATCGAGCTCGACCCGTCCACCATGGTCCTGGCCATGGAGCGCCAGGTCAGGGGCTTCCAGATGCCCGGCGCCGGCATCGACGACTTCTCCAACCACGCCAAGGCCATCGCCGAGGCCCGCATCTACGACCTCGAGATCCACCACGACCAGATCCTCGTGCCGGTGATCCTGCGGGCGTGGCAGCTCGAGTCGCTCCAGAACCTGTCGCCCGAGGCGGAGCAGGCCCGGGAGCGCCTGGTCAAGCGCATGGCCCGCATCGAGAAGGTGGCCCGGTCGCAGTCGGCCCGGCGCGACCAGCGGCACCTGG
>DATAAD010000118.1:0-13370 GCA_036260295.1 Acidimicrobiales bacterium | reverse complement strand
GCTCGGCGTCGAACGTGCACCCGTCGGTCCACTCCTCGCCGCCGACGAGGGCGATCGGCCCCGGACTCATCGGCGGGAGGCTAGCCGTGGCCACCCGCGCCGGGAGCGACACGGCCCGGCGTGGGGCTGGGGCCCCCACGCTCGGGAGGAGGCCGGGGTTGGGGCCCCGGCCGGGGCAGCGAAGCCGCAGAAAACAAAGGAGCGGGCCCGAAGGCCCGCTCCTCTGGCTGACCGGGGGGCGGTCAGGATCAGGAGCCGGCGGTGTTGATCGAGTTGCCGACGTCGGAGAACTTCTCGGCCGCCTCGCCGCCCAGGAACTCGAGGGCGAGGATGCACACGACGGCGATCAGGGCCAGCAACAGGGCGTACTCGACGAGGGCCGCCCCCCGCTCGCTCTGGCCGAACCGAGCGCGGAGGTAGGGAGCGAGCTGCGTCTGCAGGAAGGCCATCAGGTTCATTTGGTTTTGTTGTCCCCTTCGATGCGTGCCCCGATCGGGGCTTCAGCGCGGTCTTTTCTGCTATCGGCACGAGGGCGGAGAAGGTTGAATCCCGGTTTTGCGTGGCTCAGTCCAGGCGGATGATGCCCATCCGGACGGCGCGCAGCACCGCCTGCGTCCGGTCCCTCGCGTCCAGCTTGTGGTAGATCGACGCCAGGTGGTTCTTCACCGTCTTCACGCTGATGAAGAGCTCGGCTGCCACCTCGGGCAGCGACAGGCCGTCGGCCACGAGCTGCAGCACCTCTTCCTCACGAGGGCTGATCACCGGCTCCTCCGGCTCGGCCCGCTCGGCCCGGTGCACCTCGGCCAGCATCGACGTCGCCAGCGCCGGCGACAGGGCGCCGTCGCCGGTCGCCGCCAGCCGCACCGCGGCGACGACGTCCTCGGTCGAGCAGTCCTTCACCAGATAGCCGGCGGCGCCCGCCTGGATCGCCTGGGACATCACATTGGTCTCGCCGTGCATGGTGAGCATGACCACCTGGGTCCGGGGGACCCGCTGCCGCACCAGGCGAGTGGCTTCGATGCCGTCGAGGAGCGGCATGCTGATGTCCATCAGCACCACGTCGGGGCGCAGCAGCTCGGCCAGGCGCAGTGCCTCCTCGCCGTCGCCGGCGGCGCCCACCACCTCGAAGCCCGCCTCCTCCAAGGACAGGCGCAGGCCGTCCCGGAGCATCCGGTGGTCGTCGGCGAGGAGCACGCGCACGCTGTCGGTCACCGAAGAGATATCGGCAGGTCCGAGGCCGTTCTTGGGGCTCTGGGGGCTCACGGGGTCTCCAGGTGGCACCGCACCGTCGTCCCCGCTCGCCCCGACCGGATCTCGAGGGTGGCGCCGATGGCGTCCGCCCGCTCACGCATGCCGGTGATGCCGAAGGAGTCGTCGCGCCCGTCCCGCCCGACTGAGAAGCCTTCGCCGTCGTCGGCGACCGCCAGGGTCGCCGCTCGGCCGTCGTAGCGCCAGCGGACGGCGAGGGTGCGGGCCCGGGCGTGGTGCTCGACGTTGGTGACGGCCTCCTGGGCGATGCGCCAGAGCTCGCGCTCCTGCAGCAGTGGGAGCCGGCCCGTCTCCTCGTGGGTGAACACGACCTCCAGCCCGGTCCGCTCGCGGACCCGCTGCAGGAACGAATCGAGCGTCTCCACCAGCCCCCGCTGGTCGGAGACGTCGGTGCGGAGGTCCGACAACGCCGCCCGGACGTCGCCGAGCACCTTGCGGACCTCGACCCGTACATCGTCGAGCTCGGGCTCCAGGGCGTGCCCGCGGGCCTGCTTGGTGAGGCGGTCGAGCTTGAACGCCACCGAGGCCAGGGATTGGCCGACCCGGTCGTGCATGTCCCTGGCGATGCGCATGCGCTCCTCGTCGGCGCCCATCGCCCGCAGCCGGGTGAACCAGCGGGCGTTGTCGATGGCGAGGGCGGCGTTCTCGACGAAGCCGTCCAGCAGCTGGAGCTCCCGTCGGCCGTAGCGGCCGGGCTCGCTGTGCTCCAACGCCACCAGGCCGACGAGGTTGCCGCGGGCGCGAAGCGGCGCGTACACGCCCGACCGCGACAGGAGGTCGACCCCGATGCCCTCGTGCTCCCCGAGCACGACGGCGAGGGACGCCACACTGCTCTGGGTGACGGCCTGGAGGGCGGGGGGGAGCTCGTCGTCGGAGAGCGACCCGGCCACCCTCGTCCCCTCGCCGACGGCGACATTCCAGCGGGCGGTGGTGTCGTCCCGCACCAGCACGGCGGCCACGTCGCAGTCGACGATGTCGTGCAGGCGGTTGACGGTGGAGGTCAGCACCTCGTCGAGGTTGAGCGACGCCGGGAGCGACTGGGCCAGCCCGTGCAGCGAGACCAGGAGGTCGTTGGCCTCGGCCAGCTGGCTCACCCGGTCGAGCGCCAGGGAGTGCCGCGCCTCGGCCTCGCCGAACATCCGCCGGGCGTACCCGGCGAGCAGGGCGACCAGGAGGAGCTCGATCGACCACTGGCCGGTGTCCAGCAACGCCTCGACGAGCGGCCCCATGGCCACCGCCGGGACGCCGACGGCGACGACGGTGACGACGGTCGCCCGCAACGCGTAGGCGAACCCCCGCTCGTAGCCACCGGCGATCAACGCGGTCATCAGGCAGAAGACGAACGGCGACCCCCAGGCTCCGGTCGTCGCCACCGCCAGCACGGCCAGCACCAGCTCGGCCAGCACCCCGGCCGGCGACGAGGGTACGGCCGCCCGTGATCCCATCGACCGCCAGGCGGCGTGGGCGATCAGGGCGACCGCCCATCCCAGCTCGAGGGCGTCGAGGTGGTCGCCCACGGCGACGAGGACGAGGCCGACCGAGATCGTCCCCCAGCGCACGCCCGAGATGAGCGGCGCCCCGGGCTGGAGTGGCCCGGCGGAGGACCACCGGGCGCCGGTCCCGGCACCGAGCGGCGCCCGTACGCCCCGACGGGCGGTGAGGGAGGGGGCGGTCGCCGTCGCTCCCGGCGATGTGGCGAGAGAGAGGTACCGGCCGTCCCCGCCACCGCCTCCGGTGGGGCGGCCGGCCCGTGAACGGCCGCCCCGTGACCGGTCGGCGGGGGGGCGCCCGTCTACTGGACGGCTTTGTAGATCCCGCCCGCCCCGGGGCCCAGGATCACGATCATGATCGACGGGAAGATGAAGCCGACCAGCGGGAACAGGATCTTGACCGGCAGCTTGGCCGCCTTCTCCCTCGCCCACTGACGGCGCTTGGCCCGCATCTCCGTCGCCTGCGTCCGCAGTACCCGGCCCACCGGGATGCCGAGGGCGTCTGCCTGGAGCAGGGCGAGTACGAAGTTCGATAGCTCTGGCACCTCCGTGCGTCGCTTCAGGTTCTGGAAGGCGTCCCGGCGAGGCAGCCCCAGCTCCATCTCCCGGAGCGTGCGAGAGAACTCCTCGGCGAGCGGCGACTGGAAGTGCTGGCACACGATGTCCAGGGCGCCCTCGAAGCCCATGCCCGCCTCCACCGAGATGGCCAGCAGGTCCAGCATGTCGGGAAGGTCCTTGCGGATGGCCAGCTTGCGGGCCTCGACCTTGCGGGTGAGCCACGACGCCGGGAGCAGGAGCCCGACGACGGGGAGCAGGACGAGGGCCAGGAGCGCCATCCGGCCGGCCGGGTCGGTGAGCACGATCCAGGCGAGGGCGGCCAGCGTGAAGATGGCGCCGGACGCGGCCTGGGCGACGACGAACTCCTCCGCCCGCAAGGAGCCGGAGATCCCCGACACGAGGATCTTCTTGTGCACGCTGTCGAGGTAGTTGCGGGGGGTGAGCTTGGCGATGCGGCCCACCGCGCCGGTGCTCATGGGGCGGATGACCCGGACGAAGAACGGCTCGGCCAGCTTTCGCTCGTACTCGTCGGTGACCTCGACGTCGCCGTCGAGGTCGTGGAGGTACTCGGCCAGGTCGGTGGCCGGGCGGCGGGCCGTCCGGTACGCCACGGCAACGGCGATGGCGCCGCCCACGGCGGCCGTGAAGGCGAGGAACAGGACGAATGAGCTCACGTCAAACCTCGATCTTGACCATGCGGAAGATGATGTAGGTGCCGAACGCCATGAACAGGCCGGTGACGATCAGCGTGACCAGGCCCCAGCCGCGGTACATGGGCGCCATGTACCGGGGGTTGGTGATCTGGATGGCCAGGGCCAGGAACGGCGCGAGGGCGCCGAGGACGTAGGCGGAGATCCGCCCCTCGGCCGACAGCACCTGCACCTCCCGCCGAACCTCCTGGCGGGCCCGGATGAAGTCGGCGAGGGTGTGCAGGATGTCGGCCAGCTTCCCGCCCACCGTCTGCTGGATGCGGATGGCCTGCACGACCCAGTCCAGGTCGCGGATCTCCAGGCGGGCGGCCATCCGGGCCAGGGCGTCGACGAGCGGGTCGCCCAGGCGGGTCTCCGACACCACCCGGGAGAACTCCTCGGCCAGGGGCGGCTCCGACTCCTCGCACATCATCTGGATGGCCCGGAGGAACGTGTGCCCGGCCGAGAGCGAGGAGGCGATCAGGCTCAGGGCGTCCGGCAGCTGCTCCTCGAACGCCCGCCGGCGGCGGGAGATGCGGTGGCGCACCACGGCCGACGACACGAGGGGCCCCACGGCCAGGGCGACGACGCCGAAGAACCACGTGCCGGTCACCCCCAGGAGGAGGGCGGCGAGGGCGATGGTGCCGGCCACGGTGATGACCAGGTACTCGCCCGGGCGGACGGGCATCCGGGCCCGCTCGAGGGCGACGGCCAACGCACCCTTCTGGTCGAACTGGTCGACGACCCGCCCGGCCAGCCCGATGGTGCCTTCGACGAGGGGGCTGTGGCTCTCGCTCACCGCCTCGACGGGCACGTCGCGCTCCCCGAAGGGGAGGTCGAGGATCTCGGCCAGAGCCTTCTCCCGCTCCCGCGCCCGCCACAGGATCCCGACGGCGACCAGGCTGAGCCCGGCCACCACGCCGACGATCGCAACAACGTTGATGCTCATGACGGAGCTACCTTCCTCTCGTCCTAGCGAGCCCGCTCGGGGTCGACCAGGGCGGTGACCGCAGGCACCTTCATCGTCCGCAGCCGGCCGTTCGAGGCCGCCCGGGAGGAGGACACACCCGGCAACGGGGCCGACCGGAACACCTTCGCCGGCACGTGGATGCCCTGCTCGCTCAGCTTGTCCAGGAACTTCGGGCGCAGGCCGCTGGCGACCAGCTCTCCCTCGACCCGGCCGGGCGTCGGCTCACCGACGGCCCGCGGGAGGAGGCGGTACTTGTAGATGTCCTGCAGCAGGATGGTGTCGCCCTCCATGCCCTGGATCTCGGTGAGCGAGGTCACGACCCGCCGCCCGTCGGGCAGCCGGTCGAGGTGCATGATGAGGTTCAGGGCGGAGGCGATCTGCTCACGGATGGCCCGCACCGGCAGCTCGTAGCCGGCCATCAGCACCATCGTCTCCAGGCGGCTCAGGGCGTCGCGGGGGCTGTTGCAGTGCACGGTGGTCATGGAGCCCTCGTGCCCGGTGTTCATCGCCTGCAGCATGTCCAGCGCCTCCGGGCCCCGGACCTCCCCGACGATGATGCGGTCGGGCCGCATGCGCAGGGCGTTGCGGACCAGGTCGCGGATCCGCACCTCGCCGGCGCCCTCGGCGTTGGGCGGGCGCGCCTCCAGGCTGATGACGTGGGGCTGCTGCAGCTGCAGCTCGGCGGCGTCCTCGATCGTGACGATGCGCTCGCCGTCGGGGATGAACGACGACAGCACGTTCAGGTTCGTCGTCTTGCCGGTGCCCGTCCCCCCGGAGACGAGGATGTTGAGCTTGCCCCTGACGCACGCCTCCATCACCGTGGCCACGTCGAGCGTGAACGTCCCGAAGTTGACCAGGTCTTTGACCTGGTAGGGGTCGGCGGCGAACTTCCGGATGGTCAGCACCGGCCCGTGGATGGCGAGGGGCGGGATGATGGCGTTGACCCGGGACCCGTCGGGGAGCCGGGCGTCGACCATGGGCGAGGCCTCGTCGACCCGGCGACCGACGGCGGCGACGATCTTGTCGATCACGTGGCGGTACTGGTCGTCGTCGGTGAACGACGCCCCGGTGTGGAACAGCTTGCCGTCGCGCTCGATCCAGATGTCGTCGTAGTTGTTGCACATCACCTCGGTGATGGTGGGGTCGCTGAGGAACGGGTCGAGGGGGCCGTAGCCCAGGGTGTCCTGGATCATCTCCTGGACGAAGGTGCGGCGCTCTCGGGGCGACACCTTCACGTCCTCTCGCTGGAGGATCTGGTCGAGGGCGGCCCGGACCTCCGCGGCCAGCTCGTCGCTGGACAGGCGGCTGACCTTGGGGGCCACCTCCTGGAGGACGAGCTCGCGGACCTTGCGCTTGGACTCGGCCCACGAGGCGCTGGCCGACCGCTTGGCGGCGGTGCCGTCGCCGGTGCGCGCCCGGCGCCGGGCGCTTTCGACCACCGAGTTCGTGGACTTCTTCGCCGAGGCCTGGCGCTCCTGCTCCTCGAGGGCGGCCAGCTTGTCTGAGAGCTTCACGTTTCTCCTTGTTTCGTCAGGACGTCATGACGCGTCGGACCGGAGGTTGAGGCGGAACATGCGCGACCAGCGGCCCCGTTCCCGCTTCCTCGTGGCTACCTCGCCGACCTGGAATCGGTTCTCCTCGGGGAGCAGCGGGACCAGCCCCACCTCGAGGCGGTGGCTGATCTCGGAGCCGGGTGAGAAGGCCAGGATCGGCGTGCCCACGTTCACCGACTTGCTGACCTCCCGGGCGTAGGGGAGCACGGCGGCGAAACCCTGGGGGAACAGGCGGGTCACCTGGTCGATGTCGATGCCGACGTCCTTCTCGGCCTTGTTGAGGACGAGGCGGACGTTGTCGGCCGGGATCTTCAGCTTGTCGAGCGTGTTCAGGAAGACACCCATGTTGCGGACGCTCGGGAGGTCGAGCGTCGCCATCACGTAGAGGGTGTCGGAAAGGTCGAAAGCGGCGAGGACGATCTCGGTCAGCGCCGCCGGCGTGTCGACGATGACGTAGTCGAACCGCTCGCGGAGCATCTCGATGATCTTGGTGACGTCGGGCGGGTGGATCCGGTCGGCGTCGGTCGGATCCTTCGGAGCGGCCAGCACGTGCACCCCGGTGTCGTGGGTGACCAGGAACTCCTCGATCTGGGTGGGCTCGCTCTCCTCGCCGTCCTCGCGCTGCAGGGCTTCGAAGATCGAGTACCGGGGCCGCAGGCGCAGGGCGGTCGACACCTCGCCGAACTGCAGGTCGAGGTCGACGATGCAGGTCCGCCGGCCGGTGTGGTGGTGCAGGAAGTAGGCGAGGTTGGTGGAGAAGAAGGTCTTCCCGCACCCGCCGGTGGCCGAGGCGACCGTGAAGACGGCCCCGTGCTTGGCGGGGGCCGCCGACTGCGCCAGGCCCGGGACGGCGACGGGCGCCGACCGGTGGCGGCTGAGCTCGATCGCCCGCTCGACGGCGTCGCGGAGGAGGCGGTCGCTCACCGGGAGCTGCAGGAGGTCGACGGCGCCGGTGCGCACGATGTCCCGCAGCTGGGCGTCGGGGCGGCTCGAGAAGGCCAGGACCACGCTCATGCCGGGCAGCTCGTCGTGGATGATCTGCAGGCGGGAGAGCCCCGCCTTGGTGCCCATGCTGGGCCCGGCGACCAGGACGTCGAACGGGCCTTCCTCGGTCAGCACCTCGGCGACGCCGCCGACGCGCTCACAGCCGAGGATCTCGGGATGGGGTCGCAGCTCGCCGGCGACGTCGCGCACGCTCCTCAGGAGTTCGGCGCCACGGTCGAGGACGAGGATCTTCGGATTGCGCACGTAAGTCTCCTAGGAGAGTTGCCGGAGGGCGTCGGCGGCGGCGGTGCCGGGGGTGGGGCCGGACGGCGGCGCGTCCTTGGGCACGAGCGAGAAGTAGAGCTTCTGGAAGGTCGTCAGGAAGGCCAGGCGCTCGGCCTCCTGGGGGGTGACGGCGAGGAGGAAGATCGGCTTCACCTCGGACCCGGCCGCCTGGGCGGTGGCGCCGGAGGGGCTGACGCTGAGCACCTCGGTGCTCTGCATGATCAGCTTGGACGAGGGAGAGCCGGCGCCCTCGGCGAGGAGGCCGTAGATGTTGATGCGGTCGCCCGACCCGACGAAGCCGGCCACGCCGGGGACGAAGTCCAGCTGGAGGGCGAGGGCGGTCTTGCCGGTCGGGATCTTCACCGTGCCGAGTCGCGTCTGGGGGACGGCGAACTGCTCGGAGGTGATGACGGACCCCTCGGGCACGCTCACCGACGCCGTCCTGCCCGCCAGCTGCGACGGGTCGGTCAACGCTGACGGCGGCTTGGTCGACACCGAGACCGACCGGGTCTTCACCAGGCCCTGGTCGACGGCGGCGGTGCCCGACGTCCCCGAGGCGATGGTCTTGGTCGCGTACAGCACCTGGGTCGACGGTCCCGCCACCTTCGAGTCGTCGTCACCGTTGCGCACGACGAGGAAGGTCGCGGCCGCGCCGGCCACGAAGACGGCCAACCCCAGGGTGAGGATCAGGTTCGAACGCTTCTTCATGTGGTCTCCCGGCTTCCAGTGCCCGCCCGTCCTGTGGGCGGGGTGCCCAGGGGTTTTCGGCGGGTCGGCGCCGGACCTGTAGAGGTCGGCGCTCTAAAGCCGGGGAGCGGCCCGTCCGATACCGGGGGACGTACCAACCCCCGTACTGGAGCTTGCGCGTGACCGATCGAGCTGCGCACCTTCCGCCCCCTCGCCTGCGGCGACCCTGCCGGGACGAGTCGGGAGCGGCCCTCCTCGAGTTCTCCCTCGTCTTCCTGCTGTTCGCCCTGATGCTCTACGGACTCATCGCCTTCGGCATGATCCTGGCGACCAAGCAGCGCATCACCAGCGCCGCCAGCGGTGCCGCCCGGGCCGCGGTCGGGGCGGCGTCGGACGCCGAGGCCGTCAGCCGTGCCACCCAGCGGGTCGAGGACGCCCTGGGCAGCCCCGGGAGCTACACGCCGGACTACGCGACGGCGCCCTGCAACACAGCCGTCCCCGCCGGCCCCCGCTGCATCACGGTGACCATCACCTGGGACTACGAGAACCACCCGATCGTCCCCCCTGCGCCGGGCCTGGGGCTCGTGACGCCGGACGAGTTCGGCGCCACCGCCGTCGTCCAGTTCTCCAACTGACCAGAGGAGCGTGAGAGTGAGGCGCGCCAGCGCAGGCACCCGTCGTCCCGGCGACGAGCGGGGTGCCATCCTGATCATCTCGACCATCGGTGTGGTCGTGGCGGTGATCGCCACCGCCCTGTCCGTCGACCTCGGGCGGCTGGCCCAGGAGAGGCGGCGCAACCAGAAGGTCGCCGACCTGGCCGCCCTCGACGCGGTGCACGACCTGGCCCAGCGCCAGCCGCGCGCCGAGGCCAGCGCGGCGCGGAACGAGTTCCCCACCGGGCCCGGCTACTCGGTCGTCGCCGACCTGGGGAAGATGGTGGCCGGGTCGTTCGTCGTCGACCCCGCCGGTGACGCGGTGCGGGTGACGGTGACGTCTCCGTTCGACAACGCCTTCCTGCCCGGGTCCCGGACGGTGTCGGCGTCGGCCATCGCCAAGGTCCGCGAGGACGCCGGCTTCTCCATCGGGTCGTCCGTGGCCCGGGTCAACGGGTCGGTGAACGCCCCGCTCCTGAACCGGATCCTCGAACCGCTGATCGGCGCCAGCTCGGGCAGCCTCACGCTCGACGCGGTCGGGTACCAGGGCCTCTCGGCCGGCTCGGTCAAGCTCGGCGACATCGCCGGCGAGATGGGGTTCGGGACGGTCAACGAGCTGCTGACGTCCAACGTCAAGCTGCTGGACCTCATCCGGGCGACGGCGACGGTGCTCGACAACAACGGCGACGTGCTGGCCGTCCAGGTGAACCAGATCGCCGACCGGACGAACAACTCCCAGACCTTGACGCTCGGCGACATGATCAAGGTCACCCAGGGAGCCGAGGGCTCGGCCGCCGGCGCCACGGTGAACGTCCTCCAGCTGATCACCGGCTCGGCCCAGGTCGCCAACAAGGGCAACCTCCTGACCGCGTCGAACATCAACAACGTCCCCGTCACCACCGCCCTCGGGACGATAGGCACCCTGGGCACCTCGATGAACCTGAAGGTCATCGAGCCGCCGCAGATCTACATCGGCCCGGAGGGCGGCAGCGTGACCACGTCGCAGGTCGAGGTCACCTTCCGGCCGGTCCTCGACGTGCCGCTGAGCCTGCCCGCACCGGTCGGGGGCCTGGTCAAGGCGACCGGCGAGATGCCGGTGAAGGTGGTGTCGGGGGCCGCGACCGGCACGATGTCCGAGATCAACTGCAGCGGCGCCAACCAGGGCATCAAGGTCGGGGTGGACACCGAGTCGGCCACGTCGTCGGTGGGCTCGACGGTGACCCTGCGGCTGCTGACGGGGGCGGTGGCCGGGTCGGTCAACGTGCAGGGCGCGGCGACCGGAGCCGACGCCCCGCCGACATCGCTGTCGTTCGCCTGGCCCGGGGAGTTCTCGCCCACGGCGCCCTCGAAGACGACGCCCGGCTCGCCCGTCAACATGGACATGACGGCGACCTCGACCGGCAACGTCGACATCGACCTCGGCCTGCTGACCGTCACCCTGGGCGCGGGCGTCGTGGCCAACGCCGTCCTCGACGCCGCCCTGCCGATCCTCGACCAGCTCGAGGTCCGGGCCCTCGGCCAGGAGCTCGCCGCCCTGGGCATCGCCGTCGGCATCGCCGACGTGGCCGCCCTCAAGGACGCCTTCGACCCCACCGCGTGCGGCGTCCCCGGCCTCATCGCCTGAGGCCTCCCTCGACGGGCACGCATCCCCCGGCCGTGCCCGCCGGCCACCCGGAGCCCCGTTCCGCCCGGTCGGGGCTCCCGGGTGGTCCCCCCCCAGGTCGCATTGGGTCCGCGGCCAGAGGCGCTACCTGTCGGGCGCATGTAAGTGTCGGGCGACGGTCTTGCCGCCCCGCGCCGGCGTGGTCTATCAAGACCGACGGTGACCCGTTGCACGCTCGTCTGGGCCCACGACCTGGCCAGCTCGTGCGCCCACGAGGACGAGCTCGGCCTGTTCGACTGGTCGGTCGTGGCCCCGGTCGCCCGGGTCGTCCGCTACGACGCCCGCGGCCACGGTCGCAGCGAGGCCATGCAGCTCTACGACAAGGCCTTCCGCTGGCCGGCCATGGTCGACGACATGGTGCGGGCCGCCCCGGAGGGGCCGTTCGTCGCCGGCGGGCTGGCCATGGGCGGGGTGGTCGGCCTGTGGACGGCGCTGCGGGCGCCCCGGCGGGTGCAGGGCCTGGTTGTGGCCGTGCCCCCGCGGGCGTGGGAGGACCGGGGCCCCGATGCCAGCCGTCTCGAGGAGGAGGCCCGGCTGGTCGAGAGCGGGGGCCTGCCGGCGTGGGCCGACGTGGTCAGAGGGCAGCCCCAGGCCCGCATCTTCGCCGAGGAGCTGCCCGACGCCCGCGACGTCTCCTTGCGCCACCTCTTGACGATGGAGGAGAAGGCGGTGCCCGCCATCCTCCGGGGGGCGGCCGCGTCGGACCTGCCCAGCCGGGAGCAGGTGCGGACGATCGTGGTGCCCACCTTGATCCTGGCGTGGAGCGACGACGCCGCCCACCCGGTGTCGGTGGCCGAGTCGCTGGCCGAGCTGCTCGTCCTCAGCGAGCTCCACGTGGCCTCCGACCTGGCCGGCATCCGCGCCTGGCCCGGGCTGGTGCGCGACTTCGTGGGCGGGCTCTGCCGCTGGGAGTGACCGGCGCCGGGTAGGCGGCGTACGGTACCGCCGTGGTCCGTCACGTCGTCGTCTTCACCTGGAAGCCGGAGGCGAGCGAGAAGGCGGTGCAGGCCCTGGCCGACGGGCTGGCCGCCCTGCCGGGCCAGATCCCCGAGATCGTCTCGTACACCTTCGGGCCCGACCTGGGGCTGGCCGACGACCACCCCGACTACGCCCTGGTGGCCGACTTCGCCGACGTCGACGCCTACCGCCGCTACGCCGAGCACCCGGCCCACCGCCGCCTGATCGACGACCTCCTGAAGCCGGTCGTGGCGACCCGCCACGCCGTGCAGATCGAGGTCGAGGGCTAGCCGGGCCTAGCCCGTCTGCGCCGACGGCGCCCCGGGCGAAGGTGCGGAGCGCAGGAAGCCCAGCATGTCCTCGGCCCGGTACAGGTTGTGGGTCGTCGGGTGTTGGGGGGACTTGCCGACGACCCGCCCGTCGGGGGTGTGGCCCCAGAACCCTTCGTAGAACTGGCCCGGACGGTGGGGGTCGGCGATGTGGTGGTGGACCTGGCGGACCTGGAGGCCCGACGCCTCCCACGACGGCTCGTCCAGGAACAGGACCATCTGGGGCGACGAGAGGTCCATGGCCTGCTCGAGACGCTCGGGCACGTCACCCAGGTGCAGCAGGGTGGTCAGCGACAGGGCCTCGGGCTGGCTCCACGCGGGGTCCCGCAAGCGGAACAGCTCGAGCGCCCACCGGCGCACCTCGGACCAGAAGCCGAGCGGGTCGGGGTAGTAGAAGCCCTCGGGGGCCCGGCCGAGCGTCGGCGGGCGCTCGTCCCAGCCGACCAGCGGGTCGCGCCAGGTCGGCGGCTTGGTGGTGACGAGCAGCAGCCAGGCGTTGATCGACGCCGGCGAGTGCGGTGGCCACCCCGTGGCCTCCTCCTCCAGCGCCCGCCGGGCCCGGCGGCTCACCGTGGCGGCGGCCCGCAGGCGCTCCTCGGGTTGGACGGAAAAGAGCCGGGGATCGCCCCCGACCGCGCGATGGTACGTTCGCCTCACGTGATGGTCATCGGCTTGACCGGGGGTATGGGTTCAGGAAAATCCTCGGTGGCGAGCCTCCTGGCCGACCACGGAGCGGTCGTGGTGGACGCCGACACCATCGCCCACGAGGTCATTGCGCCTGGCGGGCCGGCCCACGAGCCGGTGATCGAGCGCTTCGGGCCGGGCATCGTCGACGGCCACGGCCAGATCGACCGCCGGGCCCTGGCCGACCTGGTCTTCGCCGACCCCGCCGCCCGCCGCGACCTCGAGGCCCTGGTGCACCCACCGGTGCTGGAGGCCATCGACCGCCGGCTGGCGACGGAGGCGGCGACCGACCACGTGGTCGTGGTCGTGATCCCTTTGCTCGTGGAAGTGGGATGGGACCGGGCCGACGCCGTCGTGGTGGTCGACGCTCCCGATGACCTGGCCGTCCGCCGGCTGGTGGAGGGTCGGGGCATGGCCGAGGCCGACGTACGACGGCGCCTCGCCGCCCAGGCCGACCGGGCCACCCGCCTGGCCCAGGCCGACCACGTCGTCACCAACGACGGCACCCTCGACGACCTCCGCCGCCAGGTCGACGCCCTCTGGCACACCCTCCTCCTCCGCCGTTCTGGGCGCGTTTCGGGTCACTGAGGGACCCGAAA
>DATAAD010000117.1:0-31046 GCA_036260295.1 Acidimicrobiales bacterium | reverse complement strand
CTGCTGCGCCGGTACCCGCTGCGAGGGATCACCGGCCCGATGGGGACGGCGCAGGACCAGCTCGACCTCCTCGGCGGCGACCCGGACCGCCTGGCGATCCTGCAGCACGGCGTCGCCCGCCACCTGAGCTTCGACCACACCATGCGCTCGACCGGGCAGGTCTACCCCCGCTCCCTCGACCTCGACGTGGTCTCGGCCCTGGTGCAGGCCGTCGCCGCTCCGGCGTCGCTGGCCACCACCCTCCGGCTGATGTCGGGCCACGAGCTCGCCACCGAGGGGTTCGCCCCCGGCCAGGTCGGGTCGTCGGCCATGCCCCACAAGATGAACGCCCGCACCTGCGAGCGGATCTGCGGCCTGCGCGACGTGCTCGCCGGGCACCTGACCATGGTCTCGGCGATCAGCGGGCACCAGTGGAACGAGGGCGACGTGTCCGACTCGGTCGTCCGGCGAGTGGCCCTGCCCGGGGCGTTCTTCGCCGTCGACGGGCTGTTCGAGGCCTTCCTGACCGTACTCGACGAGCTGGCCCCGTTCCCTGCCGTGATCGAGCGGGAGCTCCGCCGGGAGCTCCCGTTCCTGGCCACCACCAAGATCCTGCTGGCCGCCGTCGGCAAGGGGGTGGGGCGGGAGGAGGCCCACCACGTCATCCGGGAGCACGCGGTGGCCGCCGCGCTGGCCCGCAGGGAGAAGGGCGACGCCGAGGACGACCTCCTCGACCGGCTGGCGGGCGACGAGCGCCTGCAGCTCGCTCGGGCCGAGCTGGAGGCCATCGTCGCCGACCCGGTCGACTTCACCGGCGCCGCCTTCGAGCAGGCGCAGGCGTTCGCCCGGTACGCCGAGGAGCTGGCCCGCGCCTTCCCTGAAGCCGCCGCCTATCAGCCGGATCCCATCCTGTGACTTGGTAGGTTCGCCGGGTGAACCTCCTGTACTCGGGCAAGGTCCGCGACATCTACGACGCCGGAGACGACCGGCTGCTCATGGTGACGTCCGACCGCATCTCCGCCTTCGACGTCGTCCTCGACCAGCCCATCCCCCACAAGGGCCGGGTCCTGACCCTCCTCACCGAGTTCTGGGCCGACCAGGTCGAGGACATCGTCCCCAACCACCTCATCTCCGTCGAGGGGTCGTCGATGCTGGTCCGCAAGGCCGAGATGCTGCCCATCGAGTGCATCGTGCGCGGCTACCTGTCGGGCTCGGCGTGGAAGGAGTACACCGAGCGGGGGACGGTCCACGGCCGGCCCCTGCCCCCGGGGCTGCAGCAGTCCCAGCAGCTGCCCGACCCCGTCTTCACCCCGTCGACGAAGGCCGAGGTCGGCGCCCACGACGAGAACATCTCCTTCGAGCAGGCTGTCGAGCTGGTCGGCGAGGACGTGGCCGCCGAGGCGGCCGCCATCAGCCTGCGGGTCTACGAGCGGGCGGCGGACCGGGCCGTCCAGGCCGGGATCATCATCGCCGACACCAAGTTCGAGCTGGGCTGGATCGACGGTCGCCTCACCCTGTGCGACGAGATCCTCACCCCCGACTCCTCCCGGTTCTGGGAGGCGTCGGCCTGGCAGCCGGGCACCACACCACCGTCGTACGACAAGCAGCCCGTGCGCGACTGGCTCGAGACCACCGGCTGGGACAAGCGCCCCCCGGCCCCGCCGCTCCCTCCCGAGGTCGTGGAGGCCACGTCCGAGCGGTACGTGTCGGCCTACGAGCGGCTGACGGGGAAGACGTTCGACCGGTCGGCCGGCGTGGCAAGGTGACGACCATGCGGTTCCCGGTCCTGGTCGAGGTGAAGCTGCGGCCCGGCATCGCCGACCCCCAGGGGGCCACCATCGAGCGGGCCCTCCCCGCCCTGGGCTTCGACGGCGTGCACGACGTGCGGGTCGGGAAGGCCATCCGCTTCACCGTGGAGGCGGCCGACGAGGACGCGGCCCGCAAGCAGGTCGACGAGCTGTGCCGGCGCCTGCTGGCCAACCCGGTGATCGAGGACACCGAGGTCCGTATCGGATGAGTACCCGTGTCGGCGTGGTCGTCTTCCCGGGCTCGAACTGCGAGCACGACGTGGTCGAGGCGGTGCAGGGCCTCGGGGCCGGGGCCGAGCTGGTGTGGCACGGCCACCGCGCCCTGGGCGACCTCGACGCTCTCGTCCTGCCCGGGGGCTTCGCCCACGGCGACTACCTCCGGCCCGGTGCTATCGCGCGGTTCAGCCCGATCATGTCGGCAGTCCGCCAATTCGCGGCCGAGGGCGGCCCGGTGATCGGCATCTGCAACGGGTTCCAGGTGCTCACCGAAGCCGGTCTCCTTCCCGGCGCCTTGCAGAAGAACCGCGGCTCGCGGTTCCTCTGCACGACGGTCGAGGTGGTCGTGGCGAGCACACAATCAGCCCTCACGTGCGCCACGACCGTCGGCGAGGTCCTCCGTCTGCCCATCAACCACTTCGAGGGCAACTACACGTGCTCGGCCGAGACACTGCACGAATTGCGGGCCGAAGACCGGATCGTACTGCGCTATGCCGCCAACCCGAACGGGTCGATGGACGACATTGCCGGCGTGTGTTCGCCCGAAGGGAACGTGGTGGGGCTCATGCCCCACCCCGAGAGGGCCAGCGACCCTCTCCTCGGATCCGCCGACGGCCGGCGCCTGCTGGAGTCGTTCCTGGTCGCGGCCGGGAGCCGGCCGTTGCCGGCCGGCTCGGTGCGGCCCGGTTAGCTGTCGGCGCCTCGTTTGATGCCGGCCCGGCGGAGGACGCCCGGGTCGACGCCCAGCTGGCGCCACGCCGCGTAGGTGATGCCTTTGCGCGCTCCGTACGGTGCGGCGGCGGCGACGAAATCGTCCTCCAGGGCCTGCAAGTCGACCGTATTGCCCGAAGAGGCCAGTTCCGTCTCCAGGTTCATTCGCTCCTGGATCAGGTGCAGACGGGTGAGGGCATCGGCCTCGGCCAGCTTCTCGTCGATCGCCGCCAGCCGCTTCTGCACCGATTCCGAGGTGCGTTTGCGGCCACGCTTGGGCTTGTGCGCCTCGAGTGCTTCCAGATACCGACGCACGGCTCTTCCCTGTTCGCGGCCCTCCGCCAAGGCCGCCTTGTGGGAATCCGACATCGGGGATCTTGATCTTTTCGTCTTGGTAGGCATTTGTCCGATTGTGGCCGGTTCGAGGTCAAACATCAAGTCAATGCCGGGGGCCACGGATATCCGGTAGGTTCCCGTCCATGCCGCCTCCCCTCCACCGCGAGCTGGGCCTGACCGACGACGAAGCGGAGTCCATCACCCGCCTCCTCGGCCGGTCCGCCAACGACCTCGAGCTGGCGATGTACGCGGTCATGTGGTCCGAGCACTGCTCGTACAAGTCGTCCCGGGTCCACCTCGGCCGCCTCCCGTTCGAGGCCCCCTGGGTGCTGGCCGGCTTCGGTGAGAACGCCGGAGTGGTCGACGTGGGCGACGGGATCGCCGCCGCCCTGCGCATCGAGAGCCACAACCACCCCTCGGCCATCGAGCCCTACCAGGGGGCGGCCACCGGCGTCGGCGGCATCATCCGGGACATCTTCACCATGGGCGCCCGGCCCATGGCCCTGCTGGACTCCCTGCACTTCGGCCCCCTCGACGACCCCATGGACGGCCCGAGGAACCGTTGGGTCATGGAGGGTGTGGTCAGCGGCGTCTCCGGCTACGGCAACTCCGTCGGCGTGCCGACCGTCGGGGGGGAGCTCTCCATCCGGCCCTGCTTCTCGGGCAACCCCCTGGTCAACGTGGCCTGCGTGGGCCTCATGCGCCACGAGCGACTGGTCCTGGCCCGGGCCGAGGGCGTCGGCAACCTGGCCGTGCTGCTCGGGTCCTCCACCGGCCGCGACGGCATCGGCGGGGTCAGCGTGCTGGCATCCGCCGAGTTCTCCGAGGGCGACGAGGCCAAGCGGCCCAGCGTCCAGGTCGGTGACCCCTTCGAGGAGAAGCGCCTCATCGAGGCCTGCCTGGCCCTGTTCGACGCCGACCTCGTCGTGGGCATCCAGGACCTCGGCGGCGCCGGCCTGTGCTGCGCCACCAGCGAGACGGCCTCCCGGGGCGGGCTCGGCATGGACGTCGACGTTCGCGCCGTCCCCCTGCGGGAGCAAGGGATGGTGCCGGCCGAGATCATGACCAGCGAGTCCCAGGAGCGCATGCTGGCCATCGTCGAGCCCCAGGATCTCGACGCCGTGCTCGACGTCTGCCGGCGCTGGGAGGTGCAGGCCACCGTGGTCGGCACGGTGACCACCGGTGGTCGGCTGCGCATCCTCGACGGCCCCGACGGCGAGGTCCTGGCCGACGTGCCCGCCGCCACCCTCCACGACGACGCCCCCCGGTACCGCCGGCCCCTGCATCCCCCCGCCGGCCTGGAGAGCAGGCGGGCCGACGACCCCTCCCGGCTCCCCGCGCCGGCGGACTGCGGCGCCGATCTGCTGGCCATGCTGGCCGACACCTCGTGGGTCTGGACGCAGTACGACCACCAGCTGTTCCTCAACACCGTCGAGGGTCCGGGCGGCGACGCCGCCGTCCTCCGGCTCAAGGGCCCCGCCCTCCCGCCATCCCGCCGGGCCCTGGCCCTGACCACCGACAGCAACAGCCGCTGGTGTGCCCTCGACCCCCGCCGGGGCACCGCCCTGCTGGTCGCCGAAGCGGTCATGAACGTGGCGTGCGCCGGGGCCTGGGCCCTGGCCGTCGTGAACTGCCTCAACTTCGGCAACCCCGAGCACCCCGAGGTGATGTGGCAGCTGTCCGAGGCGATCGACGGGCTGGCCGAGACGTGCCGGGCCCTGTCCCTCCCCGTGGTCGGCGGCAACGTCAGCCTCTACAACTCCTCCGACGGCGTCGACATCGACCCGACGCCGGTGATCGGCGTCCTCGGCGTGATCGACGAGCTCGTCCGCCGCCCGCCGGGAGCCGGCCTGGCCGAGGGCGGCTACCTCCTCCAGCTCGGGCCGGCGCCGTCCGCGAGTACCCTCGCCGGCTCGCGCTGGGCCGAGTCGGCCCACGGGCACCTGGGCGGGACGCTGCCGCCGCTCGACGTCGCCGCCCACGGCGCGGTCTGCGAGCTCGTACGCGACCTGGTCACCGCCGGGCTGCTCGACGGCGTCCACGACGTGAGCGACGGCGGCCTGGGCCTGGCCCTGGCCGAGATGGCCGTGCGGTCCGGCGTGGGGTTCGACGCCCACGTCCACGGCGGCCACGCCGGCCTGTTCTCCGAATCCCCGTCCCGGGTGGTGGCCTGCGTGCCCGCGGCCGCGCTGGCCGAGGTCACCCGCCGGGCGGCGGCCGCGGGCGTACCCGCGACCCGCCTGGGCCGAGCAGGGGGTGACCGGCTGGTCGTGGGCGGGCTGGTCGACGTCGCCCTCGACGACGCCCTGGCCAGGTGGACGAGGGCCCTGCCCGAGCAGCTTCAGATGGCCGACACATAGCGTCCACACGGCGTTGACGCGGCGTGGGCCTGAGCGGGCGTACAGTGTCCGGACCCACATCGAACCGGAGCGGAGTTCGTTGGTCTTGCACGCCGAACAACCCGGCGACGAGGGCACCCTTGTCCGTGCTGCTCAGCGGGGCGACGGGGAGGCGTTCGCCGAGCTGTTCCGCCGCCACTACCCGGCCGTCCACCGGGCGTGCAGCCGGCGCCTGTCCGATCCGGTAGAGGCCGACGAGGTGGCCCAGGCCGCCTTCGTCCGGGCCTACGAGCGCATCGAGCAGTGCGCCGGCGATCGCCGGTTCGGCCCGTGGGTGCACGTCATCGCCCGGTCCCTGTGCATGGACGCCTTCCGGGCCCAGGCCCGGGTCGAGCCGTGGGAGGAGCCGCCGACCGGCCGCCGCGACCACCGGCCGAACGAGCCCGAGGAGTCCGTCCTCAGCCGGGAGCGGGCCGCCCAGGTGCACGAAGCCCTGGCCAGCCTGCCCGACAGCCAGCGCCGGGCCGTCGTGGCCCGGGACTGGGACGAGCTTCGCCCCGGGGAGATCGCCGACCGCCTCGGCCTCTCGGTCGGTGCGGTCGACTCGCTGCTGCTCAGGGGCCGGCGGCGGTTGGCCCTCGCCTACCGCCGCCTGGCGGGTGAAGGCGGGGGTGGAGCCAGCGTGCTCCCCGTCCGGTCGGCGGCGGCCACCATCGGGGTGGCCCTGGCCGTCGCCCCCCAGGCGGTGATGGCAGGGACGGCTGCCGCGGCCCAGGCCGTGCAGCAGGGCGCCAGCAAGGCGGCCGGAGGCGTGGTCAGCGCCGTGGTGTCGCTGGCCCTCGGGATGTCCGGCGAAGCTCCATCCACCCCTGCCCCGCCCATCGAGGCTCCGGCCGCCGTCACCGCGGTGGTGACCCTGCCCGAGCAGGCGCCGCTCCCGCCCACGACCGTCGTCCAGCCCGCCCGGGAGGCGAGCCAGGCGAAGCCCCCGGCGCCGGTCACGGTGTCGACCAGCTCGGCGGCCTCCGAGCCGGCGACCGCGGCGGCCGCCGACGCCGAGAAGCCGGTGACCAGCACTTCCACGACCGTCCCGGCGCCGGCTTGGACCGGGCACGGGAAGGCGGCATCGGTGGCGCCGCCCGCCCCCGAGGTCGAGTCGCCACCGCCGACCACCGAGACGCGGGAGCCGGGCCCGCCCGAGGAGGTCCCGAGCACCAGCCCGCCGGCCACGCCGCCCGTCGTCGAGGTCGAGGTGCCCGACGTCCCCGTCGTCCCCAGCATCCCGCTGCCGACCGTGCCGCAGACCGCCGTCGGGCGGTAGGCATCCTCGCAGCAGGGACGGCCCCTGTGGGAGGATGGAGCAGTGGAGGTGGAGGCCGCCGACGCCGGCAGCGACGACGCCGGCAGCGACGACGCCGGCTGCGACGACGACACTCCAAAGGAGGCATGCGGGGTGTTCGGGGTCTACGCCCCGGGGCACTCCGTCGCCCAGCTGACCTACCTCGGCCTGTACGCCCTCCAGCACCGCGGCCAGGAGTCGGCCGGCATGGCCGTGAGCGACGGGGACACCATCACCGTCGTCAAGGACATGGGCCTGGTCTCCCACGTGTTCGACGGCCGCACGCTGGCACCCCTCCAGGGCCACCTGGCCGTGGGCCACGTCCGCTACTCCACCACCGGGGCCAGCACCTGGGGCAACGCCCAGCCCATCTACCGGGAGACGGGTGACGCCGGCTTCGTCCTCGGGCACAACGGCAACCTCACCAACACCTCCCGGCTGGCCGAGGCGGCCGGGATCCTGCCCGGCACCGTCAACAGCGACAGCGACGTGGTCGCCGAGCTGGTGCAGCAGGCCATGGTGAAGGCCGGTCCCGGGGCGCGCAGCGACGGCCGCGACCTCGAGCGGGCGCTCATGGAGGTCGTCCCCCGGCTGGAGGGCGCCTTCTCGCTCGTCCTCATGGACGACTCCCACGTGGTCGGCGTTCGCGACCCCAACGGGTTCCGGCCGCTGTGCCTGGGCCGGCTCGACAACGGCTGGGTCCTGTCGTCGGAGACCACCGCGCTCGACATCGTCGGCGCCCACTTCGTCCGCGAGCTCGACCCGGGCGAGATCGTCGTCATCGACGCCACCGGCACCCGCTCGCTGCGGCCCTTCCCGGCCGATCGGATCGAGCCCAAGCTCTGCCTGTTCGAGTTCGTGTACTTCGCCCGGCCGGACAGCCGTCTGTACGGCCGGACCGTGCACACCGTGCGGGGGCGCATGGGCGAGCTGCTGGCGGAGCAGGCGCCGCTGCCCGCCGACACCTCCGACCCGCGCCGTGAGGCCATGGTCATGCCCGTACCCGAGTCCGGAATCCCCGCGGCGGAGGGCTACGCCCGGCGGAGCGGGATCCCGTTCGGCCAGGGCCTGGTCCGCAACCGCTACATCGGCCGCACGTTCATCGCCCCCGGGCAGGACCAGCGCAGTCAGGGCGTGCGCATGAAGTTCAACCCCATCCGGGAGAACATCGCCGGCAAGCGGCTGGTCGTCATCGACGACTCCATCGTCCGCGGCACCAGCACCCGGGCGGTGGTCGCCATGCTGCGGGAGTCGGGGGCGGCCGAGGTCCACCTGCGCATCTCGTCACCGCCCTACCGCTGGCCCTGCTACTTCGGCATGGACACCGGCACCCGCGGCGAGCTGATCGCCGCCAACCTCACGGTGTCCGAGGTCCGCGACTACCTGGGGTGCGACACCCTCGCCTACCTCGACCTCGACCGTCTCGTGGCGGCCACCAACGTGGCCGGCGGGGGCTTCTGCACCGCCTGCCTCACCGGCGTGTACCCCGTGTCGGTCCCGACGACGACCGTGGCCGACGAGCTGCCCAGCGTGGACCTCGTCCATCCCAGTGGGTGAGACGTACGCCGGGGCAGGCGTCGACATCGCTGCGGGCGAGGAGGCGGTCGAGCGGATAAAGGCCGCCGTCCGGTCCACCTTCCGGCCCGAGGTCATCGGCGACATCGGCGGGTTCGGCGGGCTGTTCGCCTTCGACCCCACTCGCTACTCCAAGCCGGTCCTCGTCGCCGCCACCGACGGCGTCGGCACCAAGGCCGTCGTGGCCCGCCTGGCCGGTCGCTACGAGACGATCGGGATCGACCTGGTCGCCATGTCCGTGGACGACATCGCCGCCCAAGGGGCCGAGCCGCTCTTCTTCCTCGACTGCATCAGCGCCGGCCGGCTCGACCCCCACCAGATGGAGCAGCTGGTCGCCGGCGTGGCCACCGGGTGCCAGGAGGCGGGGTGCGCTCTCATCGGCGGCGAGATGGCCGAGCTGCCCGGCATGCTCGAGCCGGGCCACTTCGACCTGGTGGGCTTCGCCGTGGGCGTGGTCGAGCGCGACCGCCTCGTCACCGGTTCGAGCGTGAGGCCGGGCGACCGGCTGATCGGGCTTCGGTCCCCCGGGCTGCGCTGCAACGGGTACTCGCTGGCCCGACGGGTCCTCCTCGACCTGGCCGGCCGCTCGCTCGACGACCCCGCCTGGCCCCGAGCCGGCCACAGCCTGGGCGAGGAGCTGCTGCGCCCGTCCGTGATCTACGCCCCCGCCCTGGTCAAGCTCTGCCACTCGGTCGAGGTCCACGGGATGGCCCACGTCACCGGGGGCGGCATCCCCGGCAACCTGGGCCGGGTGATGCCGCGCGACTGCGACGCCGTCGTCCTCCGCAGCCGGTGGGAGGTGCCGGAGATCTTCGACCAGATCCAGGTCGCCGGCGACATCGGCCCCGACGAGATGACCAAGGTCTTCAACCTCGGCATCGGCATGATCGCCGTCGTGGCGCCGCGCGACGTCTACCGCGCCCACGACCTCCTGCGCGACGCCGGCCACGACTCGGTCGACATCGGCGAGGTGGTCGAGGGCGAGGGCCGGGTCCTGCTGAAGCTTTGAGGTCCAGCCTTGGCTGACCGCAATGTCGCAGCCATGCGCGTGCCGGACGAGCTTCTCGTGCACCTGCGCCGGGCCCGGGACCTCGCCGACCGCAGCTACGCCGAGCCCCTCGACCTCGACGCACTGGCGTCGGCCGCCGGGGTCTCCAAGTACCACTTCCTCCGCTGCTTCACCGCGACCTACGGGAAGACGCCCGCCGTCTACCTCGCCGAGCGGCGGATCGAGCGGGCCCAGGACCTGCTGCGGGCGACCAACCTCACGGTGACCGAGGTCTGCATGCTCGTGGGCTACACGAGCCTGGGATCGTTCAGCAGCCGTTTCCGAGAGGTGGTCGGCATGTCGCCCTCGGCGTACCAGGCCAAGTACGCCGAGCGGGGCGCGCCCCGCATCCCGGGCTGCTTCGTGTTCATGCACGGCCTGAGCGACCGTGCGCCCCCGGGCAACTCCGCAATTCCGGAGAAGCCCGAGCACGACGCTCCGTCGTAGGTTCGTCGCATGATCACGAACGTCTCACTCGTCACCCTGTACGTGTCCGACCAGGACGACGCCAAGAAGTTCTACACCGACGTCCTGGGCTTCGAGGAGAAGGCCGACGTCCGCATGGGCGACGGCTTCCGATGGGTCACCGTCGGCCACCCGGCCCAGCCCGAGCTGCAGATCACGCTCATGGTCCCCGGCCCGCCGCTGGACGACGACATGGCCGGCGCCGTGCGCCGGGCCCTGGCCAAGGGCACCATGGGAGGGGTCGGCCTGCGTACCGACGACTGCCGCAAGGACTTCGAGGAGCTGTCGGCCAAGGGCGTGGAGTTCGTCCAGGAGCCGTCCGACCGGCCGTACGGCATCGAGGCCGTCATGCGCGACAACTCCGGCAACTGGCTCGTCCTCGTGGAGCCCAAGGAGTACTCCGGCGAGGACTTCCCCCACGCCTGAGCCTGGGGAGCGCTCGTTCTCCTGGACGTCGGCGGAGGGCGGAGGTCGGCCGCAGACGGCGTCCTTTTCCAGAGGGGACGGGGCGAGTACGTTCCTCGGCCGTGACTGTCATCGGGGACCGGGCCGTTGGCTGAGACACCCATCCCGTTCAGCGAGCTGCTGGCCGGCTACGGCACGACGACCATCGGCGATGGGATGGACATCGAGTCGGTGTCCGCACTGCTGAAGCTCCGGGCCGAGGACGGGAGCGCGGCGTGGTCGGTCCGCAGCGGTGGCAGGCCCATGACCACGGAGGAGCTGCTGGGCGTCCTCGACGGCCTCACCACCTCCATCCGCCAGAGGCTGACCCGGGCGTGGAAGCGCACGGACACACCTGCGGCGAGCACGGGCGGGCAGGCGCGACCGGTACCGATCCCGTTCAGCGAGCTGCTGGCCGGGCTGGAGACGGTGGGGGTGGACGACGGGTACCTGATCGAGTCGGTGTTCGCGGTGATCAAGGCCCGGCGAGCCGATGGGGCGCTGGTCTGGCACGTGCGTTCCTCCGAGATGAGGCTGAGCTCGGAGGAGCTCCTGGGGGCCCTGGAGGGCTACGCGACCACGGTCAGGCAGGACCTGGCCCAGTCCTGGAAGTGGTAGCCCGCCGGCGCTGACAGCAGGGGCAGCACCTCAGGGCCGCGGGGCGTGGGCGGCGACGACCTTCTCCAGGGCGCGGCCGACGCATTCCAGCTCCTCTCGGGTCAGCAGTCCGGAGAAGTGCTCGGCGATCCCCTGGAGGTAGACGGGCGCCGCGGCCCGGAACTCCCGGCGGCCTTTGCCGGTGATGACGACGATCGTGCTGCGGCCGTCGGCGGGGTTCGGCTTGCGCTCGACCAGCCCGGCGACCTCCATCTCGTCCACCACCCTGCTGACACGGGTACGGGACAGCACGACGGCCTCGGCCAGGTCCTGCATGCGAAGGCCGGGAGCCGGGGCTCGGAAGAGTGACAGGAGGACGTCGTACCAGCTCAGGGCCAGGCGGCGCTGCCGTTGCATCTCGTGCTCCAGGCGGCCGACGACAGCGGCGTGGGCACGGAGAAGGGCGGCCCACGCCCGGACACCCTCGTCGTCCACGGCCACAGGCTACCGGAGGAATAAATGCGTGCGCACGCACCTTGTTGTAGGGCACACACACAAGGGGGCACGCATGGACACGGGAATGCTGCTGATTCGGGTCACCATCGGGATCTTGCTCGTCGGCCACGGGGCTCAGCACGGGCTGGGCTGGTTCGGCGGCTACGGCGCCGACGGCACCGGCGCCTGGCTGGAAGGGTTCGGCTTCCGGCAGGGCCGGAGGACGGCGGTCCTCCTCGGTGTGTCCGAGATCGCCGTCGGGACCATGTTCGGCGCCGGCCTTCTGGTACCCCTGGCCGCCGCCGGGATCGTCGGCATCACCCTCGCCGCGGCGATGACCGACCACGCCGGCAAGGGCCCGTGGATCTGGAAGGGCGGCTACGAGTACGTCCTGGTGCTGGGCGTCGTGGCCGTTTCCGTGGCCTTCGCCGGGCCCGGCGCGGTGTCGCTGGACGACCAGCTCGGTCTGGACCTGTCGGGGACGGGATGGGGCATCGCGGCTGCGGCCGCCGGCGTGGCTTCGGGATTTGGCGTGCTGGCCACGCGGGCGCCGGGGCGGGAACGGGCAGGTGAGCTCTCCTCGGTCGCCGGCTGACGCCACTACTCCTCGAGCAGCGACCGGGCGGCGGCGACGATGTCGGCCGTGGTGATCGACAGTGCCCGCTCCAGCCCGATCTCGAAGGGCGTGGCGGGCACGTCGGGCATGGCCAGCCGGCGGACAGGTGCGTCCAGGTCGTAGAACGCCTCCTGGGCAACCGTGGCCGCCACCTCCGCACCCACCCCGAAGCTGACGTTGTCCTCGTGGACGACGAGCACCCGCCCCGTCCGCACGGCTGAGCGCAGGACGGTCTCGGTGTCGAGGGGCGAGATCGTACGCAGGTCGATGACCTCGACCTCGTAGTCCTCGTCGGCCAGGATCCCGGCCGCCTCCACCGCGAGGTGCCGGTGCAGGCCGTAGGTGACGAGCGTCATGTCGTCGCCGGGACGGGCAACGTCGGCCACCCCTATCGGCACCCGCCAGTCTCCCTCGGGCACCGGCCCGCTGATCTTGCGGTACGTCTTCTTGTGCTCGAGGAACAGCACGGGGTCCGGGTCGTCGACCGCCGACCGAAGGAGCCCGGCCACGTCGGCGGGCGTCGACGGGGCGACCACCTTGAGCCCGGCGACATGGGCGTAGAACGCCTCGATGGCCTGGGAGTGGTACGGGCCGCGGTGGCCGCCGCCTCCCCATGGCGTGCGCACGACGAGCGGGACGTCGAAGTCGCCGTTCGACCGGTAGTGGATCTTGGCCGCCTCGCTGACCATCTGGTCGAAGGTCGAGTGCATGAAGTCGGCGAACTGGATCTCGGCCACGGGGCGCATGCCCGCGAGGGCCAGCCCGATCCCGATGCCCACGATCGACGACTCGGCGAGCGGGGTGTCGATCACCCGGGACTCGCCGAAGCTCTCGGCCAGCCCCTTGGTGGCCCGGAACACCCCGCCCAGCACGGCGACGTCCTCGCCCAGGACCACCACCCGCTCGTCGGTGGCCATCAGGTCGTGCAGGGTGTGGCGCACGGTGTCGAGGATGGTGCGCTCCACACCGCCCGCCGGGGCCGCGACTGGCGACGCCGAGGCCGGGCCGGGCCGGAGCGGCCGGGCATAGACCCTGCTCGCGGCGGTGTCGGGATGGGGCGCGGGCGCGGCCTCCGCCCGCCGGCCGGCGTCGGCCACCTCCTCGCGCGCCGCCTCCTCGACGCGCCGAGCGTCCTCCGGCGACAGCAGCCCCTGCTCGAGGATGTACCGCTCGAGGCGGGGGACGGGATCCCGCTGGCGCCACGCCTTGACCTCCTCGCGCGACCGGTAGATGCGGTCCTCGTCGTCGGTGGTGTGGGGCATGAGGCGGTAGGTCTTGGCCTCGATCAGCGTGGGGCCCTTCCCGGCCCGGGCCCGGGCCACCGCGGCCGACGTCGCCGCGTAGACGTCGAGCACGTCGTTCCCGTCGACCACCACGCCCTCGAAGCCGTAAGAGGCGGCCCGGTCGGCCACGTCGGGCACGGCCGACTGCTTCCGCATCCCGACCGAGATGGCGTAGCCGTTGTTCTCGCAGACGAAGACCGCGGGCAGCTGGTGGATCCCGGCGAAGTTGAGGGCCTCGTGGAAGTCACCCTTCGAAGCCGCCGCCTCCCCGAACCAGGAGACGGTGACCTTGTCGTCGCCCCGCAGGGTCGAGGCCAGGGCCAGGCCGGCGGCGTGCGGGAACTGGGTGCCGATCGGTGACGACCCGGTGATGATCCCCAGCCGCTTCGACCCCCAGTGGTTCGGCATCTGCCGCCCCCCCGAGTTGGGGTCGTCGCCCTTGGCCAGCACGGCCAGCAGGATCTCGTACGGAGTCATGCCGAGGGTGAGGACGACGCCGATGTCGCGGTAGTAGGGCAGGGTGACGTCGTGGCCGGGACGCAGGGCCCACGCCGACCCCACCTGGGCCCCTTCCTGGCCCTCGGCCGGGATGTAGAAGCGGGCCTTGCCGGTCCGGGTGAGGTTCCACGCCTTCTGGTCCACGAAGCGGGCCAGGACGAGGGTCCGGTACATGCCGACGACCTCGTCAGCCGACAGACCGAGCTGGACGTGACGGGCCGGAGGGACCGGCCGGGCCTGCGCCCGCTCGTCGATGGCCTTGGCCATGACTGCCCCTGCCTTACGCCTACGCCGGCGTGCGTATCTGGTGAACGGCCGACAGGGCGGCGATGCGGTCCTCGGCCCGCCGATCGGCGGCCTCCGCGGTCGTCACCCCGTCCACCTCGGCCGCTTGCAGGACCGAGGTCACGGTGTCGAAGATGCGCTGGACCGCGGCGCGCGCCCGGTCCGGCTTGTAGCCGCCGGGAGCGAGCTCCTCGGCGATGTTGATCAGGCCTCCCGCATTGACCACGAAGTCGGGCGCGTAGAGGACGCCGGCGTCGGCCAGGAGCCGGGCCGACGCCACGCCGTCGGCCAGCTGGTTGTTCGCTGATCCCACCACCGCCGCGCACCGTAGCTCGGGGATCGTCTCGGCGCTGAGCGAACCGCCGAGGGCGCACGGGGAGTAGATGTCGCACTCGACGGCGTGGATCTTCTCGACGCCGACCGCCTCGGCCCCCTCGGCGACCGCCCGGTCGACGGACGCGGGGGTGACGTCGGCCACGGTCACACCCGCCCCCTCGTCGAGCAGGTCACGGAGCAGGGCGCTTCCCACCTTGCCCACGCCGGCGACCGCTACATGGCGCCCGGCGAGCGACGTGTCGCCCCAGAGCCGGAGGGCGACGGCCTTCATGGCCCAGAGGACGCCGTAGGCCGTCGCCGCCGACGGGTCGCCCGAACCGCCCAGCTCGGGGCTCACGCCGGTGACGAACCGGGTCTCGCGGCGGATGAGGTCCATGTCGTCCTGGGTCGTCCCCACGTCCTCGGCGGTCAGGTAGCGGCCACCAAGCGAGTCGACGTAGCGGGCGTAGGCCCGCATCCGGGCTTCGCTCTTGTCCCGGGTGGGATCGCCGAAGATCACCGCCTTGCCGCCACCGAGGTCGAGGCCGGCGGCGGCCGCCTTGTACGTCATCCCTCGGGCCAGGCGCAGGACGTCCTCCAGCCCGTCGGCCTCCGACGGGTACGGGTAGAACCGGGTGCCGCCGAGCGCCGGCCCCAGGCGGGTGGAGTGGACGGCGACGATGGCCCGCAGGCCGGTGGCCCGGTCGTGGCAGAACACGACCTGCTCGTAGTCGTCCGCCCCGATGCGGTCGAACACGTCCACCCGCCGCAGGCTAATGCGGCGGCGGCTGCCTACTGGACGACGAGCGTGGCGACCTGGTGGGTCTCGTGGAGCTGGCACCAGATCTTGAACGTGCCCGGCTTGGTCGACTTGAACTTCACTTGGATGCCGTTGTTGGGCTCGACCTCGCGCTGGATGCCGTAGCCCTCGATGCTGAAGCCGTGGACGCGCGTGGAGGTGTTGCCTACGGCCAGGGTCACGTTGTCGTCCTTGTTGACCGTGACCGTCGACGGTTCGAAGCCGGCGCCCGTGCCCACGTTGGCGGCCGCGATCTGCCGCTCGACCTCAGGGTGACCGCCGGTACACCCGGTCAGGACGAGACCGAGGCCGACCACGGCCGCGGGAAGGAGTCGGCGGAAGGTGCGCACGTGGTCGGGACCGGCGTCGATCCGGTGACCTCGCGCTTTTCAGGCGCGCGCTCTACCAACTGAGCTACCCGACCGGGGATTCAACTGCTCGCGGTCCTGACGAGATTTGAACTCGCGACCTCCGCCTTGACAGGGCGGCGTGCACTCCAAGCTGCACCACAGGACCCTGCGATGACGATCCCAGACTAGCTCGCGCCTGATCGGCCCGACATTCGAAGCACACGCCCGCGCTCTCCGCCTCCGGCGGCGAGGGCGAAACCGCTAGGACACCTTGAGCTCGCCCGCCATCCGGTCGGGATGGACGACGCACCTGATCCTGTAGGTGCCGACCTGGCTGGGCACGGTGAACTCCACGTTCCGCCCCGGTTGGACCTGCCCGGTGTCGAACCTGCCGTCCTCGGCCGTGAGGCTGTGGGGCTGCTGGCCCGTGTTCTGGACGAGCAGCTTGGACCCGGCCTTGACCTCCAACCCGAAGAAGCTGAAGTCCCGCAGCAGGATCGGCGCCGGCTGGGCGGTCGAGGTCGGGGACAGGCTCGAGCTGGTGGTCGGCTGGCCGGTCTCGACCGGGTCGTCGTCATCCCCGCACGCGGTGAGCACCGTCGCCGAGATCGCCACGACCACCAACAGCCTCCGGAACCGCATCGCTCCCCCTTCTCGTGGACGGCCGAGTGTAGAACCGGCTCCCGAGGGCGACGGCGACGAGCGCCAGGCCGTAGGAGACGCGTCCGACGGCCGCGGCGTGGGGCGAGTCGAGGATCACGGCGAAGAAGTACGGGTAGCCGGCGAGGGCCACCGCCGACCAGGCCGGGGCACCGGCGACGGTGGCCACGGCGAGGAGGGTGAGGGCGTACCAGGGCTGGACGGGTGTGACGGCGAGCAGGAGGGCGCCGAGCAGCGCCGCGCCGGCGGTGGGGAGCGGAGGCCGGCGCCGCACGAGCCAGACGGCCACCGCGCCCACGCCGCCGGCGGCGAGGAAGGCCGTGATCTCGGGCCGAAGGCCGAGGAGGCCGACCAGGAGGTAGCGGCCGCCCTCGTCGTACCGCTCCTCCCGGAGGTAGCCCGGGAGGTACCCGAGGACGCGAATGCCGACGGCCGCCACGTGGGGCAGGTAGGCCAGGGCACACACCGCGGCGGCGGCCACCACCTGAGCGGCCACCCGCCGGCGGAGCACGGTCACGACGGCCACGCCGAGCACCACCGGGTAGAGCTTCACCAAGGTGGCCGCCCCCAGCAGCACGCCGGCCCACACCGGCCGCCGGCGGGCGACGGCCAGCAGGGCGAGGGCGACGCACAGGGCGGCCAGCCCGTCCACGTGGCCGTTGTTCACCACCTCCACCACCGGGACGGGCGAAAGGGCGTACAGCGCCGTCCACCGCTCGTCCCGCCCCCAGGCCCTGAGAACGGCCGGGAGCAGGGCGACCAGGGCGACGTCGGTGAGGAAGCCGGCGGCCTGCCACGCCTTGTGGTGGGCCTCGATCCCGGCCACCCGGTAGACGGCCGTGAACCATGCCTCGGCCACCGGCGGGTAGATGGTCCGGACGCCCGGCCGGTTGATCCGCGTGCAGCCTTCCGGGCGCTGGATCCGGCCGCACCCCTCGGCATCGGGCCACAGCCACTCCTCCCGGAGGTGGGCCAGCTCGGGCGAGGTGGGCGGGTGGCGGTAGGGGTCGACTCCCGAGACCTGCACCCTGCCGTCCCACGCGTAGCGGTAGAGGTCGTCCGAGAGGACCGGCGGGCCGGCGAGGGCCGACAGACGGAGGGCGACGGCCACCGCGAACACGGCCGGTACCGCGACCCGCCGGGGAAGCCGGAGGGCGCAGACCACGCCCGCGGCCCAGACCACCGCCCAGGCGGCAAGGCGGGCGAGCAGGGCCCAGCGGGCGTTCCGGACGGGGTCGGCGGTGGCGACGCTCAGCGACAGGGCGACGCCGGCCGCGGCGGCTGCCGCGAACGCCCACGTGGTGCGGGGCTCAGGCCGGTCGGCCGGCACGGGCGAACTCGGCCATGCCGTCGGCGAAGCTCACCTCGGCGGCGAAGCCGAGGAGGTCGGCGGCGCGCGAGGGCGAGGCGACGACGTGGCGGACGTCGCCCAGGCGCCACCTGCCCGTGACGACCGGCTCCAGCTCCGGTGGCGTCAGCGCCCGGGCCAGGTCGCCGACGGTGTGCGGCACACCGCTGGCCACGTTGCACGCCGCGAACGGCTCGGGGACGGGTGCCGTGAGGGCTAGCACGTTGGCCCGGGCCACGTCGCCCACGTGGACGAAGTCCCGGGTCTGGGCCCCGTCCTCGAACACCTCCGGCACCCGGCCGGCGGCCACTGCGCTGCGGAAGATCGACGCCACGCCGGCGTACGGCGTGTCCCGCGGCATCCGGGGCCCGTAGACGTTGTGGTAGCGGAGGGCGACGGCCGTCGCCCCCGCCTCCCGGGCCCAGAGGGCGCACAGGTGCTCCTGGTGGAGCTTGGTGGCGGCGTAGACGTTGCGGGGGTCGAGGGGCGCGCCCTCGTCGATGGGCGCCCAGTGGACCGGGCTGCCGCAGCCGGGCTCCGGGCACCTCGGGTCGAACCGGCCGGCATCGAGGTCGGCCTCGGTGCGGGGCCCCGGACGAACGTCGCCGTGGTCCTCGCAGCGGTAGCGCCCCTCGCCGTAGACGACCATGCTGCTGGCCAGCACCAGCCGTCCCCGGAACGACCGCCGCCACAGCGCCTCCAGCAGGCGGGCCGTCCCCACGTCGTTGTCCCCCACGTAGCCGCCCACGTCGCCGAAGTCGACGCCGAGCCCCACCTTGGACGCCTGGTGGCACACGGCGTGGACGCCGGCCACCGCGGCCTCGGCCACGCCCCGCTCGGCCAGGTCGCCGGCCATCAGCTCGGCGCGGGGATCCACATGACCGGGCCACCTGTCGACCACTCGGACTTCGGCCCCGTCGGCCAGCAGCCGGTCGACGACGTGCGACCCGACGAACCCGCCCCCGCCCGTGACGAGGACCTTCACCCCGCCGCCCCGGCCAGCGGGAGGCGAATGGTGAAGCGGCAGCCCTGGCCCTCGTTCCGGACGCTGATCTCGCCCTGGTGGGCCTCGACCAGGCCTCGGGCCACGGCCAGCCCGAGGCCGGCGCCGCCGACGCCCGGCGTCCGGGCCGCGTCGCCCCGGTAGGCCAGCTCGAAGACGCGCGGCAGGTCCGGGGCCGGTATCCCGCCGCAGCCGTCGCTCACGGACACGAGCACGTCCCGGCCGCCGGGGTCGAGGGCGGCGTCGATCCACACCGTGCCGCCTCGGGGCGTGTGACGGATGGCGTTGTCGAGCAGGTTGCGGACGACGCGGGCCATCTCGGGGATGGACAGCTCGACCACCGGCGCGGGCGAGGCCACGTCCCCCCCGAGCCGGACGCCCTTGGCCTCGGCGGCCAGGGACACGCCGGCCACGGCGTCGGACACCAGCTCGTCCAGGGCGATCTGCTCGAGGCGGAGGTTGAGGGCGCCGGACTGGATGCGGGACAGCTCGAAGAGGTCGTCGACCAGCCCGGCCAGCCGGTCGGTCTCGCGACCCATCGTCCGGTAGTAGCGGGTGACGGTCTCGGGGTCGTCGACCACCCCGTCCTCCAGCGCCTCCACCATCGCCCGGATGGCAGCCAGTGGCGTGCGCAGGTCGTGCGACACCCAGGCCACGAGCTGGCG
This sequence comes from Acidimicrobiales bacterium, assembly GCA_036260295.1. Taxonomy (GTDB): domain Bacteria; phylum Actinomycetota; class Acidimicrobiia; order Acidimicrobiales; family AC-14; genus CADCTB01. The sequence goes on along the minus strand of DATAAD010000117.1, from coordinate 11,872 downwards.
CCGGCTCTCCTCGGCTGCCGCCGCCTGCTCCCTCGTCTCGGCCAGCCGGGCGAGGGCGGCCTCGAGCTCGCCGGCCAGCCGGACGAGCTCGCCGGGCCCCCCGCGCGGCAAGGTGCCCGGGACCCGGCCGGGGCCGGCGTCGTCGCCGATGCGCTGGGCCAGGTCGCCCAGCCGCTCGCTGGCCGCGGCCACCCGCTCCCCCAGGGCCAGGGCGGTGACCAGGCCGACCGTCCCCGCGGCCACGGTCACGACGAGCAGGGCCCGCAGGTCGTGGGCGGAGATGAACATGGTGGTCGCCGACCCCACCAGGGCGACGGTGACCGCCAGTACGGGCGCCAGGGCAGCGATGGTGGCCTGGACGGCCAGGCGGGCGTGGCGCAGGAGGCGCAGAAGGACGGCGGCGACCATGGCGGCGACGGCCGCCGATCCCAGGGCCCAGCTCAGCAGGACGCCGGTGTCCCAGGCGCCCATGCTGGCGTCGGCGGCCAGCGCGGCCGACGCGACCACGCCCGCCGTTGCCGCCGCGCCGAGGGTGGCCCACCTCGCCCTCACGGTTCGAACCGGTAGCCGACGCCCCACACCGTGCAGACGTGGCGAGGGTCGGCCGGGTCGGGTTCGACCTTTTCGCGCAGGCGCCGCACGTGGACGGTGACGGTGGACGTGTCCCCGTACGCGAACCCCCACACCTGCTCGAGAAGCTGCTCGCGACGGAACGCCCGCCGGGGGTGGCGCATGAGGTGGACGAGCAGGTCGAACTCCCGCGACGTCAGCGACACCAGCTCGCCGTCGCGGCGGGCCTCGTGGGCGACGGTGTCGACCTCCAGGGCGCCGGCCCGCAGGACGGGGGGCTCGTCCCCGGCGGTGGCCACCGACCCGCCCGCTCGGCGAAGCACGGCTTTGATGCGGGCGGTGAGCTCCCGGGGGGAGAACGGCTTGGACATGTAGTCGTCCGCACCCAGCTCCAAGCCGACGATGCGGTCGGCCTCCTCGCCTCGCGCCGTGAGCATGATCACGGGCACCGGCGCCGTCGCCCGCAGCCGCCGGCACAGCTCGAAGCCGTCGAGCGAGGGGATCATCACATCGAGCACGACGAGCTCGGGCGGGTCGGCGAGCGCCCGCCCCAGACCCGCGGCGCCGTCGAAGGCCACCTCGACCACGAACCCCTCACGCTCGAGATAGCGGGTGACCACCTCGGACACCGTCGGGTCGTCCTCCACCACGAGGATCCGGGGCGGCGACGGGGTGGGGGCCACAGGTGGATTGTGCCCCAGCGGTGATCCGGGACAGACGGCGGCGCCGAAGAGTTTCGCGAATCGTCAGCACTTCGGAGCCGGTCCGAAAGCACTTCAGGGGGACACTGCAGCCATGCCTCACGTCGTCATCCCCGTCCTCGACGAGGCCGCCGCCCTCCCGTCCCTCCTTGCCGCCATGCCCCCCGGGTACACGGCCGTGGTGGCCGACAACGGATCGACCGACGGATCGGGCGACATCGCCCGCCGGGCGGGCGCCGTGGTGGTCGAGCAGCCGGTCCGGGGCTTCGGCGCCGCCTGCTGGACCGGGCTCCTCGCCGCCGACCCGGACGACGGCGTGGTGTGCTTCATGGACGGCGACGGCTCGCTCGACCCGGCCGACCTCGTCGGGGTCGCCGCGCCCGTGCTCCGCGGCGACGCCGACCTCGTCCTCGGAGCCCGCCGTCCCGTCGCCGCCCGCGCCTGGCCGGTGCACGCCCGGCTGGCCAACCGCTTCCTGGCCCGCGAGATCGGCCGGCGTACCGGGCACCGGCTGCGCGACATCGGCCCCATGCGCGCCGCGAGGCGCGACGACCTGCTCGCCCTCGGCATCGAGGACCGGCGCTTCGGGTGGCCGCTGGAGATGGTGCTGCGGGCCGCGGCCGCCGGCTGGCGGATCGACGAGATCCCCGTCCCCTATGCCCCCCGTGCCGGCCGGTCCAAGGTGACGGGCACGGTCTCGGGGACGCTGCGGGCCGTGCGCGACATGGGCCGGGTGCTGGCCGCGTGACCGCTCGTACGCACGTCCTCGTGCTGGCCAAGGCGCCCGTCCCCGGGCGGGTCAAGACCCGCCTGTGCCCTCCCTGCACCCCTCAGGAGGCCGCGGCCCTCGCCGAAGCTTCCCTCGCCGACACGCTCGAGGCAGTGGCGGCCTGCGGTGCGGGCCGGCGGGTCGTCGCCCTTGACGGGGCTCCCGGCCCCTGGCTGCCCCCGGGGTTCGACGTCGTCCCCCAGGTCGCCGGCGGCCTCGACCGGCGGCTGGCGGCGGCGTGGGCGTCGGCCGGTGGACCAGGGATCCAGATCGGCATGGACACGCCGCAGGTCACCGCCGACCTGCTCGACGGCTGCCTCGCCGAGCTCGATTCGTGGCCGGCCGCCTTGGGCCACGCAGGGGACGGGGGGTGGTGGGCGATAGGGCTCCGGGCCGCGGATGCCTCGGTGTTCGCCGACGTCCCGATGAGCACCACGCGGACCGGCGCCCTGCAGGAGGACCGGTTGCGGGCGCTCGGGTTGAGGGTCGCCCCGCTCCCGACACTCGTCGACATGGACACCGTCGCCGACCTCCCCGATGTGACCGCCGGCGGCTCCGCCGTCCGGACGGGCGCCCTGGCCCGGAAGCTGGGTGTGCTCCCCGTCCCGGTCAACGCCTGATGCTGGTGCTGCGGGCCCACACCGGCGAGACCTTGGACCTCGACCTCCGCCGCTGGCACGCGCCGGCCGACGACGAGGAGCGCCAGGTCCTCACCTCGGTGGAGGGGCCGGTGATCGACCTCGGCTGCGGTCCCGGCCGGCTGGTGGTCAGCCTGGCCTCACGGGGCGTCCCCGCCCTCGGCGTGGACTCCTCCCCCGCCGCGGTCGCCCTGGCCCGCCAGCGGGGGGCGGCGGTGCTCGAGCGCGACCTCTTCGGCCGCCTGCCCGGAGAGGGCCGGTGGGCGACCGCCCTGCTCTTCGACGGCAACGTCGGCATCGGCGGGGATCCGGCCCGGCTGCTGTCGCGCTGCCGGGAGCTGACGGGAGGTCGGGGCCGGGTGGTGGCCGAGGTGCGACCTCCCGGTCGCGGGTGGCGCCGCTTCACGGCCTGGTTCGAGCGCGACGGGGAACGCAGCGAGCCCTTCGCCTGGGCCGAGGTGGGCGCCGACGCGATCGCGGGGCTGGCGCGCGCCGCGGGCCTCGAGCTCGCCGCCCTGGTCCAGACCGCGTCCGGACGCTGGTTCGCACGCCTCGAGCCCACCGAGCCGTGAGCATCCGGCTGCCGGCTCCGGTCCGCAGGTTCACGACGGACGCCGACCGGCCCCTCGCCCAGGGTGCCTACACCTCACCGCTGCGAGACGAGCGGCTGGCGGCCATCCTCGGTGCGGCCCTGGGGATCCTGTTCTCCATCTGCTTCGTGACCGGGCTCTACTCCCACATCCAGCAGCGCCCGGTGCCGTGGCTCCCCATTCCTTCCCGCCCGGCCGGGCTCTACCGGTTCACCCAGGGCCTCCACGTGGCCGCCGGGATCGCGTCGGTCCCGGTGCTGATGGCCAAGCTGTGGTTGGTCTGGCCGCGGTTCGTGGCCGTCCCCCTGGCGAGGAGCGCGGCGCGGCTGGTCGAGCGGATCGGGCTGCTCCCGCTGGTGGGCGGGGGCATCTTCCTCGCCTTCTCGGGCGTGGCCAACATCGCCCAGTGGTACCCGTGGCCGTTCTCGTTCACGGTCTCGCACTACTGGACGGCGTGGGTGACGATGGGGGCGATCGTCGCCCACCTGGGCGCCAAGTGGGCGACGACGCGCCGGAGCCTCGCCCGCCCGTCGCGCCGTCCCGCTCTGGCCGACGCCGACCCCGTCCTCGGCACGGCAGCCGAGCCCGACGGCGAGACCTCCGGCGGCCTCTCGCGGCGCGGCCTCTTGGCGACGGTCGCCGCCGCCTCCGGCGTCCTGACCCTCACCACGATCGGCCAGACCGTCCGCCCGCTGCGCCGGCTCGGTCTGCTCGCGCCGCGCGATCCGACGGTGGGCCCCCAGGGTCGCCCGGTGAACCGGGGCGCGGCCAACGCGGGCGTGGTCGACCTCGCCCGTTCCCCCGACTACCGGTTGGAGATCTCCGGACGGGTGGCCAGACCTCTCATGCTCAGCCTGGACGAGATCCTCGCCCTGCCCACCAACGACACCGTGCTGCCTATCGCCTGCGTGGAGGGTTGGAGCTTCTCGGCGCCCTGGCGGGGCGTCCGGGTGCGGGACCTTCTCGCCATGGCCGGTGCCCAGCCCGACCGGACGGTCCTGGTCGAGTCCCTCGAGCCCCGGGGCGCATACCGCACGTCGACGCTCAACCCGGGCCAGGCCGCCGACCGCGACACGCTCCTGGCCACCCACCTCGACGGTGAGCCCCTGGCCCTCGACCACGGGTTCCCGTGCCGCCTGATCGCCCCGAACCGCCCCGGCGTCCTCCAGACCAAGTGGGTCACCAGGGTCGTCGTCCTGTGAGGGAGCAGCACCGCGCCGGCCCTCTGTTCTGGCTCTCGGCGCTCACCGGCTGGGCCGTGATCGGCTTCGGGGTGCGAGGCATCGTCGACCACAGCGTCGACACGCGCCCGGCCGACCTGGCCCGCTTCGTCCTCGGTGGGGCGGTGCTCCACGACGTCGTCGTCGCCCCGCTCGTCATCCTCGCCGGGGTGGCCGTGGCCCGGTCCGTGCCCCGCCGGGCCCGCGCCGCGACCCAGACCGCCCTCGTGGTCACCGGCATCGTCGCCCTCTTCTCCTACCCGCTCGTGCGGGGCTACGGGCTGGCGGCCGACAACCCGAGCTCCCTGCCGCACAACTACGCCCGGAACCTCCTGATCGTCCTGGGCCTCGTCTGGGCCTCGGCCGCGGTGGCCGTCCTGGTCCGGTGGAGAGTGAAGCGGGGCGCCGACGGGTAGCGTGACCGGCGCGCGGGCCAGGTCTGTCGTGCCGCGCACGAGCACCGGAGGCAAGATTGAAGAAGCTATTGGTGACCCTCGCCGGGGCCACGATCGTGCTGGGGACCGTCGCCGTCGGGTCGGCCGGAGCCCAGACCCCGATGTGCGGGGGCCCCGGGGACGAGCAGCCGGCGACGATCGTGGGCGCCGGCTACATCCGCGGCACCGAAGGGCCGGACGTGATCGTCGGCAGCCCGGGCCGGGACATCATCCAGGCACTGGGCGGCGACGACATCGTCTGCGGCCTCGGGGGCAACGACTTCATCGACGGGGGCGCGGGGAACGACGTCCTCATCGGCGCCGAGGACGGGCCGCCGTTCGCCGCGCAAGGGAGCGCCGACATCCTCGTCGGGGGGCCGGGAGACGACGTGCTGGCCGGCCTGACCGGCCCCGACACCTTGATCGCCGGTGACGGCGACGACGAGATCATCGGCTTCGGCGGCGACGACCGGGCCTTCGCCGGCGGCGGGGACGACACCGTCTTCGGCGGCCCGGGCAACGACCTCGTGCTGGGCGACGCCGGCAGCGACACCCTGTTCGGCAACTTCGGGGGCGACAGCCTCTTCGGCGGCGACGGCGACGACACCTTGAACGGGGACAACCCCTTCCAGGGCCCGCCCCCGCCCGGCAGCCTGCCGAACGCGGCAACCCCGGACACGTGCTGGGGCCAGGCCGGGAACGACGACGTGTTCAACTGCGAGGTGGGCGACCCGTCCCAGCCGCTGGCGCCGCAGCCTCCGCCCGAGGAGCTCCCGGTCTAGACGCGGACAAGGGCCGGTACCGGGGACAACCCCGGTACCGGCCCTGCGTTCGCCGCCGCTTCGCCGTTCCTGGCCGAGCTCTCCGGCACTGCGGAGACAGCAGTCGAGCGCGGCGGCGGGGCGGGGGCCCCCGCCGCCACCGGCGGGCGTGGTCCGAAGGACCCGGATGCCCGCCGGATCGGTCAGCCGGCGGCCGAAGCGGCGACCAGGCGGACGACGCCCAGGGGCAGGCCCTCCTTGAAGTCGGACACCCCGAAGGTGGAGTTGAGCGCCGTCGCGCCCGGCGCGGTGAGCTTGGCCACCGTGCCCTGCAGGACGACGTCGGAGCCCTCGGCGCCGACCTTGACGTTCGTGCCGTCGAGGAACAGCAGCGGGATGCCGGACTTTCCGCCCGACGAGGCGGTGAGGACGGAGTTCCCGGGGTCCACGACGAAGTCGGTCACCTCGATCGACCGGTTGCCCTTGCTGAAGCGCAGCCCGCTGGCCTCGTGGAGGACGTGGCCGGCGATGTAGCCGGGCTCGTAGCCGAGGTCGGAGTGGATCGCGGCGAAGCCACCGGTGATCGGGAAGGAGACGGTCGACGTGGCGCTGTCGAACCTGGCCGAGCCCACGGGAGCCACGGCGACACCAAGCGACTGCAGCGCCCTCGCCGTGCCCGTGTCGAGCGTGACCGACGTCGCTTTCCCGTCCAGGCGGGAGATCCGCGCCGTCTTGTCGGCGACGGCGTCGTAGGTGGACGGCGTGCCCTTGGCCACCAGTCGTACGACTCCCAGGGGCAGACCACCCTTGATGGCGCTCACGTTGAACGCCTTGTTGAGGGCGCCGGCGGCGGTGTCGGTCAGCTTGGCCACCGTCCCCTCGAGGACGACGTTGCCGGAACCGTCGGAGCCGACCTTCACGTTCGTGCCGTCGAGGAAGAGCAGGGGCACCTTGGGCGTGCCGCCCACCGTGCCGTAGAGCATCGAGCCCCCCGGGTCGACGACGAAGTTCGACAGCTCCACCTTGGTCGAACCGGCGGTGAGACTGAAGCCGCTGTCCTCGTGGGCGATGGAGCCCTGGATGTAGCCGGGCTTGGCGTTGCGATCGCTGTGGATCTCGGCGTAGCCCGAGGTGATAGGGAAGGTGATGGTGGAGGTCGACGCCTCGAACGTGGCGTTGCCGGTCGGGGCCAGGGCGACGCCGAGCGACTTGAGGGCGTCGGCCGTGCCGGCGTCGATCTTGACCGACGTGCCGACGCCGGACAGGCTCGGGATGGCCGTCACCATGTCGGCGCCCGCGGTGCTCTCGGCCGCAGGCCTGGCACTGGAGCCGGGCGAGTCGTTGTCTCCACAGGCCACGCCGGCCAGGGCGAGGACCCCGACGAGCGCGGCGGTAGAAGCCTTGGTTCGAATGGACATGTGCTCTCTTCCTTTCGCTGCCAGCGAAACGTGTCGGACGGGCTGAAGGGGTTCCCGTTGCTGTCTCTACGGAGCGGTCCCCCGCCGTGTATGAGATCGGCGCGTTTCGGGCGGCAGGCCCGTGGCGCATACGGTGGCGTGTGGACGGACGAGGAGGCGCGCCGTGAGACGGGCCGCGTTGATGATGATCGCCCTGGCCCTGGCCGGGTGCAGCGACGGCGGTGACCGCGACCAGGCCGACCCGCCGACGACGACTGCTGCGTCGCCGGGAAGCCCGCTGGACGCGGCGGCGGGTGGGACGACCGTCCCCGGCGCCACCCTGCCGGCGGACGGCTCGGCGCCCGCGGCCGACGCCACGGCCTCGACCTCGACGTCGAGCCCGACCGCCGGCGCCCCCGGGGCCCCGGGGGGATCGGCCGCCGCCGTCGGCAGCGCCGGCGTCGGAACGGGTGGTGGGACGGCCACGGGGGGCGGCGCCAGCGCGACCGGCGGGACGGGCGGCGGCGGCGGCTCCTCCGACACGCCGTCGGGAGGCAGCTCCTCGGGATCGCCTACGACGGCAGGGGGTGCGTCGGCCGGCGACTCGGACACGTCCGGGTCACCGCCCTCCACCATCTACGCCACCGAGGAGGAGTGCGCCGCCCTCCGCCAGGTCCTGGCCGTGGTTGACCATCCGGAGCTCCGGCAGCTGGCGGTCCAGGCCAACTGCATCTAGGGGGCGTCGGCCGCGAAACCGTCCGGTAGCGCCTGCTGCACGGCCAGGACGGGCGCGAAGAGGTCGCCGGTCTCGGCCCTTGGGAGGGCGGCGTCGGGGAGGAACATCAGACGTCCCGCTCGCGCCGACTCCGCCCCCTCGCCCACCTCGTCCCAGTCGACCGGTGTCGACACCGTCGGGATCTCCCACCCGCGGAGCGAGTACGGGGCCACCGTAGACTTCCCGAAGTCGTTCTGGCTCCAGTCCACGAACACCTTCCCTGGACGCCGTGCCTTGGACATCGCCGAGGTCACCGACTCGGGTCGCTCACGCTCGAGGAGGAGGGCGACGGCACGGGCGAACCCCTTCGTCTGGTCGTAGGTGACGGGCGTGTTGAGCGGCACGTAGACGTGGAGACCGACGCCGCCGGAGGTCTTCACCCACGCCCGCAGGCCGAGGTCGTCGAGGAGGTCGCGGACGCGCAACGCCACACGGCAGCAGTCGACGATCGTCGCCGGCGGGCCGGGGTCGAGGTCGAACACGAGGGCGCGGGGGCGCTCGAGGTCGTCGGCGGTCCCGAGGAAGGGGTGGAGCTCGACGGCGGCGATCTGCGCGGCCCACACGAGTGAGGGAAGGTCGTCGAGGACACAGACGTCGAAGACCTTGCCGGTCGTCCGTACGTGGAACGTCACGGTATCGACCCACGGCGGGTGGGCCGGCGCCCGGGTCTCGTACCAGTGCACACCGTCCACACCGTCCGGGAACCGGTGCAACGTCACCGGATGGCGACGAAGGTGGGGGACGAGGACGGGCGCGACCGAGGTGTAGTAGTCGACCATCCAGCCCTTGGTCAGCCCGAGCCGCGGCCACAAGACCTTGTCGAGGTTCGACAGGCTCACCTGCCGACCGGCGAGCTCGACCTCGACGCGATTCGTCACGGTCGTCCCAGGACCTGGGCCAGCTCGGGCGGGCTGAACCGGATCTGTTCGAACGTGCACGACGTCGGGTCGCGGTCGGGGCGCCACCGCAGGAACCTCGCCGGATGGCGCCAACGGCCCGTGGCGTCCACCTGGTCGTAGCCGACCTCGCACACCAGCTCGGGCCGGAGCGGGACCCAGTCCTGGGCCATGGTGGCGGGGTCCCAGGCGCCGGCCGATCCCTTGAGCCGCCCCATCGGGCCCCGTTCGAGGGCGAACCCGTGCTCCCACGGGTGCCCCTCGACCGACGTGACCGCGGGCCGCAGCTCCTCCACGAGCTCGCGCCGGCGCGCCGCTGAGAACGAGGCGGCGACGCTGACGTGGCGGAGCGCGCCGGCGGTGTCGTAGAGGCCGAGGAGCAACGACGCCACGAACGGCCGCCCCTCGACCCACCGGAAGCCGCCGACGACGCAGTCCGCCGTCCGGGTCGGCTTGACCTTCAACCACGCCTTGGACCGCCGCCCGGCCTCGTACCCCGACCCCACGTCCTTGGCCATCACACCGTCGACCCCACCACCGGTGAACCGTTCGAGCCACGACTCCGCGGTGACGAGATCGTCGGTGGCAGGCGTCACCGATATCACCGGCGGGGCCCCGCCGAGCGTCTCCAGCATCCGAGCCCGGCGTTCGGCGAGCGACAGCCGACGGAGGTCTTCGTCGCCGACGGCGAGGAGGTCGAAGACGACGAACGACGCCGGAGTCTCGCGGCGCAACCGGGACACGCGCGATCCCGACGGGTGGAGCCGCAGCATCAGGGAGGCGAAGTCGAGGCCACCAGGCCCGGAGGCGACGATCTCGCCGTCGCACACCACCCGTTGCTCCGCCAGGGCCAGCAATCCCTCGACGAGCTCCGGAAAGTAGCGGTCGAGCGGTCGGTGGTTCCTGGACGAGAAGAGCGTGTCGTTCCCGGCCCGGAAGGCGACGCACCGGAACCCGTCCCATTTGGGCTCGTAGAGGCAGTCCCCGCCGGGGAGGGCGCGGGTGAGCGTGGCCAGCATGGGGCTCAACGGAGGCGGTACAGCGAGCTCCCGAAGGCCTGTCGACGCTCCTGCCATGGGCGGGTGTCTACCCGTCGGCGAAGGCGGAGATCGCCCATCCCTCATCTCGGCCCGCCGGTTCGCCAGACTGGTGGTGCCAGTACCGGGTACCCGAGGGAGCATATGAACCGCAAGGAGCTTGTCAACGCAGTCGCCGCCCACACCGGCATGGAGCCGCGTGAGGTCGACACGGCGATGAAGGGGATGACCGAGGTCATCGAGGCCGTGGCGGCCAAGGGGGAACAGGTGACCATCAGCGGGTTCGCCAAGTTCGCCCGGGTCGACCGTCCGGCCCGCATGGCCCGCAACCCCGCGACCGGTGAGCCGGTGAAGGTCAAGGCGTCCAAGAAGGCCAAGATCACCCCGCTCAAGGGGTTCAAGGACGCGGTGATGAGCGCCAGCGCCGCCCCCAAGCTGGCCAAGGGCGTGTGGCCCCCGGCCCCCAAGGCGGGGACGGCAGCCAAGGCGGCACCGGCCAAGAAGAGCGCGCCGGCCAAGGCCAGCGCCACCACCGCCACCAAGGCGCCCGCGACGCCCAAGAAGGCCACGGCCACCAAGAAGGCCACCAAGGCGCCGGCCAAGAAGCGCTGAGTCGCCCGCCGCTCAGGCGAGCTGACGTCGTAGCCAGCATGCCGCATAGCGGTCGACGGCCGCGGCGTGCGGGGTCTGCGGCGCCGGTTCCGTGCCCGGCTCCTCCGCCAGCGCGTGGCCCATGCCCGGCACCACGATCATGTCGACCCGACCCGGATGCGTGTAGCGCGACGACAGCGCCTCCCGAAGCCGCGCTGCCGGCTCGCGGAAGCCCGCTTCGTCGTCGTTCTCCCCGACGACCAGGAGCACGGCCGGTTCCCCGTGGTCGGCGATCTCGGCGGCGCGAGCAACGAAGTCGACCCGTTCGGCGACGGCGAGGGACGGCTCCGACCAGGGGTACGAGACGCCGAACCGGCGGGCGATGGCGTCGACGGCCGCTCGGAGCTGAACGACGGGGCTGACCAGCACGGCGGCGCGGGCGCGCAGACGACCTTCGGCCAGGACGAGCTGGGCGACCGCGGCGCCGGTCGACGCTCCGAGCACCCCGACCGGTCCGTCGCCGAGCCCGAGGGCGGCCCTCAGCTCCGACCACGCGGCCGGGAACTCCTCGGCCGCCTGCTCGACGATCGGCCCGTGCAGGTTGCGTACCGCGTCCTCGTACCCCAGCCGCATGAGCGCCTCGAAACCGCCCGCAGGGAGCCGGGAGCCACTCATCGGCAGACCGAGGTACACCCGCCAGGCGTCCAGTGCGGTCAGCGGGAGGGCGGCGGCGAAGGCCGCCTCGGTGCGGGGCGGGTCCATCATGTGCCACGCGACCACGACCGGCGCCGACGGCGACGGCGTGGCCGGGGGGACGGCGACGAAGGGGACGCCGGCGGCGACGCCGGACTGGGGAACGAGCGCGGTGGTCATCTGCTGCCTCCTCGTTAGCTGTACATCGTCCAGTTTAGCTGGACGGTGTACAGTTGGCCACCATGACCGCGGCGCGCCGTCCTGGTGAACGGGCCGGGCTGACCCGCGCCGCGGTGTTGGCCGCAGCCCGCGACCTGCTGGCCGAGAGCGGGCTGGGGTCGCTGACCATGCGCGCCCTCGCCCGCCGGCTCGACGTGGCTCCAAACGCCCTGTACAGCCACGTGCCCGCCAAGGCCGCCCTCGTCGACGACCTCCTCGACGAGGTCCTGGCCGAGGTGGACGACAGCGGGGACCTGTACGAGCTCCTGGTCTCGACCTACGAGGTGCTCCTCGCCCACGCCGAGCTCGTGCCGCTCTATCTGGCCCGTCAGGGGGCGCGCGGCCCCCATGCCGCGCGCCTGGGCGACACCATGCTCAGGCTGCTCGCCGACCAGGGCGTGCGCGGTGAGCGGGCCCTCGACGCCCGCCGTGTCCTGATCGTGTTCACCATCGGGTTCGCCGCCTTCGCCACCCATCCCCCGCTCGAGCCGGGCGCTGACGTCCCCCTCTCGGTCGGGGCCCTGTTCGACAACTTCACCCGCGGTCTCCGCTGGCTCCTCGCCGGGATCGGCAGCTAGCTA
>DATAAD010000116.1:0-6464 GCA_036260295.1 Acidimicrobiales bacterium | reverse complement strand
CAGCCCGGCCAGTCGAGGGCGCAGGCGAACACCTTCTTGGCTCCCACTTCGAGGTACACGGGCGTGGCCATGGGGTCATCCTGCCTGACGGCCGGCCCTCAGTAGCGGCTGGCCTGGAGGCGGAAGAGCTGGGCGTAGCGGCCGCCGGCGGCCAGCAGCTCGTCGTGCGACCCCAGCTCCTCGATGCGCCCGTCGTGGAGGACGACGATCATGTCGGCCATCCGCACGGTCGAGAACCGGTGCGAGACGAGGATGGTGACCGGCGCCTTCCCGTTCCCGCGCGCCATGCCGGCGAAGGTGGCGAACACCTCGTGCTCGGCTCGGGGGTCGAGGCTGGCCGTGGGCTCGTCGAGGACGAGCAGGGCGGGGGAGGGGCGCATGAGGCCGCGGGCCAGGGCCACCCGCTGCCACTCGCCTTCGGAGAGGTCGACGCCCCCCTCGAACCAGCGGCCCAGCTGGGTGGAGAGGCCAGCGGGCAGGCGGTCGATCACCCGGTCGGCGCCGGCCCGGCGGGCCGAGGCGCCGACCCGCTCGAGGTCGTCAACGGCGGGGAGGTCACCGACGCCGACCGCTTCCTGGGCGACCAGCTGGAAGTGGACGAAGTCCTGGAAGGCGGCGCCGGTCCGGGCCCGCCACCCCTCGAGGTCGAGGTCGCGCAGGTCGACCCCGTCCACCGTGACCCGCCCCTCGTCGGGGTCGTAGAAGCGGCACAGCAGCTTGACCAGGCTGGTCTTGCCCGCCCCGTTCTCGCCGACCAGGGCCACGGTGGCGTGGGCGGGGATGAACAGGGAGACGTCGGTCAGCACCCGCTCCTCGGTCCCCGGATAGGTGAAGGCGACGTTCTCGAAGGCGATGCCGTGCTCGATGCGGTCGGGGGCGGGCACCGCCTGGCCCGGGGGCCTGACCACCACGTTGGGCCGGTAGTCGAGGAGCGACAGGTACCGCTCGCCCACGAAGGACAGCTCGGCCAGCCAGGCGGCCTGGCGGGCGGCCCCCTGCACCTGGCCCACGGCCATGCGGGCCACCTGGACGACGAGGGCCACGTCGCCCAGCGACGCCCGCCGCTCCAAGGCCAGCCAGCCCACGAAGGCGATGGCGCCGGCCAGCCCTGCCCCGTAGAGGCTCCCCGCGGCCACGCCCGCCCACGTCCGCCGCAGCTGGTCGTGGAACAGCATCCCGTTGTAGGCATCGGTGAGCTTGCGGTGGCGCTCGATCAGGTGGCGGCCGAGGCCGAACAGCCGGATCTCCTTGGCCGCCGCCGGCTCGGTGGCCAGCTCGAGGTAGTGGCGGGCCAGGCGCTCGTCGGGCGCGGTGTGGTCGTGGCGGGCGAAGTGGGCGCGGTAGGCGTTGAACTGCAGGACCACGCCCGGGGCGGCGATGACCGGCAGCAGGACGAGGAGCGGGTGAACCGTGCCCAGGAGCACGATCGCCGCGGCCAGGCCGAAGACGATCGACGAGAACCCGTTCAGGTTGGTGAAGGCGAAGTAGGGCAGGAAGCTCCGGTCACGGACGAGCTTGACCTTGTCGGCGTACTCCGGTCGCTCGAGGTGCTCGAGGCCGGGGGCCGCCGACGAGACGGCCATGAGCCGCTGCTCCACGGCGTGGCTGGTGCGCTCGCCCAGGTCGGACTGGAGGAGGGCGGCCACGTCGTCGACCAGGGCGGCGGCCGCCACCAGGACCAGGTAGAGGACGCCGATGGCCAGCGCCCGGCCGGGGTCGTCGCCGGCCATGGCGTCGACCACGAACTTGGTCACCAGCCCGGTGATCGCCCCGGTCATCCCGAAGACGGCCGCGGCCAGGAAGAGGGCGACGGCCTTGCCCTTGGCCGCCTCGAAGGCCAGGGCCAGGATGACCCGGCACACCCGGACGGAGCGGCGGAAGTCGCTCACTCCAGGCTCCCGGTCAGGCGGTAGTGGGACGCCTGGACCTCGTAGAGCCGGGCATACCGGCCCCCGGCGGCGACCAGCTCGTCGTGGCTCCCGTCCTCGACCACCGTGCCCCCGGACAGGAGGACGATGCGCTGGGCCATGCGCACCGTGGAGAAGCGGTGGGACACCAGGAGGGTGGTCCGTCCCCGGCTGAGCTCGGCGAAGTGGTTGTACAGCTCGTTCTCGACCCGGACGTCGAGGCTGGCCGTGGGCTCGTCGAGGACGAGGAGGTCGGCGTCGCGCCCGATCTGGGCCATCATGGCCCGGGCCAGGGCCACCCGCTGCCACTCGCCGCCCGAGAGGTCGACGCCGCCGAACTCCCTGGCGAGGGGCGTTTCCCAGCCCTGCGGCAGGGCCTCGATCTGCTCGAGGACCCCGACCCGGGCCGCAGCCTCGCGCCGTAGGGCCTGGTCGTGGGCGACATCGAGGGCGCCGAAGCCGACGTTGTCGCGGGCGGGCAGGTGGTAGCGGACGAAGTCCTGGAAGATGACGGCCAGCCGCCGGCGGTAGTCGTCGAGGTCAAGCTCGCGCACGTCGACCCCGTCGACGAGGATGCGGCCCTCGGTCGGGTCGTAGAACCGGCACAGCAGCTTGATCAGGGTGGTCTTCCCCGCCCCGTTCTCGCCCACGAGGGCGACCGACGAGCCGGCCTCGATCTCGAGGTCGAGGTGGTCGAGCACTCGACGGTCGGTGCCCGGGTAGACGAAGCTCACGCCCTCGAAGCAGATGCCGGTTCTCTGCTCGGGGCGGGCCGGTGCCGTGCCGCCGATCTCGAGCCGGGGGTCGGCCTTGGCCAGGCCGAGGACCCGCATGGCCGACGGCATGTAGAAGCTGCTGCGCCGGGCCCTCGAGGCTTCCCGGAAAAGGGCGACGACCGCGGTCGACAGGCCGACGGTCGCGATCGAAGCCGCGGTGAAGGTACCGATCGACGTCCGGCCGTCGATCGTGCTGCGCAGCATGTGGAGGTAGGCGAACCCGAGGCCGAGCACGGCCACCACGTGCAGCCACAGCACGGCGGCCAGGCCCTTGCGCCGCAGGGCCAGCATCTCCGTCACCCCGGCCAGCCAGTGCCGGGCGTGGCGGCCCCGGGCCCACTCGGGCAGGGAGAAGATGCGCAGCTCCTTGCCCGGCTCGCGGTCGACGGCCAGGTTCCGGTAGTAGTCGGCCCGGCGGGTGTCCTCCGAGCGCCGCCAGCGGGCCATGCCGCTGACCGACTCGAGCCGCCACGAGGCGATCCCCCCCGGGACGGTCGAGGCCACCACGAGGAGGGGCACCCACCCGGCGTAGGTGGCGGCCACCGCGGCCATGGCCAGGAGCTGGGAGAGCTGCTGGAAGACCTGGGTGGCGAACTGCAGGGTGTGGACCGGCCCGTAGCCGATCCAGTGGGCCACGGCCAGCTCGTCGCGGAACTCCGGGTCCTCGAAGTAGGCCAGGCCGGGGAGGGCGACGGTGGCCGCCATCAGCCGCCGGGAGAGATAGGCCTCGAACTTCCGCTGCAGGCCGAACAGCACCGCCTGCTGAACCGGCCCGACCACCTGGCTGACGAAGACGGCGGCGGCGATGAGCAGCAGGGCCGAGCGGACGGCCCGGCCGGGGGCGGAGCCGGCACCCAGCCGCACGGCCTCGGGCAGCTCGGCCAGGAACCGCCCGGTCCCGGCCACGACCAGGGCGGGCGCCCCGCCCGAGACGATCGTGGTGGCCAGCAGCCCCAGGGCCAGCGCGGGGGCCGACTTGACCACCAGCCCGAGGCCCCGGAGGTTGGCGGCGACCTCCTCCCGGGGCGTCGGCTGGTCCATTGGACCAGCATGGCGCTTTCCGGGCCTGGAAGTACCGTAGCGGTACTCCTGGGCCCGGAGAAGGTGACCCGCCCGGGTCGGGTGCCGTTGCTACAATGGATGCCGAATCTGTCGTCGACATTGGGTGGTGACCGAGCGTGGGCAGTGCCCACGCTTTTGTTTGCCAGCGAAGGAGGGAGACCGAGGTGACCGACCAGCACCCGAACGAGCGCGTCCGTTCGGCGGTCGAGCCTCCCCTCTCGTCCCAGGGGTTCGAGGTGGTCGACGTCGAGCGCCAGGGCGGCGTCCTGCGGGTGACCGTCGACCGGGCCGGCGGCGTCGACATGGACGGTGTCACCGAGGCCACCCGGCTGGTGAACGAGGTCCTGGACCGTGA
Organism: Acidimicrobiales bacterium; assembly: GCA_036260295.1. GTDB lineage: Bacteria > Actinomycetota > Acidimicrobiia > Acidimicrobiales > AC-14 > CADCTB01. Next base: position 2,364 of record DATAAD010000116.1, on the reverse strand, counting down.
GGACCTGCTCGGGGCGCAGACGTCGCTCGAGGTGTCGAGCCCGGGCATCGAGCGGCCCCTCCGCACGCCCGAGCACTTCCGGCGGTTCGTGGGCACCGAGGTGGCGGTCAAGGCCCGGGCGGGCACGGAGGGCGAACGGCGGGTGACGGGGGTGTTGGAAACGGTGGACGACGAGGGAGTGGTGGTGGCCGGACGGCGGCTGGCCTACCCCGACATCGAGAAGGCCCGCACGGTGTTCGTGTGGCCGTCGCCCGGCCGGCCGGCCGGCCGACCAACCAGGTCCAAGAAGCCGTCGAAGAAGATCGGACGAGCGTCATGACTGCAGCCAATTTCGAGCTCATGGAGGCCCTCCAGGTCATCGAGCGGGAGAAGGGCGTCTCCGTCGACACCCTGCTCGAGGCCCTGGCCAACGCCCTGGTCTCCGCCTACAAGCGCATGCCCAACGCGGCCGAGGAGGCCTTCGTCACCATCGACCCCGACACCGGGGAGATGCACGTCTACGCCCAGGAGCTGGACGAGGACGGCAACGTGGTGCGCGAGTGGGAGGACACGCCGGACGACTTCGGCCGCATCGCGGCCCAGACGGCCAAGCAGGTGATCCTCCAGCGCATCCGCGAGGCCGAGCGGGAGATGAAGTACGAGGAGTACGCCGGCCGCGAGGGCGACATCGTCACCGGCATCATCCAGCAGAACGACCAGCGGTACACCCTGCTCGACCTGGGCCGGGTCGAGGCCCTGCTGCCCCAGGCCGAGCAGGTGCCCTACGAGCGCTACGAGCACGGGGCCCGGCTCAAGGCCTACATCGTGGAGGTGCGCAAGACGACCAAGGGCCCCCAGATCGTGGTCAGCCGCACCCACCCCGGTCTGATCAAGCAGCTGTTCGTGCTCGAGGTGCCGGAGATCGCCGACGGGGTGGTCGAGCTCAAGGCCGTGGCCCGCGAGCCCGGGCACCGCACCAAGATCGCCGTCTGGTCCAACGACCACAACGTGGACCCGGTGGGCGCCTGCGTGGGCGCCCGGGGGGCCCGGGTGCGGATGGTGGTCAACGAGCTGCGGGGCGAGAAGGTCGACATCGTCCCCTACTCCGAGGACCCGGCCGAGTTCGTGATGAAGGCCCTGTCACCGGCCAAGGTGAAAGAGGTCCGCATCAACGAGGAGACGGGGACGGCCGAGGTCATCGTCCCCGACTACCAGCTGTCGCTGGCCATCGGGAAGGAGGGCCAGAACGCCCGCCTGGCTGCCCGCCTCACCGGGTGGCGGGTCGACATCAAGAGCGAGAGCCAGCTGGCCGAGGAGGAGGCCGGCTACGCGGGCGAGGAGTGGGCCGAGGGCGAGTGGGTGACCAACGAGGCCGGCGAGATGGTCTGGCAGCCGGCCGAGGGCGGCGAGGCCGTCTCCGTGCAGGAGTGGTCGACGCCGGAGGCCGACGGCGACGGCGACGGCGCGCCCGCGCCGGCCCCTGTCGAGGGGACGTCGGCATAGCGCCGTCGCGGACGTGCGTCGGCTGCCGCGCGGTGGCCCCGCCCGACCGGCTGGTCAGGGTGGTGGCCACCCCGGGCGGGGGGCTCGCCGTCGGGCGGACGCTCCCGGGCCGGGGGGCGTGGGTGTGCGCCGGATCGGACGCCTGCGTGGCCGCGGCAGCCCGCGGCAAGGCCTTCGACCGGGCCCTGCGGACCACCATCGGCAAGGAGGCTGTGGACGAGCTTCGATCCACGCTCGCCTCGCGTGGGAGACTAGGTAGCTAGACCGGCGGAGAGCCGGTCTCGAAGGGCAGTAGTACCGGCTTGGCCGGGAAAGGACGGAATCGGCAGTTGGCACAGAGGATCAGGGTCTACGAGCTGGGCCGCGAACTGGGGCTCACCAACAAGGAGACACTCGATCTCTGCGACGCGCTCGGCATCGGGGTGAAGAGCCACTCGTCGAGCATCGAGGACGCCCAGGCCGACCGCGTCCGCCGCAAGGCCGACCGCGAGGGCCTGCGGCGTGACGTGTCCCCCCCCGAGCCCGGGGGCAAGGGTCGAGGCAGGAAGGCCGAGCCCGCCGGGGTCAGCGCCGGTCCCGGCCCCGTCCCCTCCGACGGCGCCGCTGTCGCGGCCGACGCTCCTGCGCCGGCCCCGCCGGCGCCGGCCGAGCCGGTCGACGTGCCGTCCGTCCGCCCGGCCGACCCCGAGCACCGCCTCATCACCAGCCGCCCGGCCAGCGAGCAGCCCGACCTGGGCGGGCCCGGGCAGGCACCCCCCGCCCGTCGCCTGCCGCCGCCGCCGTCGATGCCGCGCCCGGCCGCCGCCGTCCCGCTGCCGCCCCCGGCGCCACCGCCGGCCCCCGCCCCGGCTCCGCCCGTCGCCCCGGCCGCCTCGTCGGCCC
>DATAAD010000115.1:0-17986 GCA_036260295.1 Acidimicrobiales bacterium | reverse complement strand
GATCTCGTCCGACGACAGGGCGGTCTGCCCGGTGATCGTCATCGACTGCTCCTTGCCGGTCGCCTTGTCCTTGGCCGAGACGTGCACGATGCCGTTGGCGTCGATGTCGAAGGTGACCTCGATCTGGGGCACGCCGCGCGGCGCGGGCGGGAGGTCGGTCAGGTGGAACCGGCCGAGGGACCGGTTGGCCGACGCCATCTCGCGCTCGCCCTGGAGCACGTGGACCTCGACCGACGGCTGGTTGTCCTCGGCGGTGGTGAACACCTCGGAGCGCTTGGTGGGGATGGTGGTGTTGCGCTCGATGAGCTTGGTCATGATCCCACCCTTGGTCTCGACGCCGAGGGAGAGCGGGGTGACGTCGAGGAGCAGCACCTCCTTGACCTCGCCCTTGAGCACGCCCGCCTGGATGGCGGCGCCGACGGCCACGACCTCGTCGGGGTTGACCCCCTTGTGCGGGTCCTTGCCGGTGAGCGACCGGACCAGGTCGACGATGGCGGGCATGCGAGTGGAGCCGCCCACGAGGATGACGTGGTCGATGTCGCCGACCTTCATCCCCGCGTCGCGGACGGCCTGCTCGAACGGCCTGCGGGTGGCCTCCACCAGGTCGGCGGTCAGCTCCTGGAACTTGGCGCGCGTCAGCTTGTAGTCGAGGTGGAGCGGCCCGGCCGACGTGGCCGTGATGAACGGCAGGCTGACCTGGGTCTCCTGGACCGAGGACAGCTCGATCTTGGCCTTCTCGGCCGCTTCCTTCAGCCGCTGGAGCGCCATCTTGTCCTTGGAGAGGTCGACGCCGTGCTCGTTCCGGAACGACGTGACCAGCCAGTCGATGACGCGCTGGTCCCAGTCGTCGCCCCCGAGGTGGGTGTTCCCGCTGGTCGCCTTGACCTCGAAGACCCCGTCGCCGATCTCGAGGACCGACACGTCGAAGGTGCCGCCACCGAGGTCGAAGACGAGGACGGTCTGCTCCTTCCCCTCCTTGTCGAGCCCGTAGGCCAGAGCGGCCGCCGTGGGCTCGTTGACGATGCGCAGCACCTCGAGACCGGCGATCTGGCCGGCCTCCTTGGTGGCCTGGCGCTGGGCGTCGTCGAAGTAGGCCGGGACGGTGATCACCACCTGGGTCACGGGCTCACCCAGGTAGGCCTCGGCGTCCCGCTTCAGCTTCTGCAGGATGCGGGCCGAGATCTCCTGGGGCCGGTACTTCTTCTGGTCGATGTCGACGGTCCAACTGGTCCCCATGTGGCGCTTCACCGAGCGCACCGTACGGTCGGGGTTGGTGATCGCCTGGCGCTTGGCCACCTCGCCGACGAGCACCTCGCCCCCCTTGGCGAAGCCGACGACGGAGGGCGTCGTCCGCCCACCCTCGGCGTTGGGGATGACGACGGGCTCGCCCGCCTCCAAGGCGGCGACGACCGAGTTGGTGGTGCCGAGATCGATTCCGACTGCCTTGGCCACGGGTGTCCTCCTTACAACAAACCTGAGTCGACCCGTATCAACTTCTGCGGGGTGGTCCTCTATTCCCGGAGGCCAAGCGGGCCCACAGCTGGTCGACCTGGCGCTCGAGGTCGGCGGTCGAGCCGGCGTTGTCGACCACGATGTCGGCCGCGGCCAGCCGACGGGCGCGGGAGGCCTGGGCCGCCATCCGCCGGCGGGCGTCGTCCGGGTCCATGCCCCTGCCCTCGACCAGGCGCCGGAGGGCCACCTCCTCGGGGCAGTCGACGACGATCACCGTCGAGGCGCCATAGGACCGGCCCGACTCGACGAGCAGGGGGATCTCGAGGACGACGATGGCGTCGGTCGGGGCCAGCTCGGCCAGGCGGTCGGCGATGGCGGCCCGGACGGCGGGGTGGACGATGGCGTTGAGGTCGGCCAGCGCCCCCGGGTCGTCGAAGACCAGGCCGGCGAGCGCCTTCCGGTCGAGGGAACCGTCGCCGGCGACCACCCCGGGCCCGAAGCGGTCGACCACCGCCCGGTGCCCGGGGGTGCCGGCCGCCACCGCGTCCCGGGCCAGGCGGTCGGCGTCGACGACGACGGCTCCCCGCTCGGCCAGGAGCGCCGCCACCGTGGACTTCCCGGAACCGATACCACCGGTCAAGCCCACCACGTGCACAGCCGATATTGACACCATCATCACGCGCAGACGGCCCCACTCCCTGCTGTTCTCCCCCCGAGCCGACGAACGGCTGGCCGCGGCGCGCAAGGCCGGCAGGAGGGGGCGCTCGGCCCTCGGCGAGCGGGTGGGCGAGTGGCCGCCCCACTCCCCGGGCTCCCTGAACGCCTGGCTGCTGCTGGTGACGACCAAGGCCCCCGTCTGGCGGGACCAGGTGCTGGAGTGGCGGGAGCAGCCGCTCACCCTCGGCGAGGTCAACGAGAACTTCTTCTACCCCGACCCGCTCGGGTTCTGGACCGAGATACGTCGGTGGGCCCTCGAGCTGTTCCTCCTCCGCAACCCCACGTGGGGCCTCGGTGAGGCCCTCACCCTCACCACCCTGCTCCACGTGGGCGACGACCCCAGGCGCCTGGCCCACGCCCTCGAACGCTTCGCCCCCCGTGTCGTCCTCTTCCTCGACGAGCCGTCGTGGGTCGCGTCCGGGCTCACGGTGACGAAGCAGGTGAACCACTACATCAAGGACCCGCACCGCCCGACCCAGGTCTACGAGGGCTTCTGGGGGGTGGTGGACGACGGGACGGTCGTCGGCAAGGCCCCGCAGCACCCCACGACCCACAACCTGTACCGCCACGAGGACATGGTCGGCTTCCTACGGTCGGCGCCGATCCCGGAGTAGGTCTCGCCTTGCCCGCGGCGGCTGGCTACCCCTCGAACTGGATCCCCGTCCGCTGCTGCCGGATGGGCTTGACGAGGCGGTCGATCACGTCCCGGTGGGCGGGGTGGTTGGCGTAGGCCCGGTAGCCCTCGGCCGAGTGGAACTCGGCCACCACGCCGAAGTCCACGTTCCCCTCGGCCAGCCCGGCGTCGGCACCGAAGCGGTACCCCTTGATCTCGGGGATCAGGCCGGGGAGGGTGGCCAGCCCGGCGGACAGCTCGGTCACCTGCTCGTCGGTCGTCCCGGGCTTGAAGGTGAAGAGGGCGACGTGGGTCAGCACTCCCACTGGCAGATCCCGGCCAGGAAGTCCCGGACCAGCTCGGGCCACTTGCGGACGGCGGCCAGGTTGTCGGCCACGTGGAGCTCGCTCATGACCATCAGCTCGGCCAGGGTCTCGGCGGTCGACACGGGATGGGCGGCGTCACCCGTCCAGGCCAGGATCAGCACGGGGACGCAGAGGTCGTGGACCTCCTCCCGGGTGGGCAGGTCGGACGAGGCCGCGCCCCGGAGGATGGAGGGGACGACCTTCTCGTCCATGCGCCGCAGGTGGCGCATGAGGATCGTCCGCGACTCGGGCAGCTCCTCGGCCAGGATGCGGGGCTGGCTGACGGCCTGGATGGCCTTGAGGTAGCCGGGCATCCCCCGGCGCTCGACCAGCCGGGCCGCGGCCTCGTACACCTCGGACTGGGCCGGCCGGGTCTCCCACGCCGAGGGCGGGGTGACCAGCACCAGCCCCTGGACCCGCCGGGGCGCCCGCACCGCGGCGTACAGGGCGGTGGCGGCACCCATGGAGGCGCCACCGGCCACGAAGGGGCCCTGGCCGGGGGCCCGGAGCATGTCGTCGACCAGGGCCGACCACCGGTAGGCCCGGTCCTCGAAGTGGTAGCACTCGCACCCGCCGTGGCCCCGGGCGTCGTAGCGGACGATGCGGGCCACGTCGTCGGCGCACGACCAGTCGAAGAGGCCCAGTTCGTCCTCGTGGGCCATGCAGCTGTTCAGGCCGTGGGCCCAGACGAAGGTGCAGCGACTCACAACCAGCGAGATTCCCTGTTCGAGCGGTGGGGAACCCTCTTTAGACGACGCCGGGGACCGCTGCAATAACTGTCCGTGTCAGCTACATGCATTCGACAAGTACCGCGAGAACAGCAGCGCACCGGGCGGTGAGGCCCGGTGCGCTGCGGTCGGAGATACGGAGATGTCAGGCCACGCAGATGGAGACCGGCACTCCGTCGACCAGGCCCGGCCCGGCGACGGTCAGGCCCACGGGACCGAGGGGCTCGAGGACCGTGACCCAGGACACCCCAATGGGCGTGGTCGTCGTGTACTGGACCTTGACGTAGACCGTCGCCCACGCGCCGTCGCGGACCACGATCGTCCGGTTGAGGGTGCCCTTGCCGAGGTCGTCGGCGGCGCTGCACCCGTTCTCGCCGGCGCCGTGGCGGGTCATGGTGATCGACCGGTCGCCGTCGCCGGTCGTGACCCGCACCTGCACGCCGGGATCGGACACCTTGTTCAGCGCGACGACGACACCGTCGACGTCGAGCTTCACCGCCCTGGTCTCGGCCTTGACGGTGACCATGCCCGTATCGAAGACGGTGTGCGCATAGGCGGTGCCGCTCGACAGGAGCAGGCCGGCGGCCGCGGCCGCGGCCGAGGCGAGTACGGGGAGACGACGCTTCATTCTTGCTTCCTTTCATGTGGACGTTGGAGGAACGCCCGTTGCGTCGGCATCTCGCCGCGAAATATTTAGGGTTACAGCCGGCGTTCTCGCCCATCTTTTTGGCACCGTCGCCGAGGGCGAGGGGCCGCTGGACGAGGTCACCACAGATCCGGGCCTCGAGGCGTCACCGCGGTGCTCGCGACGGGCGCCCCGGGGAACCAGGCGCTTCAGACAGGCGGCGCCGGCTCCGGTGCTTCGACGGGTCAGCCGGCCAGGGTGGGCAGGCCGCACTGGGGCAGCCCGATCCCGGTGGCCGCGTCGTAGCCCAGGGCGGTGACGTCGGCACCACCGACGTCGAGGCCGAGCGACGACAGCAGCGGCGTGAGGATGAACTCGTCGACGTCGCCGATGATGTCGTCGAGCAGGCCCACGACCGCGTTGAGCACGGTGCTCTCGCCCAAGCCGACGCTCAGGAGCCCGAGCAGGCTGACGTCGGTCGTCGTGCCGGTCACGTTGGTCAGCGACTGGAGGCCGACCGGCTGCGACCCGGCGTGCTTGGAGAAGTCGTTGGGCGGGTTGAACTGGGCGTCGTAGGCGAAGGTGAGATCCTGGGCCGGCCCGTCGATGGCCGACCGGGCCGCGGTGGCGTTCACCTTGAGGACCGGGACGTTGCCCAGCGTGGTGACCGCGAGCTGTGTCGTCTTGGTCGAGCTGTTGATGGCGATCGGGTCGGCGGTGACGGTGATGTTCTTCTGCGGGCACTCGATCGACTTGAGCGCGCCCGTGGCGCCGGCGGCCATCAGGTCGATGGGGGCGGTGCCGGTGACCTTGAGCAGCCCGAGGAGGTTCACGGTGTTGATCGTCGGGGTCAGCGTCAGCTCGATCTGGCCCGTCTTCACGTGGGGCCCGGTGCCTGCCGGCCCGATGTAGGTCTTCGGCCCCTCGATCACCTTGAGGCTCACCGAGGTCTGGGCGACGCCTGGGATGTTGACCCCGATGTTGGGCACGGTGACCGTGTTCGAGCCGTTGACGGTGGCGGCCGATCCGGTCACCAGCTGGAGCAGGTTGAGCTGGGCGTCGGCGGCCGAGGCGGACCCGCCCTGGCCGACGACGATCATCTCGTTCAGCTTGAACGTGGTCGCGCTCACCGCTTGGAGGCGGAGGACGTCCAGGACGTTGGCGTTGGCGGTGTCGCCCCCCCGGGCCACGGCCTGCGCCGTGGCCCGGTAGAACTGGGCCAGGTTCAGGTCGGCGTTGAGCATCTCGTCGACGCTCCCCACGTTGAACCCCATGTCGACCAGCTCTGTCCGGATCGCCTCGAGCGACACGTTCCCCGCGGCCAAGCCCTGCCAGCTGAGCAGCGAGAGGTTGACGGTGCCACCGAGCCAGCGACTGGTGACCGCGTTCAGGATGGGGGACGACGAGGAGTTGAGGCTCACGAGGGAGGACCCCATCGTGAACCCGGCGATGTCGCGCTTCTCGGCGATGGCCCGGCGCACGACGTTCTGCCCGTCGTCCAGGAACGGCATCAGGTTGTCGTGGGTCGAGTCGATGGTGATGCGGACGGCCTTGGCGGTGGCCAGGTCGCCCGGAGACGAGCTCCACGGGCCCGTCTTGGCCGGCCCCCACTCCGTGAGGACGTTGGCCGCGGCGTCGAAGCCGTTGCGGGCCGCGCTGGCGACGGCCTCGGCCGAGGGGTCGTTCGGCAGCATGCGGACGGCGTCCAGGGCGGCCAGGTCGGCCACCTTCTGGTTGCGCCGGGCCTCCTGGGCGACGAACCCCAGCTCGATGGCCAGGCCACCGAAGATCAAGGCCATGACCAGCCCGACGGTCGACAGCACCAGAACGGCCCCGCGCTCGTCCTTCTTCCTCATGAGACGGTGAATCACCGAGCAACTCCTCGTGGGGTACAGGGGGGGACGGGCGTCAGCCCGAGTACTGGACGACCGCCGTCGAGCCCAGGCTCGGCACGGGGGCGAGGTTCAGGCCGGGAGCGGCCGGCACCGCCGGGTGGTTCTCCCAGTCGTACGTGATGGTGACCGTGATGCACTTGGCGCCGGTGGGCACCGACACGTTGCAGGGGGCGGCGACGGGGTTGACGGTGTAGCGGCCGTTCGGCGTGCCGAGCAGGGCCTCGACCCGGTTCTTGGCGATGGTCTGCGCGTCGCCGTCCGACGCCGCGCCGACCGCGGCGCGAGCGCCCTCGGCCGCGGCATTGGTCACCCGCTGCTTCGTGGCCAGCGCCATGCCGTAGTAGACGAGCCCGTACAGGACCATCACGAAGATCCCGACGACCAGGGCGAACTCGACCATGGCCGCGCCTGCTTCGCTCCGGACGAGCGGCTTCCGGCGGGCGCGTGCGGCTGTAGGGGGGTGATGTTCGGTCACCTTTGCGGCTCCATCCCTCTGGCGGTAGGTCAACGACCTATCGGTGCGAACGGGGCGGGGCTTTAGGTCAAACGAATCAGATTCCGACTACAGGTCGACGAGGGCAGCGCCGAAAACGTCTCTGGGCGACCACCCGACGCGGGTGTCGGACCGAACCCATCAACTCGACAGACCGGAGATTTCCACCATGGGAAAGCGCTCGAACTTGATCGTGACCCTCGGCCTCGCCGTCTTCATCGTCGGCGCCGCGGCCACCTACCTCGTCGTCCGCAGCGGTGACGGCGGCGGCTCGACGAGCTCGGCGGGGAAGGTGCCCGTCCTCGTCGCCGAGAAGCCGATCCCCGCCGGCACCACGGGCACCAACGTCGTGGCCAACGGGATGATCAAGACGAGGCAGGTGGACGCCAACGCCAAGCCGGCCACGGCCGTCACCGACGCCTCCCAGCTGGCCGGCAAGACGGTGACGCTCGGGGTCGCCGAGGGCCAGATCATCACCCTCGACCAGTTCCAGACGGCCCAGACCCGGATCGGGACGTTGAAGATCCCGGACGGCAAGACCGCCCTGGCCCTCCAGCTGGCCAACGTGCCCGGCGTGGCCGGGTTCGCCGGTGCGGGTGACCGCATCAACGTCTACGGCGTCGTCAAGCCCGGCTCCGACCCGAAGAACCCGCAGGGTGCGACGCACCTGATCATGACGAACACCGAGGTCCTGAACGTCAACGGTGCCACCCTGGCCGCGGCCCAGGGCCAGCCCGGCGGCACCGGCCTCGTCTACCTGCTCGCCGTCACCCCCGCCGAGGCCGAGCGCCTCATCTACCTCAGCACCTTCGAGCAGCTCTACTTCTCGCTGGTCGCCAAGGACGCTCCTGCGGTGGGCGCCACGCCGGGGGCGAGCATCGCCGACGCCCTCCGGCAGTTCTAAAGGAGAACCGAATCGTGCGCAATCCGAAGATCCTCGTCCTCGAGAAGGACGAGAGCCTGGCCGACCAGGTCCGGGGCGTGGCGTCGGAGCTGCGCCCCCGGCCTGAGGTCGTGGCGTGCGAGCGACCCACCGCGGTGGAGGACGTCGTCAACAACGACGGCCCCTTCGACGTGATGGTCGCCGGCCCCAGCCTGAGCACCAAGACCGGGCTCTCCGCACTCCAGAGCATCCACGACGAGGCGCCGGCCACCAGCCTGGTCCTGGCCTTCAACAAGCGGCCCGACGCCACCCTGCGGGAGATCATCCGCACGGGCGCCATGGACCTCCTCCAGCTCCCGGTGGCCGACCGCACCCTCCACGACGCGGTCGAGCGGGCTGTCGCCCTCAGCCGGAGCCGGACGACCGACACGGCGACCACCGTCGGCTCGTCGGCCCCGGCGCCCAACCTCGGCACGGTGTTCACCGTCTCCTCGGCGACCGGCGGGTGCGGCAAGACGTTCTACGCCACCAACCTCGCCTACTACCTGCACCAGTACACCGGGAAGCGGACCTGCATCATCGACCTCGACCTGCAGTTCGGCGAGGTCTCCACCGCCCTGCGCCTGCGGCCACGGTTCACCATCGCCGACGCCCTCTCGCGCGAGGACATCGACGAGGTCGACCTGGCCGCCCACATCGACGAGTACGTGGTGTCCCACGACTCGGGCGTCATGGTGCTGCCGGCCCCCAAGGACCCGTCGGACGCCGACCGCATCCACCCGGCCGACGTCCAACGGATCATCGAGGCCGTCCGGGCCAAGTTCGACTACGTGGTGGTCGACACCCCCGCCGCCCTCACCGAGATCGTCCTGGCCGCGTTCGACATGTCGAACCAGCTGTACGTGATGGCCACCCTGGACCTCCCCAGCGTCCGCCACATGGGCGTCTTCCTGAACACCCTCGAGAAGCTGAAGATCCCGTCGGACAACGTCAAGCTGATCCTCAACAAGGCCGAGCGCGACGTGGGCCTCGACGTCGACCAGGTGACCCGCCTGTTCCCGCAGGGCTTCACGTCGGTGCTGCCCTACGCCCGGGAGGTCACCAAGTCGGTGAACGTCGGCACGCCGGTGCTCGCCTTCGCCCCGACGGCGGACGTCAGCCGGCGGATGGCCTCGGGGATGTCCCAGCTGCTCCCCGAGGCCAACCGGGCCGCGGCGGGCGCGGCCGAGGCACCCGTGCGCCGCAGCCTGTTCGCCCGCATCTTCCGCCTGTCCCCGTCCCACGCCTAGGAGGCCGTGAGTGAAGCTCTCCGACAAATTGGCCGCCCTCGAGGAGGAGGAGCACGCCGCCACCTCGAGCCGGTCCCCCGCTCCGGGGACGGTCCGCCGCCAGTCCCGCAGCTCGAACACCACAGGCGGCACCCGTACCCGCCACTCGGCGGCCGGCTGGCACGCCAGCAAGCGCAAGGTGCGCGAGCTGGTGCTCGCCGAGGTGGCACCCAAGGCGACCGGCCTCTCCGAGGCGGCGCTCAGCGCCGAGGTGAAGACGGCGCTGGACAAGATTCTCCAGCGCGAGGACGTCAAGGTGTCGCCGCGGGAGCGGCGGGCCTTCGTCCAGGAGATGATCTCCGACACCCTGGGCTACGGCCCGCTCGACCCGCTGCTCGCCGATGCGTCCGTCACCGAGATCATGTGCAACAACTACGACGACGTATGGATCGAGCGTGACGGCAAGCTGCACCGCACCGGCGCCTCGTTCACCGACGACCAGCAGTACCGGCACGTGATCGAGAAGATCGTCGCCGGCGTCGGTCGACGGATCGACGAGTCGTCCCCCATGGTCGACGCCCGCCTGCCCGACGGCTCCCGGGTCAACGCCATCCTGCCCCCCCTGGCCATCCACGGTCCCATCCTCACCATCCGGAAGTTCGCCGCCGACCCGTACACGGTCAAGGACCTGATCAACTTCGGGACCTTCACCCTCGACCTCTCGGTGGTGATGGAGGCCTGTGTCCGGGGGAAGCTGAACATCCTGGTCTCGGGCGGTACCGGCACCGGCAAGACGACCAACTTGAACGTGCTGTCGTCCTTCATCCCCGAGGGCGAGCGCATCGTGACCATCGAGGACGCGGCCGAGCTCCAGCTGCAGCAGTCCCACGTCCTGAGCCTGGAGGCCCGTCCGCCGAACGCCGAGGGCGCCGGCGAGGTGAGGATCCGCGACCTGGTCCGCAACGCTCTCCGTATGCGGCCCGACCGCATCATCGTGGGGGAGGTCCGTGGCGCCGAGGCCCTCGACATGCTTCAGGCTATGAACACCGGCCACGAGGGGTCGATGACCACCGTCCACAGCAACGGCCCCCGCGACGCCCTCAGCCGGCTCGAGACCATGGTCCTCATGGCCGGCTACGAGCTGCCGGTGAAGGCCATCCGCGAGCAGATCAACTCGGCCCTCCACCTGATCATGCACCTCGACCGCATGCCCGACGGCCGCCGGGTGGTGACCTCTGTCACCGAGCTGCAGGGCATGGAGGGCGAGACCATCCTGCTGCAGGAGATCTTCAAGTTCCGCCAGTACCCGCGGGGCGAGAACGGCCGGCCCGCCGGCGAGCTGGTCGCCACCGGCCTGCGCCCGAAGTTCCTCGACAAGCTGGCCGAGGACGGCATCGAGGTCCCGGCCAAGGCCTTCCGGGCGCCCGCCGCCCAGGCCCCGGCCCAGGTCTCGCGCCTCCGCAACACCCGCGTCCCGTCCGTGTCCAAGCTCGCCACCGCGGAGCGTGCCCGATGAACAGTGCCATCTTCGCAATGCTGGCCGTGGGCGGTGGCCTCGCCCTGGTGGTCGGCGGCCTCCTCTTCCGGGTCCGGGAGCGGGAGAAGGCGCTGGCCGAGATCCTCGAGCTTCCCTTCGGGGAGCGCGACGTGAGGCCCGACGCCGTGACCGAGGGCTACAGCCCCCTGGTCGAGGGCACCATCGGCTTCGCCGGCAGGATGGTCGACCAGTTCGACGAGAAGGGGAGCGTCCGAGCCGCCCTCGAACGGGCCCGGATCCCGATGCGGCCCGGCGAGTACGTGGTGATCGCAATGGCGGTCACCTTCGGTGTCGCCGCCCTCCTCTACGGCATCACCGGCACGTGGATCCTCGCCCTCGTCGGCCTGGCCCTGGGCCCGCTCGGCGCCACCGCGTACGTGCGCTACCGGATCGCCACGCGCAAGAAGGCGTTCGAGGCCGCCCTGCCCGACGCCCTGAGCCTCATCGCCTCTTCGCTCTCGGCCGGCCACACGTTCCTGCGGGCCATCCAGATGATGTGCGAAGAGGCCGAGCCGCCCCTGTCGGAGGAGTTCTCCCGGGTGGTCGCCGAGACCCGCCTGGGCGACCCCGTGGTCGACGCCCTCGGCCGCATGGCCAAGCGGCTCGACGTGCGGGACCTCGACTGGGTGGTGCAGGCCATCCGCATCCAGCAGACCGTCGGCGGCCGGCTGGCCGACCTGCTGCACACCCTGGCCGACTTCATCCGGGCCCGGGAGGAGGTCCGCCGCGACGTGGCCGTGCTGACCGCCGAGGGCCGGATCTCCGCCTACGTGCTCTCGGCGTTGGCGCCCTTCATGTTCCTGGCCATCCAGGTCGTGAGCCCCGGCTACATGAAGCCGATGTTCCAGGGGTGGGGTCTCGTCGTCCTCGGCTTCACCACGCTGCTCATGGCGTTCGGCTCCCTGATCATCTTCCGTATGTGCAAGATCGAGGTGTGATCGTGTCCTCTCTCAGCATCCTCGCCATCTCCTTCACCGTGCTCGGTGCCGGCCTGGCCGCCGTCGGCGTGGCCCGGGCCCGCCGCCCGGCCTTCAACGTGGCCGAGTACTTCAACGACCTCGACGCCGACGCCACTCCGGTCGACGAGTTCGAGGCCAAGCTCGCCCAGCCCTTCTGGGTCCGCGTGGTCAAGCCCTTCAGCGGCCGGGCGCTCAAGAGCGTCACCCGGTTCACGCCGAGGGAGTACCTCGACCGGACGCACCGCAAGCTGGTGCTGGCGGGCCTGTCGGGCTCGATGCGGGCCGAGGAGTTCGTGATCGCCCAGGCCGCGGCCACCGGCCTCCTGACCGTGGGGGCACTGGCCTACGTCTTCTTCTCCAACCCCGCCCCGAGGATCGGCATCATCATGCTGGTCCTCGGCCCGACGATCGGCTGGTGCCTGCCGGCGGCGTGGCTCACCCGGAAGGTGAACGAACGGCAGGGGGCGATCCTGAAGGACCTTCCCGACACGCTCGACCTGCTCGCCATCTCGGTCGAGGCGGGCATGGGGTTCGAGGGGGCGCTGGAGATCGTCTGCCAGCACTTCCACTCCCCGCTGGCCGAGGAGTTCGCCCGCACCCTGCACGAGATGGAGCTCGGCCTTCCCCGCCGCGACGCCTTCCAGAACCTCAAGCGCCGCACGGAGGTGCCCGAGCTGTCGAACTTCGTCCTGGCCCTGCTCCAGGCCGACGCCCTCGGCATCCCCATCGGCCGCGTGCTGAAGACGCAGGCCACCGAGATGCGGAGCAAGCGGCGCCAGTGGGCTCGGGAGAAGGCGGCCAAGCTCCCGGTGAAGATGCTCTTCCCGCTGGTGCTGTTCGTCTTCCCCGCGATCATGGTCGTCATCCTCGGCCCCGCGGCGGCAGGGATCTCCCAGGCGTTCAAGTAACCGACATGCAGGCCGCGCCATCGGTCCCGGTCCGCAGCACCACCCTGGCCGTGACCCCCCTGATGTCCCTCGGCGCCGGCGTGCGCTGGGGGACGCTGGGGCTGGGGCTGGTGCTCGCCGCCATCTCCGGGCAGACGACGCTCACCGTCGGCGCCTGGGCGCTGGCTCTCGCCGGCATGGCCCTCTGGCGGTCCCAGGAGGACGCGGCCCACGAGCGACCGGCCGCACTGGCCGCGGCGGCCGAGCTGGCCGTCGACGTGGCCGCCGTGGTCACGACCGGCGGCTGGAGCTCGCCGTTCGTCTTCTGCCTTCTGGGCGGGGTCATGACTGTCGGGTTCAGCAGAGGGCTGGCCATCGGGCTGCAGACGGCCGTCGTCGCCACTGCGGCGGTGGCCGTGCCCTTCCACCTCAACCTCGAGGCGTTGGACGGCGACAGCCTGCGGCTCACGGGGCAGTGGACGGTCGAGCTCCTCCTTGTCGCCACCCTGGCCGCCTATGCCCGCCGGCTGTTCGGGCAGGCCCAGGAGGAGCACACCCTCGCCCTGGACCGCATGAGCCAGCTCACCGAGGCCAACGAGCTGCTGGTCTCCTTGCACCGCGTGGCCCAGACGCTCCCCGCGTCGCTCGACCTCGAGCAGGTCCTGGCCTCCACCATCAACCGCCTCCGGACCCTCGTCGACTGCGACGTGGTCGCCGTCCTCCTCTACGACGAGGCCACCGACACCTGGACGGTGTCGGCCGCCGAGGGAGCCCCCCTGCGTCGCACGTTCGCCACGTCGGAGCTGCCCCGGCCGCTCGCCGCGGCCACGACGAGCAGCGTGGCGTCGCTGGTCGTCAGCCTCGGACCGGGCGAGGCCCTGGGGCCGGAGGTCCTCTCGCGGTCCGGCCTCTATGCGCCGCTGCGGGCCCGGGGCGCGCTGCTCGGGCTCATAGCCCTCGAACAGCACGAGCCCGGCTTCTACGGGCGCCGGGACCTGCGCATCCTCGACGGCTTCGTCGAGCCGGCGGCCCTGGCCATGGACAACGCCCGCTGGTTCGCCCGGCTGCGCACCATCGGCGCCGACGAGGAGCGGCTGCGGATCGCCCGGGACATGCACGACAGCGTGGGGCAGTCGTTGGCCTTCGTCGGCTTCAAGCTCGACCGGCTGGCCGGGATGGCCACGGACGGCAAGCTGCACGAGGAGCTCAACGTGCTGCGCAACGAGGTGCGGGGGGTCCTGACCGAGGTGCGCGACACCTTGTGCGACCTGCGCACCGACGTCACCGAGGACCGAGGACTGGTCGACATCCTCGAGGAGTTCCTCGAGCGGGTCGAGGCCCGAGCCGACTTCGACGTGACGTTCACCCACGAGAGCACGGCCCGCCTGCCCCTGGTCCAGGAGCGCGAGCTCTGGCGAGTGGCGCACGAGGCCGTGACCAACGTCGAACGCCATGCCCGGGCCAGGCACCTGCGCGTGCGCTGGCAGTGCGACGGCCGGCGGGCCCGTCTCACGGTGGCCGACGACGGCAAGGGCTTCAGGCCGGGCGAGGCCATCGGCGTCGGGAGCTACGGGATCAAGGGAATGCGGGAGCGGGCGAACGCCATCGGGGCCCGCCTGGAGATCGACTCGGAGCCCTTCGTGGGCACGGTCATCGAGTGTCGAGTGGAGGCAGGATGACGAAACTGCTCTTGGCCGACGACCACCGCATGCTGCGGGACAGCTTGCGGCGCTCGTTGGAGGAACACGGCTTCGACGTCGTCGGGGAGGCCGCCGACGGGGCCGAGGCCGTCCGGCTGACCCGGGCCCTGGCGCCCGACGTCGTGCTCATGGACGTCTCCATGCCCGACCTGGACGGCGTGGAGGCCACCCGGCAGATCTCCCGGGTCGTGCCCGGCCCGCAGGTCGTCATGCTGACCATGCACGCCGACGGGGATGTGATGGCCCGGGCCATCCAGGCCGGCGCCGTGGGCTACCTGGTCAAGGACTGCTCGATCGACGACGTGGTCTCCGCGGTCCGCCTGGCCGCCAGCGGCGAGAGCGTGCTGTCGCCGGCGCTGGCCACCTCGATGCTCGCCGACGTGAAGAAGGGGGCTCGGAGCTCGGGCGACGGCGACCCACCGGTCATCAGCGCTCGCGAGGAGGAGGTCCTCCAGCTGGTGGCCGACGGCCTCTCGCTCCCTGAGGTGGCCGCTGCCCTCTACATCAGCGTGAAGACGGTCAAGAACCACCTTGCCTCCATCTACGCCAAGCTGGACGCCCGCGACCGCACCCAGGCCGTGCTGCGGGCCGTCCGCATGGGCATCATCCGGCTGAGCTGACCATGGCCGTGTCGCTCGTCGAAACCCTCACCTCCCTGCCCACCCGTCCGGTCCGGGACGAGCGCGGCGTCGCCCTCTTCAGGTACGCGGTCATCATCGGGCTCGCCTGCCTGGCCTGCTTGCTGGCCTTCACCACGGTGGGCCAGGAGTTCGTCGAACGGGTGTGGGCCCTCGGCGACAAGATCGCCCGCGCCTGACGCGGCGCCGACGCCGGGCCGCCCAATGGGCCGAACGTCCCATAAAGCCGACGGGCCTCGGGCCGATACTTGAATCATCACAAGAGCCCCCCGAACGGGGCAGCAGTCCTGGAAAGGGGACGAAGAAATGATCAACGACATCGTCACGTACATGCAGACCCGGTTCGCCCGCACCGAGCGTGGTGCCGCCCTGGTCGAGTACGCGCTCCTCCTGGCCCTCATCGCCGTGGTCTGCATCGTGGCCCTCACCAGCCTCGGTGGCGACGCCGCCGACAAGTTCGACAAGGTCGGCAACTCGATCTCCAAGGCCTAGCCGCCCGCCCCCAGTCCACGACCGAAGGGGGAGCGAGCTTCGGCTCGCTCCCCCTTCGTCGCGTTCGGGGTACGGCGGCCCAGGGGCGGTAGGTCGAAAAACCCATAAAGGCGAGCTCGTTGCCGCCGATACATACAGCACAAGCAAGCCCCGGAACGGGGCGAGACTCCGAGAAGGGGAAGGAACAACATGCACGGGGACATCGTCCGGTACCTGCAGGCCCGTTTCACCAAGACCGAGCGTGGCGCCGCCCTGGTCGAGTACGCGCTCCTCCTGGCCCTCATCGCCGTGGTCTGCATCGTCGCCCTCACCAGCCTGGGCGAGGACGCGTCGGAGAAGTTCGACAAGGTCGGCCAGTCCATCGCCAAGGCCTAGTCGCCCGCATCACGCACGTCAGGGGAAGAGGAGCGAGCTTCGGCTCGCTCCTCTTCCCGCGTTCGCCCGCCGTGAGGCGCGGCCTCGAGGGGAATGGGTCGAAAATCCCATAAAGCCGAGGCCGAGGGGGCCGATACCAAGAACATCAAACGGCCCCCGAACGGGGCAAGGAACCCGACAGAAGGGGACACAAGCCATGTACACCGACATCGTGAACTACATGCAGGCCCGTTTCGCCCGCACCGAGCGTGGCGCCGCCCTGGTGGAGTACGCCCTCCTCCTGGCCCTCATCGCCGTGGTCTGCATCGTCGCCCTCACCAGCCTGGGCGAGGACGCGTCGGAGAAGTTCGACAAGGTCGGCCAGTCCATCGCCAAGGCGTAGCCGAGCTTCGGCAAAGATCCCTGACCTCCCCCCCGGTCAGCGCCTGAAGGAGGAGCGAGCGAAAGCTCGCTCCTCCTTCTTTTCGTCGGTCAGCCGATGCGGCGGAGGACGACCCAGTCCCCCGAGGCGTGGATCTGCTCCCAGCGACCGCTGACCCTCAACAGGTTGGGCAGGGGTTCCCCGTTGTCCCAGAGGACGACGTCGACCCGCCGATCGTCGAGGATCTGCAGCGACCGAGGCCGACCGCCGAGGAGCTCGCGGTAGTCGCGGGAGACGTCGAGCGGGTACATGTCGTACCGGTCGTCGATGAAGACGGGCACGTCCGTCCCGTACCGGAGCTCGAAGTAGTTGCCCACGAAGTCCATGTGGACCACGCGGTGGGTCTCGGCGAACAGACCCTCCCGCTCGAGGAACGTGGTGGCCTCCTGCGGATAGGGGGTGAGGCGGAGACCCGGACGGGACAGGATCGACGCGCCGAAGAGCACGAAGGCGACGGCGAGGGTCGCGGCGACGGCCCAGTTGGTGCGGTCCCGCTCGGTGAACGTCAACCGGCGGGGCCCCGGCTCCGGCCGGCGCAGCATGCGCCCCAGCACCGGCGCCAGCACGATGGCGGCGACGGGCAGGTTCCGGGACGCGACCAGGGCGGCGGCGATGAAGGCGACGACGGGGACCACGTCGCGCCACGGCAGCCGGGCCCGCACGAGCAGGAGCAGGGCCAGCACGAGGAACACGAGGGCGACCCGACCGGACCCGGTCTGGAAGTTCGGCGACATCCACTCGACGATCCGCTCGAAGGCCTCCCGCCGGTCGCCGAGCGTCACCGGGAAGGTCAGGAGGCGGGCGCCGAGCGGATTGGCCACCGACACGACCAGCCCGGCGGCGAAGGCCCCCACGTACCCCATGGCGTCACGCGGCCACCCCCGCCAGTCGAGGGCCTCGCCCACCGCCCGGGCCCCCAGCCAGGCCAGCCCCAGCGGGAAGGAGCCGTGGCTCTGCACCCAGAACCAGACCACGGGCACCAGCAGCCAGGTGGTCCGCCGGCGCTCGACGATGGCGATCGTCAGGGCCATGCAGATCAGCCCGAAGAGCAGTGGCCGTGGCGACCAGAAGGGGAAGCCGATCCCCATGACGATGAGGCCGGAGAGCGCGGTCCGGGAAGGCGAGCCGGCCCGGGCCAGCCGGAGGACGAGCCAGGCCAGCAGGGCCATGAGCACGGCCTGCTCGAGGACCACGAGCCGGAAGCCGCCCAGCCGGTGGGCCCAGCCGTAGGTCCACTCGGGGAGCCAGCTCTGCACCACCCAGTCGGCGCCCTTGGCCGACCAGGAGTACGGGTCGTGCCGGGGGATGCCGGCCCCGCCCACCATGTCGATCCCGGTGCGCAGGTGGGTGAGCATGGAGTTGTCGCTGATCGGGCGCACGCCGAGGCGGAACCCGAACAGGACGAGGGTGGCGACGAACAGCGACTCAAGCTTGGGGGCCCGGCGGCTCACCGGGTGGTGGGCCTACGCGGACGGCGGAGCAGTCGGGTCCTCGTCGTCGGCCTCGGCGCCGGCGGCAGGAGCGGCGCCGCCCAGCTCGGCGGCGTACTCGGCCCAGGCGGCCTGCGCCTCGGTCTCAGGGGTGAAGTCCACGCTGGCGAACTCGCCGATGTAGTTGCCCTGGTCGTCGTAGGCGTGCTCGCCGAAGGCCTCCTGGTACTCGGCGGCCACCACGCCGCCCTCGGCCGCCTGCTTGATCGAGAGGCTGATGCGCCGGCGCTGGAGGTCGAGGTCGATGATCTTGACCCACAGCTCCTCGCCGGGGGTGACCACCTGCTCGGGGAGGTCGACGTGGTGGGCGGCCATCTCCGAGATGTGGACCAGGCCCTCGATGCCCTCGCCCACCTGGACGAAGGCGCCGAAGGGCACCAGCTTGGTGACCCGGCCGTAGACGAGCTCGCCGACCCGGTGGTTGTTGGCGAACTCCTGCCAGGGGTCC
>DATAAD010000114.1:0-29811 GCA_036260295.1 Acidimicrobiales bacterium | reverse complement strand
CGGCGACCGGTTCGACGTGAACCGGTCGCCGGGACCAGGGACGTCGATCAGGTGAGGTCGAAGCGGTCGAGGTTCATGACCTTGTCCCACGCGGCCACGAAGTCGGCCACGAACTTCTCCTTCGAGTCGTCCTGGGCGTAGACCTCGGAGAGGCCCCGGAGCACCGAGTTCGAGCCGAAGACCAGGTCGGCGGCGGTGGCAGTCCACTTGAGGTCGCCGGTGGCCCGGTCGCGACCCTCGTACACGTTCTCGGCCGTCGAGACCTTCCACTCCGTGCCCATGTCGAGGAGGTTCACGAAGAAGTCGTTGGTCAACGTCCCCGGCCGGCCGGTGAAGACGCCGTGGCCCGCTCCCCCGAAGTTGGCGCTCAGGGCCCGCATGCCGCCGACGAGAACCGTCATCTCCAGGGCGGACAGCTTCAGCATGTACGCCTTGTCGACCAGCAGGGTCTCCGGCGCCAGCTTCTCTCCGGGACGGATGTAGTTGCGGAAGCCGTCCGCCGTGGGTTCGAGCACGGCGAACGACTCGACGTCGGTCTGCTCCTGTGAGGCGTCGGTGCGCCCCGGCGCGAACGGGACCGTGACGTCGTACCCGGCGAGCTTTGCCGCCTGCTCGACGGCCGCGCACCCACCCAGGACGATCAGGTCGGCCAGCGAGACCTTCTTCCCGCCGGACTGCGAGCTGTTGAAGTCCTGCTGGACCTGCTCGAGGGTCTGGAGCACCGTGGCCAGGACGGCCGGCTCGTTCACCTCCCAGTCCTTCTGCGGCGCCAAGCGGATGCGGGCCCCGTTGGCCCCGCCCCGCTTGTCGGTGCCGCGGAAGCTGGAGGCCGACGCCCACGCGGTGAGGACCAGCTGGGAGATGGACAGCCCGGTGGCGAGGATCGTGCTCTTGAGGGCGGCGATGTCCTCCGCGCCGATGAGCTCGTGGTCGACGGGGGGGACGGGGTCCTGCCACGGCTGCGGCGGCGCCACCCATGGGCCGCGGAGGCGCGAGACCGGCCCCATGTCGCGATGGATCAGCTTGTACCAGGCCTTGGCGAAGGCATCGGCGAGCTCCACCGGGTTCTCCCAGAAGCGCTTGGTGATGGGCCCGTAGATCGGGTCCACCTTCAGCGCCAGGTCCGAGGTCAGCATCATCGGGGCGTGCCGCTTCGACGGGTCGTGGGCGTCCGGCACGGTGCCCTGGGCCTCGGGGTTCTTCGGCGTCCACTGCTTGGCGCCCGCCGGGCTCTCCGTGAGCTCCCACTCGTACCGGTAGAGGTTGTCGAGGAACCCGTTGTCCCACTTCGTCGGCTCGTTGGTCCAGGCGCCCTCGAGACCGCTGGTCAGGGTGTAGGGGCCCTTGCCGGTGCCGTAGCTGTTCTTCCAGCCGAGGCCTTGGTCCTCGATGGGGGCAGCCTCGGGTTCCGGGCCGATGTACTCCGGGCTGACCGCGCCGTGGGTCTTGCCGAACGTGTGGCCGCCGACGATGAGCGCCGCGGTCTCCTCGTCGTTCATCGCCATCCGGCCGAAGGTGTCCCGGATGTCCCGGGCCGAAGCAAGCGGGTCCGGATTGCCGCTCGGGCCCTCCGGGTTCACGTAGATGAGGCCCATCTGCACGGCGCCGAACGGTGCGGCGAGCTCCCGGTCGCCGCTGTAGCGCTCGTCGCCGAGCCACGTGTCCTCCGGGCCCCAGTAGATCTCCTCGGGCTCGTAGACGTCCTCACGGCCGAAGGCGAAGCCGAAGGTCTTGAACCCCATGGACTCCATGGCGACGTTGCCCGCGAAGACCAGGAGGTCGGCCCAGGAGAGCTTCCGGCCGTACTTCTTCTTGATCGGCCAGAGCAACCGGCGTGCCTTGTCGAGGCTGGCGTTGTCGGGCCAGCTGTTGAGGGGAGCCAGGCGCTGCGCACCCCCTTCGGCACCTCCCCGGCCGTCGTAAGTGCGATAGGTGCCGGCGGCGTGCCACGACATCCGGATGAAGAGCGGGCCGTAGTGGCCGTAGTCGGCCGGCCACCACTCCTGCGAGTCGGTCATGACGGCGACGAGGTCCCGCTTCAGCGCCTCGGCATCGAGGGTCTCGACCTCCTTTCCGTAGTCGAAGTCGTCGCCCATCGGGTCCAGCGGGGACGTGTGCGGACGGAGAACGGTGAGATCCGGCTGGTTCGGCCACCAGTCCCGGTTCGTCCTCGGCCGAGTCCCCTTCGGAGTCGGGGAGGGGATTGCCGGGTTCTCGCTCTCGCTGACGCTCTCGGTCTGGTCCTTGTCAGGCACGTCGGTGCTTCTCCTCTCTCACAGGTTCATTCTGATCACTGGCTGCCGCGACGCATTCGGGACATCGGCCCCAGTAGACGACCTCGGCTTCGTCGACCTCGTAGCCCGCGTCGTCGGCGGCGGTCAGGCATGGGGTGACGCCGACCGCGCAGTCCACGTCGACCATCCGGTTGCAGGTTCGACAGACGAGGTGGTGATGGTTGTCGCCGACCCGGTCCTCGTAGCGGGCGGGCGACCCGGCGGG
This sequence comes from Acidimicrobiales bacterium, assembly GCA_036260295.1. GTDB lineage: Bacteria > Actinomycetota > Acidimicrobiia > Acidimicrobiales > AC-14 > CADCTB01. Next base: position 27,312 of record DATAAD010000114.1, on the reverse strand, counting down.
CTCGATGCGCCGGAGGAGGCCCTTGTCGGTCAGGACGGCGAGGGCGTCGTACACCGCTTGGCGGGAGATGGCCCCGAGCTCGGCCCGGACGACCCTGTAGACATCGTCGGCGGCCCTGTGCGCTCCGCCGGACACCGCCCGCAGAACAGCCAGACGTTGAGCCGTGACGTGCAGACCGTGCCGACGGAGAAGCGCATCATGGTCGAGCGATGGCTGCTTGGGCACGTTCGGAGCCTAGCGATAAAGTTGGACTAAGTCCAGATCTGGTTGGACGCCAGTCAACCATCCGATCTTCGTCGGGAGCCGCGGACACGAATCGGCCGACGAGCGGGGTACGACGCCGGCCTGCACGTCTCAACCTGACGTCGCCCTTCTCGGGTTCCGGTTCTGCACACGTACGGCTTCGCTTGAACGGCATGGTCCCCCATATTCCCAAAACCTTGGAGGACCCTCGCATCTGGCGCCGCACCTCGGCGGCCGAGCCCGGTCCTGACGAGGCCGGTCACGGCGCGGGGACAGGGCGCTTGTGCTGGAGGTAGAGGTTGGTGGGTCTGGTCTGCAGCCACGAGGAGTAGGGGATCGTCCTGAGCACGTCGTAGCCGTCGAGCGGCGCTCCGGCCACGACGTAGGTCGAGTCGCTGGCGGGGGCGAACACGTACAGCCACCACGCCACTCCCTCCGTCTGCACGGGGATCTGCTCCGTCACGGAATACTCCCAGAGGTGGTAGCCGTCCCACGGCGCGCCTCCGTCGATCTTCCACCTGGGCACCCCCGACCTGGCCGTGGCTTCGGCGGTCTCCCAGATCGTCCTCTGGAACACGAGCGAATCACGGGTGCCGGCCACAGAAACCGCGGCCACGACTGCCAACGTCGCCGCGGCCAGAGGTCGTGACAGCCGGACCTCGCGCAGGCCGGCCAGGACGAGGCAGACGACCAGCGGCAGGAGCGGCAGCAGATAGCGGTCGGTCCCGGGCGTGAGGTAGCCCTCGGAGTACCAGTTGATGAACACGAACGACCCGGGAAGGACGGCCGCGGCCTGGGTGACGGCCACGCAGACCACCAACACCAGGCCCGGCCCTGCCGAGGGACGCTGGTCGAGGCTCCGGCACACGGCAAAGCCGGCGCCGATGGCAGCCACGGCAATGAGCGCGGTGAGGACGTGCTGGTCGGCCCGGTCCAGGATGGCCGGGCGGGCCAGGAGGATGTCGTCCGGACCGAGGCCGCGCCGCGACACGAACTGCGGGAGGTACGGGAAGCGCGTCCTGTAGCGCCAGTGGAACAACCCTCCGACGACCACCACCGACCACGCCGCCACCAGTGCCCGCGCCCCCCACCCGTGCACGGCCAGCAATTGCCTCGGTCGGGCCAAGGCGCCGGCCACGACGGGGAGGGTGAAGAAGCCCACGTACATCAGCCCGATGAACCCCAGGCGCCGAACCTGCATCTTCGTACCGCTCCAACCCGCCGCCTTCCAGGCTCCGAGGAAGTTCTCCTGCATGGCGGGAACGCCGTTGACGTTGTGCAGCCAGAGGTAGTAGGCGACGACCGTCGCCAGCGGGACGGCGACCGCCGCCATCGCCATCACCGCGCCCTGCCGGAGACTTCGTGCCTTCCGGGTCAAGACCAGCGTGGCGACGACCGCCAGGGGCAGCAGCACACCTCCCTGGCGCACGAGGAACGCGCAGGACGCCGCGACCGAACCGGCCAGGACGAAACCGGTGGCCGACGAGCGCCGATGCAGCCCCTTCACGTACAGGAACGTCGAAATGACGAGCAGGGCCGTGAAATGGGGGTCGGTCATGAAGGTGAACGACATCGTGAAGCCCAAGGGGTTGAACAGGTAGACGGCGGCACCGAGGGCGCTCCGGCGCTTGCTCACGCCGAGCTCCCGGCACAGCCCGTAGAGCGCCCATGAGGCCAAGGCCACGAGGACCAGGGTCGAGATGCGCAAGGCGACGAAGCTCATCCCGAGGAGGGACGCGAACAACCCGCCCCAGAGGACCTGGAATACCAGCGTGGCGACCGACAGGTCGATGATCTCGAGGCGGTGCTCCCGCACGAGCAGCTCGACCGAGCGCGCATACACCCAGTCGTCGTTGCTGGGGATGTTCGTCGATGTGGGCACGACGAGCGTGGACAGGAGGAAGGCACCCAGGACGGCGAGCAGCGCCCGGTGGCGGCGTGCGCTGTCCAGCAGCACCGACAGGTACGGGCGTGGACGGGCCTCGTCGTCACGAGGTCGCGGGGAACTTGCCTGGGCCGGCGCTACCGTCACGCCGAGCGACCCTCCTGCGACCGGTACGGCGTCCTTCGCCTCCTCGCCGGGTTCCGCCGTCTTTCCGTGACTTCCTCCTCGCCGTGTCCGAAAAAATGAGGTGGCCGACGCCGCTGGCGGGGCGGCCGGGGAGAACCGGTCCGGCAGCTACTCCTCGGCCCCCCGTGGCCGGAGGGGATGGCGGGCTCCGCGGCCGTGCTCGACATGGTCAAACGCCACCCCGGGCACCGGGCGAGTCTCGCACAACACACCACCGGAGCAGTGTCGGGGCAGGAACGGGCGGTCAACGGCTTCGCTCGCTGCTCCGACGATCGTCGACGGTGGCGGGAGCGAGCTTCCGCGGCCGTAGACGTGGTCGAGAAGGCCACAGAAGGGAGGCTTCGCCGCATCGTGAAGTTCCTCGGCGATCTGGAGCCGGCCTGACCGGCCCGGGGCGGCTCGAGCCGGGTCCGGACGGGAGGCGCGCCGACGCCGCCGGCGGGTTGCCGGCGGCGGCGTCGGACAGCGGTGTCGACAGGATCAGGCCGCCATCGGCTCCGGCGACCGCTCGTCGGCCTCCGGCGCCGGCTCGCGGCCCTCGACATCGACCCTGGGCAGGACCCGGTCCAGCCACCGGGGCAGCCACCAGTTGGCCCGGCCCAGCAGGCTCATGGTGGAGGGGACCAGCACCATCCGCACCAGGGTGGCGTCGAGGAACACGGCGGTGGCCAGGCCCACGCCGAACATCTTGACCATGACGTCGGAGCTGGTCACGAAGGCCAGGAAGATGCTGATCATGATGAGGGCGGCCGAGGTGATGACCCTGGCCGTCGACCGCAGGCCCTGGACGACGCTGGCGTGGCTGTCGCCAGTACGCACGTACTCCTCCCTGATCCGGCTGAGGAGGAACACCTCGTAGTCCATCGAGAGCCCGAACAGGATGGCGAACATGATCAGGGGGACGAACGGGTTCACGGGGATGGTGTCCTCGAGTCCGACCAGTCCCTTGCCCCAGCCCCACTGGAAGACGGCCACGACCACGCCGTAGGCGGCGCCGATGGAGAGCAGGTTCATGAGCGCAGCCTTGAGGGGGACGAGCACCGACCGGAACACGACCATGAGGAGCAGGAACGACAGGGCGACCACGGCGGCGATGAAGATCGGCAGCCGCTCGGTCAGCTTCCGGGAGATGTCCTCGAAGAACGCGGTCTGGCCGGTGATCACGGCCGACGAGGCCGTTCCGTCCAGCGACCGGGGGAGCACGTCCTCCCGAAGACGCTCGACCAGCTCGGACGTGGCCACGTCCTGGGGCGACGAGGTCGGCGTGGCCAGGATCACGGCGGTGTCGCCCGAGGTGCTCACCCGGGACGGGCTGACCGACGCGATGCCCGGGTCGGCCGACAGCGCGGCTCGCACCCGTTCCACGGCAGGGCCGACGTCGCGTCCGCCGCTCTCCACGACCACCGACAGCGGGCCGTTGAAGCCCTCGCCGAAGGCGGCGGAGAGCAGGTCGTAGCTCTTGCGCTGGGTCGTCGAGGCGGCGGCGTTGCCGTCGTCGGCCCAGCCGATGCGCAGCTGGGTCACGGGGACGGCCAGGGCGACGAGGGCGACGAGGCTGACGACGGCGTAGGGCCACGGCCGGTGCCCGACGTGGGACGCCCAGCGCCCGGAGACGGTCGAGCCATCGTCCGGCTCGACGCGGCGCCGGCGGTGGACCGACAGCCGGTCGATCTTGGTCCCCGCCATGCCGAGGAAGGCCGGCAGCATGGTCACGGCCATAGCCATGGCGACGACCACGACGACGGCCACCGCGGCTCCCATGGTGGTGATTGAGGGGATCCCGGCCAGGACCAGCCCGGCGAGGGCGATCACGACCGTCGTCCCGGCGAAGAGCACGGACTGGCCGGCGGTGGCGTTGGCCCGCCCGGCGGCGTCGGCCACGCTCATGCCCTCGTGGAGGTGCTGGCGGTGACGGGTGACGACGAACAGGGCGTAGTCGATGCCGACTCCCAGGCCGATCATGGCCGCCAGCATCGGCGACACGTCGGGAACCGAGGTCATGCCGGCCAGGATGCCGATGCCCCCCAGACCCACGGCCAGCCCCAGCACGGCCGTGCCGATCGGGATCCCCATGGCGATGACCGAGCCGAAGGCCACCAGGAGGACGACCATGGCGACGACCAGCCCGATGCCCTCGCGCCCCTCGACGGCGTTGGCGGCCATGGCGATGGAGCCGGAGATCTCGGTCTGGATGCCCGCCGCCCGTGTCGGCTCGACGGCGGCGACGGCCTGGTCGTAGTGGTCCCGCTCGAGGGTCTGCTTGTCGTACTGGACGCTGGTGAAGGCGGTGCGGCCGTCCGGGCTCACCGTCGGCCCGGACCGGTCGAAGGGGTCGGTGACGACCGTGACGTGCTCGCCCCCTCGGAGGCGGTCGAGGGCGGCGTCGATCTCGGCTCGCCGGGCCGGGTCGTCGAGGCGCCCGTCGGGCACGTGGAACACGACCTGCCCCGACCCTCCCGCCTGGGTCGGGAAGCGCTCCTCGAGCAGGTCACGGGCCTCCTGGGCCTCGACGCCCGGGACGCGGAAGTCGTTGGTCACCTCCCCGCCGAAGGACGACTGCAGGGAGAACACGACGACGGCGATCAGCAGCCAGACGCCGAGCGTGCGGTAGGGATGGCTGGCCGTGCGGCGGCCGAGTCGGAACAGGAACTCTGACACTTGGGTACCTCCGGGGTCGTCTGCCCGCGACGCTCACGGACGGGCACAGCCTCCGGTGCGGCCCTGTCCGGCAGGTTTCCGCCGCGGCTCGGAGCCAGGACAGCGCCAGGACACCGGACCGGCCGACACTGGGAGCCGTCGCACGAGACGAAAGGACGCTGCCATGCCTGCACTGCCCTGGATCAGGGGGACCGCCACCGCCGAGCCCGGAAGCCGGCTGACGGTGCTGGCCACGAGGCTCCCGCTCCGGAAGCACCGTCACATCCCCGCCTTCCTGGGGTGGACGCTGCGCATCCGGGGCCAGCTCGGCACGGCTCCCGGCCTGGTGGGCTATTCCCTGGACGCCCACGTGCTGGCCAAGACGTTCTGGACGGTGTCGGCGTGGGCCGACCAGGCCGCCATGGAGGACTTCGTCCGCCAGGATCCCCATGCGTCGGCCATGGCGGCCGTCCGACCTCACATGGGAGGCTCCACGTTCGTGTTCTGGACGGTCACGCCCGAGGAGCTCCCGGTGAAGTGGGGCGACGTCCGGCACCGGGTCGAGGAGAAGATGGCGCCGTCGCACCGGCGATGATCGCTCCCGCCTACCCTCTGGGCCGTGGAGTTCCGGCTCCTGGGGCCTTTGGAGGTGGTGGCTGACGACGGCACGATCGTGAGCCTGCGCGGCCTGAAGCTGCGCGCCCTGATCGCCGTCCTGGCTCTCGAGGCGGGCCACCTCGTCAGCAGCGACCGCCTCATCGAGTGCCTCTACGGCGACGAGCTCCCCCAGCAGGCGGCCAATGCCCTCCACCTCCTCGTGTCCAAGGTCCGTCGCGCCCTGCGGGAGGCGGGCGCCGACGAGGTCGTGGTCACCCGCCCTCCCGGCTACCTGCTCGCCGTCGGCCCCGACCAGGTCGACGCCCTCCGGTTCGCCGCCATGGTCGCCGACGGTCGCGCCCATCTGGAGAAGGGCCGCGCCGGCGAGGCGTCGGCCACCCTCGCGGGGGCGCTGGCCCTGTGGCGGGGCGATGCCCTGGCCGACTTCGCCTACGAGGAGTTCGCGGCGCCGGAGCGGGGCCGGCTCGAAGAGCTCCGCCGGTCGGCCGTCGAGGACCGGATCGAGGCCGACCTGGCCCTGGGCCGCCATGGCGAGTGCGTCGACGAGCTCCGGGCCATGGTCGCCGCCCACCCCTTCCGGGAGCGCCTGTGGGGCATGCTCATGCTCGCCCTGTACCGCGCCGGGCGGCAGGCCGACGCCCTGCGGGCCTTCCAAGCGGCCCGTCAGACCCTGGGCGAGGAGCTCGGCATCGAGCCCGCTACCGAGCTGCGGGCGCTCGAGGCCGCCATCCTGGCCCAGGACCCGAGCCTCGACCTGGCCCGCCCCTCGCCACCACCCGCGGCGCCCGCGGCCGCGGCCGCCGGCAACCTCCCTCGCCCGCTGACCGCCTGCATCGGGAGGGACGACGAGCTGGTCCGGGTAGGAGAGGTCCTCGACCGCGTCCGCCTGGTGACCCTCACCGGGCCCGGCGGTACGGGGAAGACCCGCCTGGCCATAGAGGCCGCGCTCCGCGTGGCCAGCGGGTTCCCAGGCGGGGCGTGGATGGTGGACCTGGCCGGCGTGCTGGACGGCGAGGGCGTGGTGCCGGCGATGCGGAGCAGCCTCGGCCTCGAAGGGGCGCCGCTGACCGCGCCGCCGGCCCAGGGCGACGCCGCCCAGTTGGCGGAGACGCTCGGCGACCGACGGATGTTGGTCGTGCTCGACAACTGCGAGCACCTGGTCGCCAAGGCGGCCACCGCGGCGGAGGACCTCCTCTCCCGGTGTCCGGGCCTGACCCTCCTGTGCACGAGCCGGGAGGCGTTGGGCGTCCCGGGCGAGGTGCTGTTCGCCGTCCCTCCGCTGGCGCCCGAGGTGGCGGCCCGGCTGTTCGTCGAGCGGGCGCTGGCCGCCGCGCCCGACCTGGTGTTCGACGAAGCGGCCCGGGTGGCGGTCGACGACATCTGCGCCCGGCTCGACGGTCTTCCGCTCGCCATCGAGCTGGCCGCGTCCCGGGCCCGGGCGCTCGACGTCACCCAGATCGCCGCCCGCCTGGGCGACCGCTTCCGCCTGCTCTCCTCCGGGCCCCGTACCGCGGTTCCCCGCCAGCGGACCCTACGCGCCGTGGTCGACTGGAGCTACGACCTCCTCGACCCCGTCGAGCGGCTGGTCTTCGAGCGGCTGACCGTGTTCGCGGCTGGGGCCACCTTGGAGGCGGCGGAAGCGGTCTGCCGCGGTGACGGCGTCGACGAAGCCGAGGTCGCCGACGTCCTTGCCCGCCTGGTGGACAAGTCGCTGGTGACCGTCGACCGCTCCTCCGGGCCGGCACGGTTCACCATGCTCCAGACCCTGGTCGACTATGGCGCCGAGCGGCTGGCCGAGGCCGGCGGGACGGACGCCGCGATGCGGCGGCTGGGGGCGTGGGCTCTCGACCTGGCTCGCCGGGCGGAGCGTCCCCCGGTCGGGAACGGGCGCCCACTCCCGCTCCGCCTGGTGGCGGACGAGGCCGAGAACATCGACGCCGTCCTGGCGTGGGCCGTCGAACACGATCCGGGGCTGGCCCTGGAGACCGCCGGCCGGCTCGGCTGGTTCTGGCTGGCGACCGGGCGACTGGAGAGTGGGTGGCGGGCCCTGACGCGATCGCTGGCCCGCACGCCCGTCGTCGACGAGGCAGTCCGCGCCCGGGCGCTGGCGTGGGCCGGCTACCTCGGCTCCTTCGTCGACGACGCCACGGCGGCGGCCGTTCTCGATGAGGCGGTGGCGCGAGCGCGGCAGTTGGGCGACCTGCTGACGCTCGGCCTCGTCCTCGGCATCCGGGGGGCGCTCTTCGCCTGGGCGGGGCGGCCGAGGGAGGCCGAGCCGCTGCTCGCAGAGTCGGCCGCCTGCCAACGGGCCGCGGGCAGCACGTGGGGCGAGGCGATCGTCGGCATCCTGCAGGCCACGGCGGCCATGACCGACGGCCGGTTCGACGAGGCCGACGCCTTCCTGCGCCACAGCTCCGAGGGCCTGCAAGCGACCGGTGACGACTGGGATCTGGGGATGGTCCTCCACCAGCGGGCGGAGTTGGCTCACCGGCGCGGGCGCCCGGACGAGGCGGCGGCAGCCGTCGAGGAGATCCGCGCCTCGGGCGGCGCCATCTCCAACCGCTACTACGCAGCGACGACCTTCGCCCACCTCACGTTCGCCCGCCTGGCGCAGGGGCGCATCGCGGAGGCGGCCGTCGCCGGCGAGGACGCGGTCGCCGCGGCGAGGCAGCAGAGCCACCCCTTCGCCCTCGGCTTCGCCTTCCACGCCAGGGGTAGCGCCGCCCTCGCCCAGGGACGGCACGACCAGGCCGAGGCCGACCTGGCCGTCGCCGTCGGGCACTTCTCCCGACGCGTGAGCCCCCACAACCGGGCGCTGTGCCTCAGCGACTTCGGGCGGGCCGCCCAGGCCCGCGGCGACCTCGCTGTGGCCCTGCGGCGGCACGCCGACGCGGCACGGACGGCGGCGGAGATGACCGATCCCATCGTGACCCGCTCGGCCCTCGAGGGGCTGGCCCTGGCCCTGGCCCTGGACGGCGAGCCCCGGCGCGCCGGACTGGTCCTCGGTGCCGCTCGCGCCCTCGCCGACGGGAACGGTGCGACATGGAGCCGCGCCCCCGAGGACGCGCGGTTGGCCGCCGGGCTCGTCGCCACGCAGCTCGGCCCGACCGTGCTCGCCCAGGCCCAGGAGGAGGGCACGAGGCTCTCTCTGGAGAGTCTCCTCGCCGGCCTGTAGCCGCGGGCGCTCGACAGCGCCAGGACAGGTCGAACCACGACCATCGGCACATGAGCACCACACTCGGCCTCAGCCACGTGCATCTGGCCGTGTCCGACCTCGAGCGCTCCGTCCGCTTCTACGTCGGGGCGTTCGGCCTGGAGGAGCGCTACCGGGCGGCCGACGGCGTCGTCTACCTCCGGATACCGGGGAGTGCCGACCACGTCGCCCTCCGCCAGGATCTCGACGCCGCCCGGCGGGCCAACCGGTTCGGGTTCACCCTGTCGGACCTCCGGGAGGTCGACTCCCTCGTCCGACAGGTGGTTTCCCTCGGCGGCTCGGTCCTCCGTTACCGTCCCCTGGCGCCGGACGTCGTCGACCTCGTCGTCGCCGACCCGGACGGCAACGTCATCTCCCTCTGACCGACCGGGCACGCGGGAAGGCGCCCGCCGAAGCAGGCGCCTTCTCTATCGCGTGGGATCGATCAGCGGGTTGCGTGCTCCCGCCGGCCGGCGTCGGGGAGCGGCAGGGGCTCAGGAGCGGCGATCCGCGTCGACCACCAGGCCAGGAACACGAACAGCGCCTGGAGCGGCAGCCGCACCCACGGGTAGATCCCGTCCGGCTGGCCCTGGACGTCGATGCCCTCGACGGCGACGTAGACGTTGGCCGGGAACACGGCGACCAGGTACACCGCGAGGGCGAGGCCCACCCGCTCCCGGAAGCGAGCCGGTGCGTACATGAAGCCGCCGAGCGCCATCTCGACGATCCCGGAGACGAACACGGTGGCGTCGGGCCACGGCACCCAGTCGGGAAGGTGCTGCAGGAAGGGGTCGGGGCGGCCCAGGTGGGAGAGGCCGGCGACGATCATGGCGGCGCCGAAGCCCCGCCGGACGTGGTCCTGCCACGTCGACCGGCGGCGCCCGATCAGCCATGCGACTGCGGTGCCGGCAACGAGAACGGTCAGAAACAGCATTTGGGTTCCTCCTCGGTCGAACTGGTCGACCGCAGCGTCGCAACCGGCGATGGCTCCACGCTGTCCCCGCGCTGTCCCGTCCTAGTAGGGGACCTCCTGGCCGAAGACCAGGGCGATCCGCTCCCGCTTGAGGTCCTGCTCCTGCTGGTACAGCGACTCGAGGGCCACGACGACCTCCTCGGAGATGCCGAGCCGCGCCGCCTCCCGGCGCACGGCGGCCCGCTCGTCGTCGTTGTACTCGCCGTCGGCCCCGCAGGCCCGGATGGCGTCGAAGACCGCCACGCGCCCCCACGTGTTGGCCACCGGCATGTTGCGCTCCAGGATGTCGACCACGTCCTCCTGGGCGTCGTAGGCCTCGAGGGCGTCGACTGTCGCCTGGTGGGCGCCGCACGCCGCGCCGTAGCCGATGACCCAGGCCTTCTCCTTCTCGGACAGGCCCGTGCCCGCCCCGGCACAGGCCATGATCGCCTTCAGGTAGTCGACCCGGTCGTCCTCCGGCACCCCGCTGGGGAAGTCCCACATCTCCCGCAGCAGCCACAGACCGCCAACCTCGTGAGCATCCATGCCGCCTCCCGTCTCGCCGCGGCGAGAATCTACCGTCTGACCGGGAAGGAGGCACCGGGAGGCGCGGGTCATCCTCTGGGTGCCGCAGACCGTCCTGCCATCACCGGCGCGGCCGGCGTCACCCGCCGACCACGTCGGCCACGGTGCCGAGCTCGTAGCCCCGCTGTCGCAGGCCGGCGAGGACATCGGGGAGAGCGGCGGCGTCCTGGGAGGCGGCCCCCACGTGGAAGAGGAGGATGGCCCCGGGCACGGCGCCGTCGAGGCAGCGGGCGGTGATGGCCGCCGGCGACCGCCCCTGCCAGCCGAGGGAGTCCACGGTCCAGAGCACGTTGTACCGGTAGCCGAGGGCGCCGACCGCGGCGTTCACCGAGGCGTCGTAGTCGCCGTAGGGCGGCCGGAACCAGGGCCGGGTGCTGTGGCCGGTCAGCCCCCGGATGACCTCGTCCGTGCGCTCGACGTCGGCCCTCCGCTCGGCGGCGGAAAGCACGGCGGGGTGGGCCGAGACCCCGGTGAACGAGCGGTGCTCGTAGGTGTGGTTCATCAGCAGGTGGCCGGCGGCGGCGATCCGCCTCACCAGCTCGGGGTGGGCCTCGGCCCACCGGCCGGTGATCCCGAACGTCGCCGGGACGCCGGACCGGTCGAGCGTGTCGAGGATCTGGGCGGTGAAGCCGGCGTCGGCCCCGGCGTCGAAGGTCAGGGCGACCACGCGGCGGTCGGGGTTCCCCCGGCTGACCACGGTGGCCGGCCCGCCCGTCGCCGTGGTCGTCGTCGACGGCGGGAGGGTGGTGGTGACGGGGTCGGTGGACGTGGTGGACGAGGGCGGCACCGCCCGCTCGCCCCGGTCGGCGCACCCGACGAGGGCGACGAGCAGGACCACCGACGCCAGGGGGCGAACGTGCAGCGCAGGCACCGTCTGCGACACTACGGCGCATGCGGCGTGGTCCCGTCGCCCGTGCGGTGATCCTCACCCTCCTCGCGGCCGTGGCCGCGTGCTCCGCGCCGACGCCCACCACGCCGCGGGTCACGGAGGCGGCCCTCCCACCCCAGGTCCTCCCTGCGCCGGCCGTCCCCGAGACCGAGGAGACGGCGGCCGCCACCTTCCCGTCGCCGCGCGAGAAGCCCGAGGCCGCCGCCGTGCTCTCGTCAGGCGGGGTCGTGGTGCCCGTGCTGGGTCGGGAGGGCGACGCCTGGCGGGTGAGCACGCCGTGCGGCCGGGAGGCCGTTCTCAGCGGGGGGACGCCGCTCCCCACCGGGCCCGTGGTCATCGACCCGGGCCACGGCGGGTACGACCCCGGCGCCGTCGGGCCCAACGGGCTTCCGGAGTCGGCCCTCAACCTCGCCGTGTCCCGTCACACGGCGGCCTACCTGGAGCACGCCGGCTTCCCGACGGTCCTCACCCGCAACGGCGACCACGGCATGAACCTGACCAACCGGGCCCGCCTGGCCGTCGGCCTGCAGGCCCGGGCGTTCGTCTCGGTCCACCACAACGCCGCCGCCTGGGCGCCGAGCGCCATCCCGGGCAGCGAGATGTACCACCAGGTGAGCTCGCCCGAGTCCAAGCGCCTGGCCGGGCTGATCTACGAGGAGATCGTCGCCGCCCTGAGCGCATATTCCGTGCCGTGGGTGACGTCAGGGGTGGGAGTCACGTGGCGGACCCGGTCGAACGGCGACGACTGGTACGCCATGGTCCGCCAGCCGAAGGGGGTCGCCGCCGCCCTGGCCGAGCTGGCCTTCATCAGCAACCCGGCCGAGGCCGAGCTGCTGGCCGACCCCGAGGTGCAGCGGGTGGAGGGCGAGGCGGTGGCCCGGGGGATCATCCGCTTCCTCACGACGAGCGACGCGGGCTCGGGGTACGTGGAAGGCGGCCAGATGCCCCCGCGTCCGCGGAACGGGCCGAGGGGCGGAGGGGGAGGGTGGGACGAGTGCGACGACCCCGCGCTCTAGCCGCCGGCGTCGTCCTCGTTCTCGTGGCGGTCGTCGCCGCCCTCCAGGACGAGCCGTCGGCGTCCGTCTCTGCCGTGCCGGTCGCGGCGGCCACGACCACGACGATCACCCCCACCACGACCGAGCCGTCGACCACGACCACGAGCTCGACGTCGACGTCGACCACCTCGTCCTCGACGACCACCACGACGACCACCGTCCCTCCCGACCCGCCGCCGCCGGGGTTCGTCGAGGCGGTGCGGGCCGCGCTCGCCGATCCCCGGTTCGAGAGCGCCATGGTCGGACTGGCGGTGTGGGTCGAGGGGTCGGGGATGGTACTGACCCACAACGCCGACGTGGCCCTCCGGCCGGGGTCGAACGAGAAGCTCCTCGTGGCCTGGGGCGCCTACGGGATCATCGGCGCCGGCGCGACCCTGAACACCGAGGTGCGGGTCGACGGGGAGAGGGACGGCTCGGCCCTGCGGGGCGACCTCTTCCTCGTCGGTGGAGGCGACCCGACCCTGCGCTCGACCGGCGGCCACTCGCTCGATCGCCTCGCCGCCCAGCTGCGCGACCAGGGTGTGACCGAGGTGGCCGGCGACCTGGTGGCCGACGAGTCAGGCTTCGACGGCGAGCGCAAGGCGCCGGGGTGGACCGAGCGCCACGTCCCCAACTTCGTCGGTCCGCTGTCGGCCCTGGCCGTGGACCGGAACCTGCTGCGCACCGACCCCGAGTACCTGGCCAACCCCGCGCTCGGGAACATGGGCGCCTTCCGGACCGCCCTCCGGAGGTACGGGATCAACGTGACCGGGGGAGAGCGGATGGGGACGGCGCCCGGAGCGGCACCGGTCGTGGCCTCCCTCGGCTCCGCGCCGGTCGCCGACCTGGCCCGCGAGATGCTCACCTACAGCGACAACTTCTACGCCGAGATGCTGCTCAAGGAGGTCGGGCGCCGGGCCAGGGGGCTGGGGACCCTGGAGAACGGCATGGCCGCCGTACGCCAGCTCGCGGGCGAGGCCGGCGTCCGGCTCAGCGGCACGGCCGCCGACGGCTCGGGGCTCAGCCGCGACAACGCCCGGCCGGCCCGCGAGTGGGCCGAGCTGCTCGTCGCCGCCCGCTCGCAGCCCTGGTTCCACCAGCTGGTGGACGGGCTGGCCGTGGGTGCCCGCACCGGCACCCTCGCCAACCGGTTCCACGGCACGCCGGGGGCCGGCAACGTGCGGGCCAAGACCGGGTCGGTGCGGGCCAGCCGAGCCCTGTCCGGGTACCTGACCACCGCCGGAGGTCGGCCGGTCGTCTTCTCCCTGGTCGTGAACAGCGACCCTGTCCCGGGAGCGGTCATCCCGGCCATGGACGGGCTGGTGGCGGCCATGGCGGCCGGCCCGGGCTGACCCGGGACGAGTGTCAGTCGCCGAACTCGAACATCTCTGAGAGGAAGTTCTTCCGCCTCTTCTTGTACGGGCGCCCGTAGCTGTCACGCCGGTGGTAGTCGTCGTCGTCGTCGTGGTCCCGGCGCCGGTCGTCCTCCCGGTCGTAGTCGTCGCGGAGGCGACCGGTCATCGTCATCGGCACCGGGATCTCGCGCTCGGCTCGCTCGAGGATCTTGTCGAGCTCGCCCCGGTCGAGCCACACGCCGCGGCACCGGGGGCAGTAGTCGACCTCGACGCCGCTGCGCTCGGTCATCTGGAGGGTCTCGTTGTCGACGGGGCAGTTCATCGGCCCCAGCCTACGGAGCCGGCGGGGGTACGTCGGCTCGCCCGGTGCGGACGACGGTCCGGAAGGTGATCGAGTACCGCAGTGCGGGCACGGCCGGGATCGAGTGCTGCCAGGACCACCGGGCGGCGCCGGACAGGACATACGCCGATCTGGGGGCCAGGTCCAGGTCGTGGACGCGGCGGACCTCGGCCGTGCGCCGCTGGAACCGCAGCCGGCAGGGGGCGAGCAGGGAGATCCCGACGACCTTGGGCCCGAAGAGGGGGGCGTCGCGGTGCCAGCCGATGCCCGCCCCCGGCGGGTAACGGGTGACCAGGGTCTCGGTGAAGTCCTCCGGCGCCACCTCGGCCAGGGCCGCGCCCCGGTCGCGGAGCCAGGAGACGGAGTCGGGCAGGGGGTCGGCCGCCACCAGGCGCCACCCCTCGTAGTCGTAACGATGGCCGAAGTGGCGGACGGTGCGCAGGGCGGTCTGACCTCGCATCCGCACCTCCTCCCAGTCGCCGGCCTCGAAGGCGGCGACCAGCGACCGCTCCTCGGCCTCGGTGACGAAGTCGGGGCGGTAGAGGAGCCCGGGGGGCGCCTCGGCGACGGTGGGGACCCGGACGGCGGCCACACGCCAGGGTAGGCACGGGCCCCCTCGGTACTGTGGCCTGGTGCCGGCCTCCCGGTTGCTCGCCGTGGTGCTGGCCGCCGTGGTCCTGGCCGCCTGCGGGGCATCGTCCGACGAACCGGCCGCTCCCGCCGCTCCGGCCACCACGGCGCCAGCGCCGACGCCGACGTCGCCGCCGACGACGACGGCGACGGCGACGACGGCGCCCTGCCGTCCGGCATCCCTCGCCGAACGGGCTGCGGCCGTGCTCGTCCTCGGCATCGGCGACGCCACCACCGCCGACGCGCCGCTTCCGGCCCGGCTCGCCGCCCTGGGTGTGGGCGGGGTGATCCTGCTGGGGGTGAACGTGGTCGACCGCGACCAGGTCGAGGCCTTGATCGCGGGGCTGCGTCGGCAGTCGGCCCGCCGCCTGCTCGTGGCCGTGGACGAGGAGGGCGGCCGGGTGTCGCGGCTGCGCCCGATCCTCGGGCCCACGCCGTCGGCCCGCGCGCTGGGCCAACGCCCCCTGGCCGAGATCGCCGCCGTGGCCGCCGAGCGCGGCGCAGTCCTGCGTGACCTCGGGTTCGACCTCGTGCTGGCGCCGGTCGTCGACGCCGAGGGCGGGACGGCGGGAGGGGCGATCGGCGACCGGGCCTTCGCCGCGACACCGACCGAGGCCGGGCCCCGTGCCGCGGCGTTCGCCGAGGGGCTGCGGCGGGCGGGTGTGGCCGCCACGGCCAAGCACTTCCCGGGTCAGGGGGGGCTGGCCGACAGCCACGACGGGACCGTCGTCTCCGACGCCCCGCTGGCCCAGGTCCAAGCGACGGCCGCCGCCGGCTTCCGGCCCGTGCTCGACGCCGGCGTGCCCGCGGTCATGATGTCGCACGCCACCTTCCGGGCCCTGGGCGGCCTGCCCGCCAGCCTCGAGCCCGCGGCGTATCGCATGCTGCGGTCACTCGGCTTCGACGGCGTGGCCGTCACCGACGCGGTGGGCATGTCGGCCATCCTCGACCGCTGGACCCTGCCCGAGGCGGCCGCCCTGGCCCTGGTCGCCGGGGCCGACCTCGTCCTGGCCACGCCGGCCGACCGGGCCGCGGCCATGCGAGACGAGATCGTGGAGGCCGTCGACGACGGTCGTCTTCCCGAGCGCCGCCTCGACGAGGCCGTGCGCCGGGTGATGCGACTGCGGGGCGAGGACCCGTCGACGATGGTGTGCGGCTGAGCCCGCTCGCGCGATTCCACCACTCTGTACGGATCGACCCCCCGGGCGTACGATCGCGCCGAAGAGAGGGGGTGCGACATGCGCCGGTACCTCGTCGTGGCCAACCAGACGCTTCTGGGTGGCCCCTTGCTCGCCCGGGTGCAGGAGTGCCTCGCCGCCGGCCCGTGCCAGTTCCACCTGGTCGTCCCCGCCACCCACACCCCGGGGTGGGCCCTCTGGACCGAGGGGCACGACCGGGCGGTCGCCGCCGAGCGCCTGGCCGACGGCCTGGAGCGCTTCCGGGCCCTGGGCGCGGACGTGGTCGGGGAGGTCGGCGACACCCATCCCATCGACGCCATCCGCGACGTCATGCTCCACGCTCCGCCGTTCGACGAGATCATCGTCTCGACCCTGCCCCCCGGGCTGTCGCGGTGGTTGCGCCAGGATCTGCCCCACCGCATCCAGCGGACGTTCGAGCTGCCCATGTCGCTCGTGGTGGCAAGGGCGGCAGCATGAAGGTCGAGCACATCCTCCGCAACAAGGGCGGCGACGTGGAGGTGATCCGCCCCGACGGCAAGGTGCTGATGGCCGTCCACCGCATGCGCATGCAGAACGTGGGCGCCCTGGTCGTCACCCGGGACGAGATGCGGGTGGAGGGCGTGCTGTCCGAACGCGACATCGTGCGGGGCCTGGCCCGCCACGGCGCCGACCTCCTCGACATGAGCGTGGTGGCGGTGATGTCCCGGAACGTGCCGCTGTGCGCGCCCGGCGACCTGCTCACCGCGGTCATGGCGCAGATGACGCGGACCCGCAACCGTCACGTGCCTGTGGTCGAGGACGGCCGGCTGTGCGGCATCGTCAGCCTGGGCGACGTGGTCAAGCACCGGCTCGAGGAGATGGAGCTCCAGACCAACGTGCTGCGCGACGCCTACCTGGCCCGCCAGTAGCTCCTCCGAACGCATCTCGCACCATTCCGTCGCCACCTGGCCGGATGAGAAATGTCGCTGATGCGCGCCCCGTTCCGTTGACCTATCATGCGGCGCAAGTCTCGGCGAACGGCGAAGTCGCTATCGCTGTCGCTGTGTACAACTTGTGTATATCGGTCGGGCTTTGGATGCTGGGGAGCCAATGTGCCAACGGGTTTCGGGCTGAACCGCGCGCGGATGCAACTGACGGGTCTGGAAGACCCCGAGGAGCTCTGGGAGCGCCTGAAGGAGGCGACGGCCGAAGCGCAGGTCCAGGCGACGGCCAACAAGAAGCTGACGGCCAGGGTCCAAGTGCTCGAGCGCCAACTGTCGGAAGTGGGTTCGCTCACCGACGACGAGCTGGTGGCCGAGCTGCCCAAGCGGATGACACGAGCGCTGGAATCGGCCCAGGTCGTGGCCAACGAGATTGTCGGACGGGCACGCAAGCACGAGGCGGCTATTCGCCAGCAGGCCACTGATGCGGCCGCCGGCATTGTGCGTCAAGCAGAGGAACGGGCGTCGGCCATGTTGAGCGACGCCGCGACCCAGGCGACGGCCCATATCGTGTCTGCCGAAGGCAAGGCCAAGGACATCATCCGGGCGGCCCAGGGACGGCGGCAGGAGATCCTCACCGAGATGAAGGCCGAGGTCGAGGCGCTGCACCGGCGGGTCGAGGGGCTCCAGCGCAACCAGGCCCGCCTGATGCACGCCTACGACGTGGTGGAGAGCACCCTGGCCGAGGCCCGCCGGGCGCTGTCCGACGCCGGCGTGGCCGCCCGGCCTGCGGCGCCCCCGCTCCCCGAGCCCGAGACGCCTCCACCGGTGAAGCGGAGCCGCCCGCGGCCGGGCGCCCCCTCGCTCAAGGTCTACGACTGGTCGCCGGCTGCCTCGAGCGCCGGTTGAGCCCCGTCCTCCGGTGACCACTGTCCAGGGGCACGACGCCCGACACGTACCTGCTACGGAGCAGGTACGTAGCGGTACCTGGGTGTTGCAGAGCGAGGCGGCGGCCCGGACGGGGTTCTCGGTCAGCGCCATCCGCAAGTGGCGGCGCATGGGCGTGGTCGCCGACCGGAAGGTGACGAGCGGCACCGGCCTGGAGCGGGTCGAGGTGAAGCTGGAGGACGTGCTGGCCCGGGCCGCCCAGCAGGCCGACCGTCGCCCTGCGGAGGACGGCGGCGTTCCGGCGGGCAGCGTGGTGATCACCCTCGAGGACCTGGAGGCCCTGTTCGAGCGCATGGTCAGCGCCGAGCGGCGGGCCGAGGAGGCGGAGACGGCCGCCGAGGCCCTGCGGGCGCAGGCGACCTTCACCTTCGGACAGCTGGCCGAGTTGCGCCGGCAGCTCCAAGAGGCGGCGGAGGACCACCCCCGCCCGCGGGACCGGCGGGCAGCCGCCGCACCGGTGGCCACCCTGGTCCCGCCGTCGCGCCCGGCCGAGCGGCCCCGGCCGAGCTCGGCCCCTCCGCCGGAGCCGGCGCCGGCCCTGTCGGCGGTCGAGGAGCTGGGGGAGCGGCTACGGCGGATCTACGCCCGGTTGGACGAGTACCGGCGACATCCGGTGCTCACGTCGGAGGCCGAACGGCGGCAGCAGCAGGACTTGGCCGAGTACGACCGCGTGCTCGTCGCCGTGTGCGACGCCATGGGCATCGACACCGGTCTGCTCCCGGCACAGCGGATCGGGGCCGAGGAGCGGGCGGCCCTCACCCGGGCCCTCGCCCGGGCCGGTCTCGACGTCCGCACCGGGATGGGCGCCCACGGCAGCCGCAGACCACGAACTCCAATCAAGCGCCGGTTCTGAGGGTCGGAACCTCTCCCAGCCCACGGCGGCGAAGGTGAGGGCCGGGAACTCGTCGTCGTCCACGGGGAGGGGGCGCCGACGGTGGCGCGCCAGGGCGAGGAGCAGCCCGCCGGAGGCCACCGCCAGGCCGCTCAGGGCGAGCAGTGGCAGCGTCGGGAGGCCGGTCAGCGACAGCTGCGTGGTGGTGCGCGGGACGACGAGGGTGACCTTGGCGGGGGTGAGTGGGAGGGTCGTCGACTGGGCCACCGGCGTCGGTGGTGCGGACGAGGCGGGCACCGTGGTCGTGCTGGCCGGGACGGAGGTGGTCGCCCCGGGCGGGGTGGATGTGGGCGGGACGGTCGTCGTGGCCAGGGGAGGCGTCGTCGTCGGGGTGACGCCTCCGGCCGGGACCGTGGTGGTCGTGGTGACCGCCACCGCGGGCGTGGTCGTCGTCGAGGAGGTGGGCACCAGCGACGTCGGCACCACGCTCGTGAACGGCCCCGCCGTCGTGGTGGTGGTGCTGGCCGGCACGGTCGTGCTCGTGGTGGGCGGGACCGTGGTCGCGGGGACCGTGGTGCTGGTGGTCGTGCTCGTGGTCGGAACGGTGGTCGTCGGCGACGGGGGCACGGTGGTCGTCGTGGCCACAGGGGCGACCGTCGTCGTCGTCGAGGCCGGCGGAGCGGTCGTGGTCGTCGTGAGCACGGGGACGGTGGTGGGTGTCGTCGCGGGCGGCGTGGTCGGCGTGGTCGGCACCCTGTTGGTGAACGTGGCCTCGGTGAACCCGGGCCCGATGCGCACCACCACCGTCCCCCCGTCGACGTTCGCGGCCCCGACCTGGCGAGTCAGCGGGGCCACCGAGATGGCGGACACCTCGACGCCCCGTGGCGTCAGCTCGGAGACGACCACGTCGGAGGCGACCGGGAACGTTCCGGCCAGCACGCAGTAGCCGCCGGGTGCCGGTCCGGCGGGGACGATCACCGGGCGGCTCCCGGCGTGGAAGTCGAACTCGGTCCCCACGGCCACGCCGCGGCCGGCGACCTTGCACACCTTGAGGGGGGCGAGCTCGGCCCGGTTGGTGAAGGTCACCGCGGTCTGGGCCGACACGTCGCCGGCGACGATCGTCACGCGGGCCGTCCCCGCCTCGAGGTCCCGGGTGACGAGACGGTCGGCCGGCGCCGTCCGCACGTCGGTGACGGAGAACCCGTCGACCGGCGACTCGACGATCGTGGCCGGTCCGGCCGGCAGCTCGAGCGGTCCCGAGCAGGCGCCGACCGGCACGACCACAGCCTCGCCGCCGACCTCGAAGGTGAAGTCGCCCGAGACGGACTGCCCGTCCGCCTCCTTGCAGATCTCCAGGAAGCCGGTCACGAGACTGGCGCCCGCGTGCTGGCCGGTCACGACGACCGCAGGTACGGCCAGCAGCAGGATCGCCAGCGCCATGCCCATGGCGAACGACCTGCCCGCCTTTCGATGAGTCCTCTTCACGCCCCAGCCTTCTCTGCTGCTTGCGTCGCCGTTCGGACAGCGGGAACGGCGACCGCGGCCTCGGGGCCGGTAGGCCGAATGATTGTGGGTGGTTCGAGGAAATGCAAGGACCGTTTCCTGTGGACAAAGTCTCAATAACAGGGTGAGCGGCCGCGGTCATTTGCGAATGTACCGCGAGTGACACGCGTGGCAGCGGCGCGGCCACGTGCTCCGACGACGGAGCGCTGACACCCCTCTCGCCGGACAGTGCCGGGCATCACCGCAGGTCAGCACCGGTACGGGTCGCTCGTGCGCCCCGCCGTGCCACCAGGGACGGGTCAGAACACCACCGCGTCGCCGAGGGCGGCTCGCAGCACATCGCCCGCCCGCTCCATTTCCTGTGTCGTCCTGGTCAACAGTCCCTTTGCCAGGCTCCGGTCGAGCGGTGGCCGAAGTCATTCCAGCTCTTCCAGCAGCGACGACACTCCGGTCAGCCCCAGCGTCGAGGCCTCGCCCTTGAAACGGTGGGCCTCCCGGGCCAGGGCCTGCAGCTCGCCGGCCGCGACCGCATCGGCCAAGGCCCGGAGGGCGACCGTCGCCGTGCTCAGGAACGACCGGACCAGGTTCGACAGGAAGAGCCCGTCCCCGCCGTCCCAGGCCCGCAGGCTCTCCAGCTGAGCCAGGTCCAGCCCTTCCAGCCCGCCTCGAGCCGGCCGGGCCGCCCGGGCACCGCTCGGACCACCACGTTGGACGGACGGACGTCGCCGTGGAGCACGGCGTGGTCGTGGGCCTCGGCCAGCGCGGACAGCACGCCACGGCCCACGGTGAGGGCGTCGGCCGCCTCGAGCGGCGCCGCCCGGGCGCCGAGGTGGGCCTCGAGCGTCACACCGGGCACGTAGGGCTGCACGGAGTAGACGACGCCGCCCTGCCGGCCGGCCGCGATCGGCAAAACCAGGCCTGTCCCCTCGAGCCCGACGAGGGTCGCCAGCTCCTCCTCCAGCCGGGCGGCGGCGGACGGGTCCGGGCTGGCGACGGTCCGGATCACGACCTCGCTGCCGTCGGCCGTGTCGATGCCCCGCAGTGTCTCGCCGCCGGGGCCGGCGCGCAGGACGCGCGTCGCCCTGAACCGGTCACCGAGACGCCGGGGCCGGTCCTGCTCGGGAGATGACGATGTGGCCGCGGCATTCACCCCCCGGGTCAGGTCGACGATCTCGTGGTCGAGGCCGACGGTCTTGTCGGTCGTCCTATCGGCAGCGGGGGACCGCACCTTGAGCGCCGGGGTTCGGGCCGCGGCGTAGCGTCCTCGACGAGGGAAGGAGGGCCGATGGCCGGCGCGTGGTACTGGTGCCTGAAGCACGGGCGGGCCGAGGAGGCGGAAGGGGCCTGCCCGCCCGAGGACCGCATGGGGCCGTACGAGTCCCGGGAGGCGGCCGAGGACTGGAAGGACCGGGTCGAGGCCCGCAACGAGAAGTGGGACCGCGAGGACCGGGAATGGAGCGGCGAGGAGGAGTAGCCACGTCCGTGGCGAACGAAAGACCCGGTTAGGGGCCGCAGGCGCCGGGTAGGCCGTCGCGCGTCCGCGTCCCTTCCGGAGGATCTCCCATGGCTGCAACCAACCCCGTCGCCCGTTCCCTGCACGAGATCGGCCTGGCCGCCTGGTTCGGCGGCTCCCTCATGGGCGCCATCGGCCTCAACGGGGCCGCCGCCGAGGTCGACCGCAAAGAGCAGCGGGCCCGGGTGGCCAACGCCGGCTGGAACCGCTGGACGCCGGTCAACCTGGGGGCCATCGGCGCCCACCTCCTGGGCTCGGCACTCCTCTCGTTCGGCAACAAGTCGCGGATGGCGGGCCAGAAGGGTGTCGGCATGGCCAGCATCGCCAAGACCGGCGTCACCGTGGCCGCCCTGGCCGCCACCGCCTACTCGCGGGCCCTGGGCCAGAAGGTGATCGCGGCCGGCGACGTCCCCGTGGAGGGTGGCACCACGCCGGCCGCCGAGACCCCGGCCGAGGTGGCCGACGCCCAGCGCAAGCTCGAGAAGCTCCAGTGGGCCATCCCCGCCCTGACCGGCGCCCTCGTGGTCACCGACGCCCTCATGGGCGAGCAGCAGCGCCCGACCCAGGTGGCCTCGGGCGTGGCCAAGCGACTGCTCCCCGCGGCGTAGAGCCCTTCTCGCCGAGACGTATGGGCTCGGGCGCGGCGGGGGAGAACGAAGTCCATGGAACGCGCCGGACTCACCCCGCAGGTCGCCCCCGACACGTCGGACCTGGCCGACCTGGTCAAGGCTCCAGGGCCTTTCCTCACCGTGCAGCTGACGACTGAGAGCGGTATCGACAACGCCGCCCAGCGGTCCGAGCAGCGGTGGAAGCCCGTCCGCGACGAGGCGAGCGCCCAGGGCACGCCGGAGGACGTCCTGGCCGAGGTCGACCCGCTCATCCCCGACGCCCACCTCCGGGGCGACGGGCTGGCCGTCGTGGCCACGCCGGTCGGCGTGCTCCACGTCGAGCACGGGTCGCGGCTGCCCAACGACCGGGACCTCGTCCGCTGGGCGTCGCTGCCCTCTCTCGTGCAGGTCATCGCCTGGCGCCAGCGCACTCCGGGCTACGTGACCGTCCTGGCCGACCGCCTGGGCGCCGACCTTTCCGGGTACCGCCGGGAGGGCCCGGAGATCCAGCGGGAGGCGGGGGGCGACGACCACCCCATCCGCAAGCCCAACGCCGGCGGGTGGTCGCAGCGCCGGTACCAGGAGCGGGCCGAGCACACGTGGGAGCGCAACGCGGCCGACGCCGCCGAGCAGGTGGCCAAGCTGGCCCGCCGGGTCGACGCCCGGGTCGTGGTCGCGGCCGGCGACCAGCGGGCCGTCACCCTGCTCACCGAGGCGCTGCCCGCCGAGCTCGCCGAGCGACTGCACGTCGTCTCGGCCGGACGCTCGGAGGACGGATCGGAGCAGTCGTTCGAGGAGCAGGCCCGGATCGCGGTCGAGCTGGCGGTCAACGCCGACGGCGACGCCTTGCTGGAGAAGTTCCGGGAGGAGCGGGGGCAGGGCGACCGCGCCGTCGAGGGGGTGGAGGCCACGCTGAACGCGCTGGCCATGGCTGCCGTCGACGTCCTGCTGCTGGCGCCCGACGACCCCGACGATTCCCGCACCGCCTGGTTCGGCCCCGACCCGGCGCAGCTGGCGCTCCGGGAGGACGACCTCCGGGGCCTCGGCGTGGAGCAGCCCGCCGACGGCCGCCTGGCCGACGTGGCGGTCCGGGCCGCCCTGGGCACGGGCGCCAGCATATGGATCGTCGAGCCCGGCGCCGGCCTCGACGGCGGGATGGGCGCCGTCCTGCGCTGGAACAGCTGATGGCCCGGACCGCGGAGGCCGGCCGCGGAGGCCGGCCCATTGCCATCGTCACCGGATCCGACTCGGGGATCGGGAAGGCCACGGCGGTCGCCCTGGCCGAAGCCGGCTACGACGTGGGCATCACCTGGCACACCGACGAGGACGGGGCCAAGGGCACGGCCGAGGAGGTGGCCGCCCTCGGGGGCCGGCCCAGGGCGGAGGCCGGCCCGGGAGGCCGGCCCAGGGCGGAGGTCCGCCGCCTCGACCTGACCGACCTCCCGGCCGCGGCGGACGTGGTCGACGAGCTGGCCGACGCGCTGGGCGGCCTCGACGTCCTGGTAAACAACGCGGGCACGGGCATCACCGAGCCGTTCCTGGAAATGAAGCTCGATTCGTGGCGCCGCGTCCTCGACGTCGACCTCACCGGCCCCATGCTCCTGGCCCAGCGGGCGGCGCGGCGCATGGTGGCCGCGGGGCGGGGCGGGCGGATCATCAACGTCACGTCGGTCCACGAGCACGTGCCCCTCGAGGGCTCGTCGGCCTACTGCGCGGCCAAGGGCGGCCTGGGCCTGCTGACCAAGGTCATGGCCCTGGAGCTGGCCGAGCACGGGGTCCTCGTCAACGCCGTGGCCCCGGGAGAGATCTCCACTCCGATGACCGGCCAGCACGACGTCGACCCGACGACGGAGGAGCGCCCGCGGATCCCGCTCGGTCGCCCGGGGCACGCCCGGGAGGTGGCGGGGGCCATCGTCCACCTGGCCGGCCCCGAGGCCTCCTACACGACCGGCGCCTCGTGGGTGATCGACGGGGGGCTCCTGTTGATGGCCGCCGTCCGTTAGCCGGACGGTCCCGACGGGAACACTCTCGGTACGCAACCGAAGGAGAGGACGACATGGTCGACAACGCAGATGACCTCAAGGGACGCGTGAAGGAAGCAGCCGGCGACCTGACCGACGACGAAGACCTCCAGCGCGAGGGCAAGGTCGACCAGGGCAAGGGCAAGGTCAAGGACGCCGTCGACAACGTGGCCGACAAGTTCAAGAGGTAGTCCTCGAACCGCTCTCCCCCGAGGCGGCCTAGCCTCAGGGGCGATGGAGTTGGAGGAAGCAAAAGCGCGGGTGCAGGAGGAGGTCGACCGCCGGGCCGACCTCCTCCTCGAGGTTTCGCACCGGATCCACGGCCACCCGGAGCTGCTCTTCGACGAGACCTTCGCCGCCGACCTCCTGGCCTCGGCCCTGGGGACCGAAGCCGGGGCCTACGGCCTCGACACCGCCTTCGAGTCCCGGTACGGGGACGGGAGCGGTCCCAACGTGGCCGTCATCTGCGAGTACGACGCCCTCCCGGGCATCGGCCACGGCTGTGGCCACAACGTCATCGCCGCCGCCGGCCTGGGGGCGGGCCTGGCGGCCGCCTCCGTGGTCGACGAGGCGGGGGGGCGGCTGGTCGTGCTGGGCACGCCGGCCGAGGAGGGAGGCGGGGGCAAGGTGCTGATGGGCGACCGCGGCGCCTTCGAGGCCGTCGACGCCGCCCTCATGGTCCATCCCGCCGGCGCCGACCTCACCGAGCCCGACGTCATCGCCATCGCCACCTGGAAGGTCGAGTACTTCGGGCGGGGGGCCCACGCGGCCGCCGCCCCCCACCACGGGCGCAACGCCCTCGACGCCATGGTCCTCGGATACAACGCGGTGGCCGCCCTGCGCCAGCACATCGCCTGGACCGACCGCATCCACGGCGTGTTCCACAAGGCGGGGGAGAAGCCCAACATCGTCCCCGACCACACTGAGGCCGAGTGGTACGTGCGGTCGGCCACCATCGACACCCTCCAGCCCCTCAAGGCCCGGGTGCTGGCCTGCCTGGAGGCAGGGGCGGCGGCTGCCGGCTGCCGCATGGAGGTCTCCCCGACGTCCCCGGAGTACTCGGACCTGCGCACCAACCCGGCCCTCATCGACCTTTACCGGACCAACAGCGCCACGGTCGGCCGGCAGGTGGCCGATCCCAGCGCCGCCAACCGGGTGGTGGCCAGCACCGACATGGGGAACGTCAGCCACCTGGTCCCGTCGATCCACCCCATGATCGCCGTGGCCCCACCCGACGTGCCCCTGCACTCGGCCGAGTTCGCCCGCTGGGCCGCGTCCGAGGACGGTGACAAGGCGGTGCTGGACGGGGCCAAGGCCATGGCCATGACGGTGGTCGACCTGTGGCTCGCGCCCGGCGCGGTGGAGGAGGTCCGCGCCACGTTCGGCTCGGGACCGTAATCTCGCCCCTCCATGCATCCCTACGTCGTCGAGCGCTGGACCGACCAGGAGGCCGACGTCCTCCGGCGCTACTTCACCGACCTCGACGGCCCGGTGTTCGCCCTCGTCAACCTCCCCGAGGTGGTCAAGGGGGCCCTGTTCGCCAGGTACTCGCGCTCGTCCAAGAGCCTGCGCCGGCTGTTCCTGGACGAGTTCGTGGGCGACCTCGACACCGCGGGCGACGCCTCGGTCGACGCCACCGTCGGTCTCAAGCGGGCCGAGGCCCTCTACGAGCGGGTCTTCACCGAGTACGGCGACGACTCCGTGGCCCAGCTCGGCGGCGTCCACCTGGCCTGCGAGCAGGCGTCGAACCTGCTGACCAAGGTCCTGGAGTGGGGGCGGCTCATGGCCTACCTGGAGCAGTCCACCCGCTACGTCGCCTATGACACCCGCCTCGGGGGCCGCTACCGCTACCACCGCGACCCTGCCGTGCTCGCCTCCCCCCTCGGCACCCGCTACGTGGCCGACCTCGACAGCCTCTTCGACACCTACGCGGCCCTGGTGCCCGTCCTGGGCGACCACTACCGGGCCCTGCACCCCAAGGAGCCGGGCGACTCGGACTTCGTGTACCGCCAGTCGATCAGGGCCAAGGCGTTCGACGCCCTCCGGGGGCTGTTGCCCGCGGCCGCCCTGTCCAACGTCGGCATCTACGGCACGGGCCAGGCCTACGAGCTGCTCCTCCTGCGCATGCGGGGCCACCCTCTGCCCGAGGCCCGCGCTTACGCCGAGCTCATGGTCACCGAGCTGCGCAAGGTGATCCCCTCGTTTTTGACCCGCCTCGACCGGCCCGACCGGGGAGGGGAGTGGACCGCCTACCTGGCGGGCACCGCCCGGGCCATGGCCGAGGTGGCCGAGCGGCTGTTCGCCGGGGTGGAGCCCGAGCCCCGCCCGGCGGTGACCCTGGTCGACTTCGACCCCGAGGGCGAGGACAAGCTCCTGGCCGCCATGCTCTACCCCCACCTCGACCTGCCCGACGACCAGATCCTGGCCCGGGTGCGCACCTTGTCCGCCGACGAGCGCCACGCGGTGGCCCACGCCTACGTCGGCGAGCGCCGCAACCGCCGCCACAAGCCGGGGCGCGCCCTCGAGCACCTGTCGTACCGCTTCGACGTGCTCTCCGACTACGGGGCCTTCCGCGACCTCCAGCGCCACCGGATGCTCACCATCCAATGGCAGGCGTTGACGCCGAGCCACGGCTACGTCATGTCCGACGACGTGCTGGCCGCCGGCGCGGCCCGCCCCTTCGAGGAGGCCATGGCCTGCTCGGCCGCCCTTCACGACGCCCTGGCCGAGCACGTCCCGTCCCAGGCCTCCTACGCCGTGGCCCTGGCCTACAAGCTGCGCTACTCGATCGAACTCAACGCCCGGGCCGCCCTCCACATGCTCGAGCTGCGCACGTCGCCCGCCGGCCACCCCTCCTACCGGCGCATCTGCCAGGACATGCACCGCCTCATCGCCGAGCAGGCCGGGCACCGGATCGTGGCCGGTCTGATGGGCTTCGTCGACCACAGCGAGGCAGGCGCCGGCCTCGAGCGCCTGCCCGGCGAGCGCCGGGCCGAGGCCCGCCGGACCTCCTCGCCCGGCCAAGCCTCAACATGAACTAGAGGCAGGAAATCTCAGTGCCTCTGACCTGCGAAGACGCGCGAAGTGGCTGCTCAGAGGCATCCTGGGCCCGCTTGCACGACCGCGTGTCTCTTGCCATGCTCCACCTGTCCCTGACGCCCCACACCCCCGGGTCGTGGGCCTCGGCGCCGCAGTACAGCGGTGCCGCGGTGGGGGCGATCGAGGGCAGGCGCGGGACATCC